>JAAYJV010000129.1 GCA_012522755.1 Candidatus Hydrogenedens sp.
AGTTATCCTCATTCAGGACAATGTCTGGTGGGTAGTTTGACTGGGGCGGTCGCCTCACAAAGAGTAACTGAGGCGCCCAAAGGTTCCCTCAGCATGTTTGGAAATCATGCGTAGAGTGTAAAGGCATAAGGGAGCTTGACTGCGAGACCTACAAGTCGAGCAGGTACGAAAGTAGGGCTTAGTGATCCAGCGGTTCCGTATGGAAGGGCCGTTGCTCATCGGATAAAAGGTACGCCGGGGATAACAGGCTTATCTCCCCCAAGAGTTCATATCGACGGGGAGGTTTGGCACCTCGATGTCGGCTCGTCACATCCTGGGGCTGAAGCAGGTCCCAAGGGTTCGTCTGTTCGCCGATTAAAGTGGCACGCGAGCTGGGTTTAAAACGTCGTGAGACAGTTTGGTCCCTATCCTATGCGGGCGCAGGAGATTTGATGGAAGTTGTCCCTAGTACGAGAGGACCGGGATGAACGAACCTATGGTCTTCCGGTTGTCACGCCAGTGGCACCGCCGGGTAGCTAAGTTCGGATGGGATAAGTGCTGAAAGCATCTAAGCACGAAGCCCCTCCAGAGATAAGATCTCCCTGACCAGTTGGTCCTGAAGAGTCGTGGAAGACTACCACGTTGATAGGCTGGAAGTGTACGCATGGCAACATGTTTAGCTGACCAGTACTAATAACTCGTGAGGCTTGGTCTCTTGCACTCATTTGATCACAGTAATGATCACCGCCCAATGAGCTCGTATGTTTTTCGTTGATTACCCTTGCATTCCTGTCTACAAAATTTATGACTCTTACACAGTCAACAGATTTTGCCGGCGGCTTTAGCGATAAGGTCACACCCGTTCCCATCCCGAACACGGTAGTTAAGGTTGTCAGCGCCCATGGTACTGCGGGGGCGACCCCGTGGGAGAGTAGGTCGTCGCCGGCGCAAGTTTACCGGTCATCTCATCTCGAGATGACCGGTTTTTTGTGCCTGAATCTTTAACTACACCTCGTTTCTTATTTGTATTTAAGTACTTGCATCAAAGAGCTTTACAACGAGACTTGTACTCATCGCCCGAGGACAGGGGCCAAGTTTGTTTTGTCCACTCTGTCCACTATTCGTGCTTGTGCATCTTGCTTTAACCTCTGCCCCTCGCAGATCCGTCCGATCCGACTGATCAGACCAATCCGACCGACTCCCCAGACACTATTAATCCCTTCAATTCTCTTATATCTTCTGACCCCAACCCCTGCTTCTGTCATACCGTTTTTTTTGCGACTCGGTATCCGCTTCTAAGCATTACCTTAAACATTGAAAATAAGAGTGTTTCACTGATTACGACACATACTTTTTCGAAACAGTAATGGAAGTATACGAATAGTAGTATGAATTGATATATCCCCCCGCGATATTTCTATTGAATCGTCATGTTGCAGCTTTAATGTTTTTGATTTAAGGTGATGACCTTGTTAAACTGGGTCAGGTAACAATGTCAAATCACTTTGTCAATATCAGATGAGATCATTTTCAAATTCTGGTGTAAAGGAGACCGTTAATGGAAGATCGCCAGGCATAGATTCAAGAAGCTAAACGACTGGAAAGTGCATATTCATCAGCTTCTACCAAGGAGGAGCAAGAACAACTCAAAATACGTTATAACGAAATTTGTCAAAGGCTGCAGTCTATGGATGAATCGTCCAATAGGTCAGACAACGAGAGTGATATTCAGGATGCATCCGAAACAGAAGACATGGATGAAAAAAAGTCTTTTGGTTTTGGTCATATTGTTGTTGTCCTAATACGGACTGTATGGTCTTTAAGTATTGGTCTGGTTTTCTTTGTGATTGGTACTGTTTTATATGTTATGTTAGACATTCTGTATCCGAAAAAAGATTACGGTGCCAAGATGTTAACAAAGTTATATGAAATAGGCAGTCTTGCTTGGCTTGCTCGAATTAATTTTGGCATAAAAGTCAGCTTTGGTGTTGGAGGCAGTGATCTTGAAACTGTAGTTACTAAACGCAAGAAACAGAAGTAAAAATCATGCACAAAGCTGTGACCAGGAAAACCACCCTGGTACGGCATTTGGTCTTATTTTAACAACGGGATAGATAATGGCGTGTTCAGCTACACGAGACCCTTGCCATGTCTTATATTCTTGATAGTCGGTCTTGTTGATTTACCGTTTTACCAGACGTAAAAAGCTTCTCTGACCGACATGTCGCTTTTTGAAAGAATCAACTTCAGGATTGCTTATGCCATGCGACAAACCAAACGATTAAGTATTATATCCAGAGGCTATTCACTAGATAAGTTGCATAGAGGTCTGCTTATGAGCCTGCACCCAGGCATATCACTCCTGAATGGACTCATTGGCGTAATTCTGTACATTATATACAGCCTGAAAATCTCAATAATTGAATCTTTGCAAAAGCTCGATCCTTCAATTCTCCAGGATATGGACGTTTCATTTATTATGAGATTTAACCTCATTGTTATCGCGGGATACAAGCCCATATTTTCTGAGATGGTCGGACTCTTTTTAGGGTTTTGTTTATGTATACTGGAGATACAAGAACTGAGAACTATAGGCCGGACTGCAGGCTTGCGTTTGGGTTTTGTCGCAACTCTTTACAAAAAATGTGATGTCAGGGAAAACATAGAGCCATGTCGTAAATTCAGGACATTTCGTCGTGTGGAATTATTCAAAAGACTATGCTTGATAGTTCCAATTCTTGCTATTGGAGCAGTAACCGGCGCAGGGTTGTTAATTCCTGTTTCTCTTGCATTTCTACCGAGTGCTTTCGCCGCTATCTTTCGTAAAAAGTTGCTGGTCAGCATTACTGATGATATATCGGCATCGCAGGTCTGTTCTGTCAGCGCACTGCAAGACCAGTACCGAATACTTTCGCGCTTCATAATTGTTGTCGCTGCAGGTCTTTTCGCAATTGGCTGCGGTGTATTATATTTATACACAGGAGTGTCTGGCGTGAGTTAGGGTGGTATGCCCCCTCTAAAACCGTCCACTTCTCAAGAGAAATATGTGGATAGCCGCCGTTGTATTTTAAAAAGAATCCCGGCCTGGAATGTTTCACATTTGCAAGCCGGGAGAAAACATGTCAGTTTGTTGTTTAAAAATGCAGTTCGAAAGAATTCCCTGATGCATCAATGGGCAGCTGCAGCCAGTTTCCATTGGCCTGTGCACGCACTGATTTACCGCCCACACTCACAGAACGGGGCTGCATACCTGTGGGGATATAAAAGACAGCCACGGCATCTTTCATAAAAGGACCTTCCAGATTACCGGAAAGAACTCTTTTATTTGGATCCCACTGGACTTTTTTCGCCTGATACAAGCCGAGCATGGGTTCCCCGGAAAGGCCGCAAAACATGGGTTCAGTTGACGCATTCAAGAGGCCGAGGGTTGTTGCATGAGGAGCCATGGGAAGAGTTCCCTCTGTCAAAGCGGCAATGGCCCCATTATTATCCTGCCAGATCAGGGGTTGAGTATCGGCTCTGTTGAAGCATTCCAGATCATTCACCTTCCAGGCGGAGGCACCGGAGAATTGCATGATCCCTTCACCCACATTTGGATTGATGTTGATTCCTGCACGGGTCAGCCAGATAAGGGGAGCCGTACGACAGGGATCCTGCGGCCGGGCACGGTAAGGGGGACGGGCCAGCAGTGCAGCAACAAAGCGTGCGGTCTGTCCTGTGGGCGCATCAACAAACTGGAGAGGCCCGGGCCACAATTGCAGGGCGACTCTGGTTTCAAAGTCGGGCATGCTGTCCTGGCCGACAAGAAGGCCTACCGGTGCAATACCGATATCTCCCTCACGGATACGGGCGACAGAAGAAGCGGCGGCCAGCCAGGCATCACGATTCACAGGCTGTGCACTTGCAGCTGCAGGGAGAACGGTGGCCTTTGTGTCTTGAACCGCTTCCGTAGCCGCAGAGAATGCAGCCCAATCGGCTTCTTCGCGACTGATCCCGAAAGCAAGCAGTACTTCATCAGGGATGGTTGACTCTTCAAGAATAAAAAATCCAAATCCTTTTGAGTAGAGGGTGCGTATTCTATCTCGAACAGCGGCTCTTCCTTCAGGTACACAGGGATTATTCCACAGCTGCCCGTCAGCACTCTTAGCTGTATGGTTGCCACCGCCTTTGGCCAGAAGAGCGTCAAGCGTAATGCCCGGGATTGTTCCAGCGGCTTGAAGTGCGGAAGCGGCTTCGCCCATATTTCTGGGATAGAGGGGGGAGCCGCCATCGCCGGAACCGGGTTTGCTTTCCCAGTTGTTGGGGATCAAGGCATGACTGATACCCAGAGATGCAGCATTGGCGGCCTGGGCTTTGAGCCTGGTGAGTCCAGCCGTATCGGAAACGGTGACCCAGGCTCTGGGCTGGTCAATGCTGACGGCTTCTTTGCAGAAATGGTAGAGGAGATAAGAATATTGGGTATCCTGTTGTGCGGCACCTGCACCCATGCTCAACCACAGAGGATCAGCCTCCAGAGTCTCTCCCGGCGCAAGTGTTTTACCCGGTGAGAAATCGCTTTCAATGCGACCGTACCAGCTTCCGCTTTCGCGCCAGGAACTGATTCCCGATGCTGCTTTCCCGCGGGGGATGAGTGCCATATTGATGATAATGTCACGTCCCTGATCAAAAATGCGCAAGGAAGAGGCATTGCCTTCGGGTGAAAACACAGGACGACCCCCGCGGAATAAGGTGTTGCAGCTTCCTATTTCAGCCTGCTCACTCAAGCCCTGCAAACTTCCGGAAGGAATATCCACAATGGTGATTTTTTTGATGCCCACAGGGGCTTCACTGATGTTTTTCACTTTTACTGTCAGCAGCAGAAAGTTCCATTGTTTGACTGTTGTGATCGCATGTTCAACGGCCAATCCTTCCAGAGGCATGAACTGAACAGCATAGTGTGTTCCCTCGCCGGCTGCTTCCCAGGAGGCCGGCCCCCGGTCCAAAATGGTTTCTCCCGCTGCGCCGAACATGTCATTGGTCAATACGCGTCCATCGCTGAGCTCAATGGAAAAAGTGACTTCTTTTAAAATAAGATCAGGATTCAAGCGTGCCTGTTCACTGTCTTCCTGAAAGATCTTGATGCGCCACTCGCCATTGTCCTTGGCATAGTCCAGCCGTAGATCTCCTCCGCTGAAAGTATAATGTTCCCGCAGTGTCCAGGGAAGTTTTTCCTGAGGAGCAGCAAAAGCTCCCGGAAAAATCATCCCGATCACCAGGAGAAAGAGCAACGATGCACCAAAAGAATGTCTGACAGAAAGCATGGAAAATTCCTTATACCTGAGGAGTAAGGGTTCATGGGAATGCCACAACAGTCAAGGATCACAAAGATCAGTTTGCAGGCGTGATTAGTATACTGAAATAGGGGCTTATGGGCAACTCCAAGCCTTTTCTTTCGTTTTTCAAGCTTGCGCCCACGGTACTGAAGACGGATAAATCAAAGCCGGGCCAATACGGATTTCCAACAATAGAGTACATCCTTCCCATGTTGAACAATTCAAGAGTGCAAAGTCTTCCTTTTTGTTGCAGTTGCCTGGCCGTGTCAGATGAGTCTGAATGGAAGCGGGGGTTATCAGCAAGGCACTGATGCCAGAGAGGGGAATGAAGGAGCAGGCTGATCAGGCTGAAAAGAGCTGCTGTCTTTTGTGTTTCCGGCCTGGTATCTCTGTGCAGGCCCATCACTCCCGCCTCCAGCAGAAAGGCTCATCCGGTAAATTTTACTGAGACCTTTCTTTGAAATATTCGGCCGCAATTTGATACAATAGACTATATTGCGCCACTGGAAAGAATGCCTTTGTATGAACATCCTGACAATTCCAATTTCCAGCATCAGTGTCGACGGCTATGAGTATGAGGAATGCACCCCTGTAGAATCCATTCAACCGCCTGATACCCAGGCTGTAGCTGTGGATACAGTGAGTGTTTCCGGCAGATTTACAAAATTTCGTGACACTTACACCTTTCGCGGCATAGTGAATGGCACTTATCACGGAACATGCTGCCAGTGCCTGGCTTCAGCCGCCGTCCCTTTTTCTGTTCAAGTCCGTTGGATCTTTGAAGAGACCTCCGGAAGTGTGCTCAGAGAAATCAGCCGCACAGAAGAAGAGTCGGAGTATCTTTCTCCGGAACAAGTTGAAGAGTATTTTTCAAAGTCAGCTCAGGAACGTGTCATCAATCTGGCTCCCTATGTGTGGGAGGAGGTTGTATTTGCCGAACCATACACCTTTGTATGCAGTGAAGAATGCAAAGGTATTTGCGGCCATTGCGGCGCCAATTTGAATAAGCATCAATGCGGCTGTGAAGAGAAAAAAGCATCGCAGCAAAGAATAGATAACCCGGGACTCGCAGCGCTGGCAAAATTTTACCCGCAGCTGGCTCCCGACAAGGATAAGGAGTAGTTAATCATGGCAGTACCCAAGAGACGTACCGGCAAGGCCAAAAAAGGGATGCGTCGTTCCCATCATGCCCTTACCCCCCCGAATGTAATCGAATGTCCTGATTCCGGCGAAGCCAGACTGCCGCATCGCGTTTGTCTGAAAACGGGCTTTTACAAAGGTCGTGTTGTCGTCAAACCTCAAAACGACTGAGTAATCCGCTCCCGGGGATATCCAGCCTGCGCTTCGGATATCTCTCTATGAGCGCTGATAGTTGATAAAGGATATCTCTGTGCGAATTGCATTGGATGCCATGGGAACAGATAGACCGCCTGGACCTGAGGTGGAAGGTGCTGTCTTGGCAAGCCTGAATACGGACGCAGAGATTATTCTGGTGGGAGATGAAAATCTTCTCAGCGAAAAGCTGGATGCCTTCCCCAAAAGGGGCAAAATAACCATCCGTCATGCTCCAGAGGCCATCACGCCTTTGGAGCCGCCTGTCGTTGCCGTACGAAAGAAAAAAAATTCATCCATGCACGTGGCCATGCGTCTGGTGAAAGATGGCGAGGCGGAGGCTTTCATCAGTGCAGGGAATACAGGGGCCATCATGGTTGCCGCCCGGGTTATTCTGGGATCTCTCCCCGGTGTTGCCCGGCCTGCATTGAGCCAGACTTTCCCCACTCTCGAAGGGCGGACTGTTGTACTGGATCTGGGTGCCAATGTGGATTGCACAGCCCGTCACTTGTGCCAGTTTGCAGAGATGGGCGTTGCCTATTCCAAGCATGCTCTGGGCGTGGATAATCCCCGCATTGCGCTTCTGAATATTGGCGAGGAAAACGTGAAGGGCGGCGTCACGGCCAGGGAAGCATACAGTACCCTTTCCAAAGCCAAGCACCTCAACTTTATCGGCAATATTGAACCCCGTCCTCTCTGTGAAGGCAAAGCGGATGTTGTTGTCTGCGATGGTTTTATCGGCAATCTCTTTTTGAAGACCAGTGAAGCCGTCGCCTTTTTCATGGGCAAGATGGTGCGTGAGCATTTCGAAAGTTCCAACATGAGCAAAATCGGAGCGGTCCTCGCCCGCAAAGCGCTCAAGCAGATCAAGCACAGAATGGATCCCAACGAATATTCCGGTGCTCCTTTGCTCGGTGTCAATGGAACCGTCATTGTTCTCCATGGCGCCAGTACCGTTCGCGGTATTGAAAACGCCATTTATGGCACCTGTCATGCCTTGGAAAATCATCTGCTCGAACATATACGGCAGAATATTCTGGCATTGAAACAATCTGAAAGCAGCGCAGTCTCCTCATCTCAGAACCTTTCTTCCACAGAGACCAGTGTTGCGACTGAGTCCAGTGAAAAAGAAGAGACATCAGAAAAGGTGGAGGCCACAGCCGGCGCCTCTCTTTCCGGCGGTGATCCGGAGGTCTGAGTTTCCTTTTATATTTTTCCTTTTCCTGCAAAGTGTTCTTTGATAAAACAAGATACAAGATCCCATACAGGAATGCTTTCGAAATACTATTTTCCCTGAAGTATGCTTGGAGCAGAGGATCTTTTTTTCGTCTGCTTCTGTCAAAGGAAAAGACCATGAAACCACTGGAAGGAAAAGTTGCTCTCGTAACAGGCGGAACCCGCGGCATAGGCAATGCCATTGTCCGCCTCTTTGTGCAGCAAGGAGCACAGGTTGCTTTTTGCGGTAGATCGGAAGAAGAGGCGAAGAAAGTGGCCCGCTCCCTTGGCGGAGAATCCTTAGGTCTGGGCTGTGATGTGTCTCGCCATGAGGAAGTGCAGGCTCTGGTTGCCCGGGTTCAGGAACGGTGGGGCACCATCCATATACTGGTCAATAATGCCGGCATTGTTTTGGATGGCCTTCTCATGCGCATGAAGGAAGAACGCTGGGATCAGGTCATTCAAAGCAACCTCAACAGTGTATTTCATTGCTGCAAAGCCACAGCACCCTTGATGGTTAAACAACGCTATGGCCGTATCATCACCATCGGATCTGTTGCGGCCTTGCGCGGTAATGCGGGACAATGCGCATACACCGCTTCCAAAGCGGCGCTGGTCGGCTTTACCAAATCCTATGCCCGCGAAATGGCCTCGCGAAACATAACTGTCAATCTGCTGGCTCCCGGACTGATTGAAACAGATATGACCGCCTCTTTGCCGACCGGACTGCAGGAAGCCCTGATCTCGCAAATCCCTCTGAAAAGAGCCGGAACAGTGGAGGAGGTGGCGTCTGCTGTGGCTTTTCTCGCCTCTGACGAAGCCGCTTATATTACCGGCACTGTCCTGCGGGTGGATGGCGGTCTCGGAAGCTGAGCACCTGTGTGCGCATTCCTGTTTTTAACTCAGAGAAGCACAATGGTCGCTTAAGGCTTCTATAACCCTGTCCTGCTGTGCTGTGGTGAGTTCCGGATAGATGGGCAGGGCCAATACCTCTTTGCTCGCTGCTTCCGCCTGCGGGCATGTGTGTCCCGTCTGAATATATTCTTTAAAGCAGGGCTGTTGATGGAGGGGGAGAGGATAGAAGATCCCGCTACCGATACCCCGTTCCTGAAGCAAGGCTTTTGCCTGGTCCCGCTCAGGAAGTCGGATCACATATTGGTGATAGACGTGATAAGCTTCCGGTGCTTCGGAAGGACAGGTAATACCGGAAATCTGTTGAAGTGCCGCCGTGTAATAGCGGGCCCTTTCCCGACGCTGTTCGTTCCATTCGCTGAGACAGGAGAGTTTCACCTGAAGCACAGCCGCCTGAATGGTATGCAAATGGCTGTTTGTCCCCACGATCCCATGCTGATAGAGTGCACTGGCACCGTGACAGCGGAGAAGGCGCAGCTTTGCAGCCAGTGCGTCATCATTGGTTAAAATAGCTCCTCCTTCTCCCGCTGCTCCCAGATTTTTGGTGGGATAAAAACTAAGAGCTGTCGCCATACCCCAGGCTCCTGCGGCCTTATCGCCTTTCCGTGCGCCCAGTGCCTGTGCGGCATCTTCAATGATCGGAAGATTGTTTTCAGCAGCAATTTCAGCCAGAATTTCCATCTCCGCACATTGCCCATAAAGATGGACAGGAAGAATACAACGTGTTCTGGAGCTGAGTTTTCTTTTCACATCTTCGGGATCCAGAGTAAAGCGATCCGGCAGAATATCGGCGAAAACAGGAATACCCCCTGCATTGACAATGGCGCCCCCTGTAGCAAAAAAGGTGAAAGGGGTCGTGATTACTTCATCGCCCGCTTGCAGGTCCAGTGCTTTCAAGGGAAGAAAGAGCGCATCCGTACCTGAACTGACGCCCAGTGCATGACGCACGCCCGCATAAGCGGCCAGAGCTTCTTCAAAGGCCTCCACCTCGGCACCGCCACGGAATTGCTGGCGCTCCAAAACGGCCAGAACCGCCGCTTCTATTTCCGGACGAAGAGTCGCATATTGTGCCCGTAAATCAACCATTGGAATGGTCATTGAATCTGATACTCCTATCATGAAGGGAGAAAAAACAACAGAAAAGAGGAGAGTATCCGCCCCTTTGCAGCCTGACAACCCTAAGTATAGAGCACTTTTTAAAGAGATATCAAAAGCAAGGACTTTATCAAAGGATCAACATGACATCTCCGTAAGAATAGAAACGGAATTTTTCCTGTACAGCCCGGCGATAAGCCTCCATAACAAAGTCTTTTCCGGCAAAAGCACATACGAGCGCCAGCAGACTGGAGCGGGGGAGATGGAAATTTGTTTGCAGTATATCCACAGCGGAAAATTGATAGGGTGGATAGATATAAAGATCGGTGCAGCCCCGGGCGGAGCGATACATGCCTTCTGAATAGCAGGATTCAAGGACACGGGTGCAAGTGGTTCCTACGGCCACTACCCGCCCTCCATTTTTCCGGGTATTGTTGAGAAGTTGTGCGGATTCATCGGGAAAAACATATTCCTCATCATCCATACGATGTTCGCTGAGCAACTCTGTCTGAATGGGTTTGAAGGTGCCATAGCCGACATGGAGGGTGAGAAATGCTTTTTCAATCCCTTCTCTGGCGAGGGTGTTAAAAACAGCGTCCGTAAAATGGAGTCCCGCCGTGGGAGCCGCCACTGCGCCGGGAGTGTCCGCATAAACAGTCTGATACCTGCTCGCATCATTATCGTCGGGGCGATCGCGATGGATATAGGGAGGCAGAGGAATTTCCCCCGCCTCTTCCAGACGGCTGATGACGTCTCCCGTGTTGAAATATACACGCCGTTTCCCTCCCGGCAGTCTTTCGTCCACCCTCGCTGCCAGATCCGTCGGTAAGATGACAGTATTTCCTGGTTTCAACCTTGCTGAAGGTCTTACCAAAGCAGCCCAGCTCCCGTCTCCCAGTTCCTGAAGCAGAAAAATCTCCACAGCCCCGCCCGTAGTTTTATGGCCATGGAGCCGTGCCCTGATGACGCGCGTGTCATTGAGAGCCAGACAATCTCCGCGCTTCAGATAGTGTGCCAGATTCTCAAAGAGATCAAGCTGAATATTCCCCTTCTTTCGATCAAGAACCATCAATCTGGAAGCATCCCTCTTCTGAGCGGGATATTGCGCAATGAGGGATTCAGGGAGATCATAATCCAGTGCGGTGCTTTTCATGGGTGATTCTCTTTGTTCTGCAAGTGTTTGCCTTTACTCGGATTGTTGCGCCGTCATATAGGCCTGGAAAAGGGAGGGTACGTCTGCTTCTTCGCAACTTCCTCTGTGAAGAACAACCCGATATTTCAAGGTGAAAGAGTCTCCCGGATTCATGAGATGGTCTTGCGTATGGGGCCAGGATTGCCCGAGAAAACCATAATGACGTAGAATCCATCCTGCATGGGGAAAGCCCGGAAGATCCGGATGCTGAAAAACAGCCAGCCCGGACAGAGCTGTCTCACCTTTGACAACAGGAAAAGAAATATCCACCCAGGGCGACTCCAATGCCAGCGCATCCTCTTCGATCCGGCCCGTTGCCGCAGTGAAGATAAAGTTTTTCCGCAAGGCATCGGGCCTGAAACAAAATCCGCCATAGCCCTTGTTGTCTGTTCCGCTGCCCCGAAGGGTGATGGTTCCGTCACTCACATTGGTGAAGGTCAGTGTGAAATCCATGGCTCTGTGACTGTCTTCGGCCGGATATACGATCACTTCCACCTCTTCTTTCATGATCCCCTGATCCGGATTTTCATCAAAGGCCCAATGATTGACCAGACTGAGAACAGCCCTTTCCGCATCATCCTCTTTCTCCACACGGGAAAGGTTGCGTTGTCGGGCATTTTTCAAAATCCAGACATCAATTTTCTTCTCACCGGCCAGACTGTCCGGCCAGGCCCAGAACAGGCCCCGATGATGAAAATGATCGATGGGAAAATCCTGGGTCATGATTTCACCATCCAGACCATAGAGGGGATGAAAATAACATGCCCTCTCATAGTGTGCCGGCACAGGAAAGGGAGGCTGTACCAGCGCATAGTGAAACTCCCAGACCGCTTTGTCATTTTCCCGCAAGATGAGTGAAGAACCATCATCTTCGAAAGAAAAAACGCCTTGAAAGGCAAGGACTGAGCTTGCCAGCAGCAGAGCCATATTCATTTGAATTCCTCTTTCTTCTCTTGTGTTTGTACTGAGCCGAAGCCTGTTTCTCATCCCTGTCTCAGAGATGCTGCGGGCCTTTCGCAACGTTTCCGGAGGTCACATCCCGCCGTTCACGGACCATGCGGTCGGCTATGCCGGTGATATGTTTGCGCAGCCACATATCTGTCTGGCTGCCTTCGCTGTAATCAGCGGGACCGTAAGAATCCACCCGGTCAGCGCGCTGCAATTCATCCACCTGATTAAAATGGGTGGGAGAATCCTTTTCATAAATGGCGAAGGCCTTGCCGCCATGCTTGCGTATGACAGAAAAGCTGGGTACATCACTGGGGCCGTCGGCAATATAAATCATATTCTGGATGGGTACGCGCCGTTCTATCTCGGGAAGGGTATCATTGACAGAGATGCTGGCATCTTTATTGACCCCTTTGTTGATCTCAAAAATAGCTCTGGTTTTTGTCGTGTTATCCAGACATCCGGCCAGCTGGGTGATTTCGCCCCGGTCTGGTTTTCCCGCTGGATCGAAGCCCGGTTCAGCCGGTGTTTCGATGAATTCACTTGCCCAGATTCCGCTAAGATAATCGGATATGATCGAGCCCCGGATCATTTCAGCCAGTCCTGTGCTGACCACATAATGTTCCAGCCGCAGATCAAACTCCTGGTATTTTGACGCTTCAAGAATCTTTTTCAACCGGTCAAAGACATCTGGGATGCCATCATAAAACGTGATGTCCGCACCCAGTTCACGAAGCTTCGCATTGGACAGCCCTTTCATGATTCCCGAACGGACATAGGTCAGCAGGTGCCCGAGATAGCAGGTATCCTGATGAACAGTAATACCTTCCTTTTTATAAAAGGCCGGAAGAGCGTTTACTTCCTTCCAGAACTGCTGCTCATTCACTTCATAATATTCAAACAGGGGTGTTTGCATGTAATGGGGTGAAAGTGTTTTGTCAAAGTCCCAGATGACAGCAATGATATTCTGTAAAAATAAACCTTTGCTCATGAAGAGAATCCTGTTGGCGATGCCCGGTTAAATGTATTTTTAATAACTGCACAGGCGCTATTTTTCGATAATGACTTCATCCACCATATTGCCATCCACGTCATAAGCGCGGTAGACGAGCCGGGGCGTATTCAATTGCAGATCAATGACCTGGTAGGTGGACAGCTGTTCATAACCGACTTCCGTATAAGGCTTGAAGGCCAGTTTATACAACTTTGTCCCCGATACGGACAGCACGTAGATGGTACCTTCAGCCGGACTTTCCACTTTCTCATCGTTGTACATGGGAGCTGTGCGCAAATAGGTGTGATCATGTCCCTGCAAGACCATATCAACATGATGCCGGTCAAAAACAGGAAGCAACACATCACGGAGCCATTTGTTGTCACGCCACTGACCGGAACTGTACAGAGGATGGTGCATCATCACAAATTTCCAGACCGCATTGCTTTCAGCCAGGGTCTTGTCCAGCCAGGAGACATACTCTTCGGGCATCAGATTGGTGTCCAGCACAACAAAGAGAGCATTGCTGTATTCAAAGGAATAACAGTGCTCTTTGACCGCATCTTCAGGCCCGTTTTCCGGGAGAATGAAAAAGTCACGGTACAATTGTGGGTCTCCGCCGATGTATTCATGATTGCCCAATGCGGGAATAACAACACGGTGGTCGAAGACGTCCCGGCTGTGCTTAAAGAAGGAATCCCACTCATTGCGGTCAACACCCCGGTTCACATTGTCACCTGCGAGCATGTAGAATTGTGCGTGGGGCTGGTCACGCCAGGCTTTTTCAAGAAGACTGCGCCAGCGGGGATAACCAACCTGAACATCGCCCATGTAAATGAAGGAAAAAGCCGATTCTTCCTCAGGCGCTGTCTTGAATTCAGCCAGATCAGACCAACCGTCTTCAGAGCCATCTCCCACGGCATAAACATAAGTCGTGTCCGCTTCCAGATTCCTAAGAGTGAGGGAATGGGTAAAAATAACGGGCTGGTTCAATACTTTTTTGGATTCATGACGGGAAGATACAGCTTTTTCGATCTGTGGGCTTCCCGGCGAAAAGTGTACATGATCCCGTTTTTTCATATAGGCCACAGCTCCGGTCTGAGTCTCTTCACTGGTGCGCCATTGAATGCTTTGCGTATAACGGGGGTCTTCGCTCCAGGTGAGAATGATATTGTCCGGCTCCGCTGTGGCTGGATATTCCGTTTCAACAAAATAGTTGAGAAGCATACTGGACCGACGCCAGCGTGCATCCACACGCAACAATGTGGCTCCTTGCAATTCGTCCGGGAATTCTTCCAGAGGATCCCATTCAGGGTGCGTATAAGGCAGGACTCCCAATTCAAAGGCATCCACGGTGAGCTCTTCAGGATAGCCGTCAGAGATTAGCACTTCATCTTTTGCATTTAGAGGCTGAATGGCAACAAAATATTGCAGAAAATTTCCGGAAAAAGAATTGATGCCCAGAGCTACAGGCCCCGCTTCAAAATTGCGGGCATAACCGATAAAAAGATCTCCATCACTGTCAACAACCACATCGGTGCGTTCGAAGGAACGCTCTTTCAACCAGAAAGCTTCAAAAGGGCCACGATCCTCAAAGAGTTTGTCATAGAGCACATAAACACGTACGGGACAACTGACTGTGAAACGGATATGTTCTGTGGAAAAAGTATCCCGCTCTTCCGGCGTGAGCTCAGCCAGAACTTCGTCAAAGGTTAAGGCACTCAATTGTGACAGGTTATATTTTTTCGCGAGACGTTCTCTGGAAGCGGACAGGGCTTCCTCCATGGAAAGAGCACTGGCAGCCAGGGGAAAAAGGAAGAGAAGGAAGGTGAGAACGAAAAGATGTCGTTTGTAAACTTTAGAGAAAAAAAACATGGGTACTCCTTGAAAATTCACGGCAAAACAAAAAACATTGTAATTACATTATTTACAAAACAGTGCTTTTGATACAAGCCATCAGGGGAAAAAGATCCGGACAAGACAGTAAAGAACGTTTTTCCGAAAGAGGGCTCCGATCCCATCAGCTGGAATCACGTAGCATGGGGGATACAAAAAAGAGATTTGAAGTTGAGAAAAACTCAGGACTTGTCTCGGAGATCGTAGGCCATGATCGCATCTCCATGGCGGATATAAAGTATGCCATCTACAATGGCCGGATGTGCCCAGTGCCGGCCGTTACCCTCTGTAATCCTGAAGGAGCCGCGATGTTGAAATGCTTCCGGATCGGCTTTCACCAGATGGACGATACCCCGGGTCGGGCCTTCATAAATATAAAGCATGCCATCAGCATAGACAATGGTTCCCTGTTTGACTTCCTTGGTTTTCCACATCAGATCACCACTCTGCATGTTGATGCACATGAGATGGTTTCCCCGGCGGTGATTGCTCCCATAGAGGTGCCCTTCATGAAGAATGACACCATGATGCTGGCAGTCCATCTCATTGTCCTGCCATACTTTTTCGTAGGAGGAACCGTCTTCCGAAAGGCGCAGAGCACCGCTTTCTGATTCATAGCCGCTGGTGTAATATAACAGGCCGTCCATATATAAAGGTGCTACAGCGTGGATCCCATCAAGAACAGGATGTTCCATTTTCCACAAGAAAGTGCCGTCTTCCGCATCCAGGCAGACAAAAAAATTGGCTGTAGCGGTAAAGAGGAGGCGTCGGCCGTTGTGCGTGTAAATTACAGGGGCGCAATAGGAGGCCTCATCCGTGAAGCCTTTGGAGGTCCACAGGGTCTCGCCCGTATTTTTGTCCAGCGCAGCCACACCGGCATCAGGTCCGCCCGGCGTGCAGATGACACGGTCGCCATCCACAAGAAGGGATTCGGCCAGGGTATACATGATATTAGGACCGGAAAAGCGTTCCAGAATATTCACGGACCAGAGTTTTTCACCCGTAGGGATATGGAGTCGGAAAAGATCGCCCAGCCCCGAAAGCATATACAAGTGATCCCCTTCAATGGTCGGTGTGGACCGGGGGCCGGGTGCCTGGGTATCTTCCGTCTCGATTCCCACGGGAATGCTTCTTTCAATCTCTCCATCCAGATTGAGGACAAAGATTGCGGCTGTTTTCTCATCGGTCATTCCGGGAACATAGATCTTTCCACCGGCAATGGAAGGAGAAGAATAGCCCTTGCCGAGCCCGTGGGTAACCCACAGACATGGGGGGCCCTCTTCAGGCCAGGATGTGAGAAGATTGCTTTCCTCAAAGCGGCCATCCCGGGTGGGACCGCGAAACTGAGGCGATTCGCCTGCAACAGCGAGACAGGTCAAAGACAGAAGAAGTGCGGAAAGAAGAACAGTTCTCTTCACCTGAGAAACCCTTTTCTATGTAAAAAGTGTTGATCATTCACTATGCGTGAAAGGCATACAATACACGAAGCGACCGTTACAGTCAAAGGCTGAGCGTGTGCTCTCACGGGAAAAAAGAAGCCCGTAAAGCCTGCTGCAGCAGGGGAAAGGGGCCCGGATTTCAGGACAATCCTTCCTGCAGGGGAAGCCCTTCCATGAGAAAAGGCCCTATGGCAAGATAGTCAAGCCGTCCTCGTTTAAAAGCGGACACGGCTTCTTCAGGCGTACGGACAATGGGCTCTTCGTGGACATTAAAACTCGTATTCAGGAGAACGCCACTTCCTGTGATATTTTTGAAGGCTTGGAGAACTTTATGAAAAGAGGGGTTGTTCTCCGCTCGGACAGCCTGTGCCCTGGCCGTACCATCCACATGAACGATGGCCGGATTTTCATCTTTCATTTTGTCCGTGCAGTCAAAGCACACGGTCATGAATTCCGCTGCATGACGGCCCGATTGTGTTTGAAGACAATACAAATCCAGATCTTCAGCCAGAACAGCAGGCGCAAAAGGCATGAAATCACTTCGCTGCAGAAGCGTGTTCAGGCGTTGTACGACCTGGCTGTCTGTGGTCTGTGCCAGGATGGAGCGATTGCCCAGAGCACGGGGTCCCCATTCCATCCGCCCCGTAAAACGTGCAACCAGATAACTCTTTGCCAGAAGAGCAGCCATTTCCTCCTCAATGGAATCAACGCGCTTGTAAGGCAGTTCCGCTTTCTTCAAGACAGCTTCTATCTCGTCATCTGTGAAGGACTCACCCCAAAACACATCTGTGGCCCGTCTCAGGCTGACATCATCCTGAGCACAAATGGCACCCAGTCCCAATCCGCCGTCGCCCATGTTCGGAAGCACAAAAAGCTCTTCCACTTCATCAATGGCGTGAAGACGCTGGTTCAGTTTCACATTGGCCGCCACACCGCCCGTTATGGCCAGTTTTGTTAATCCTGTTTCTTTCAGAAAGCGTCTGGCAATCTGGACAACATATTTTTCGAGATTATCCTGAGCCCAGGCGGCCAGATCTTCTTTGGCATAACGTTCGCCCAAGTGCTTTTTCGCCCAGTCAATGCCACGTTTTCCGAAACCGAATTTGCCCGTGAAACGGAGTTCTTCGTTCACATATTCAAAGGGGAAGGGGAAATCCACATTGTCGGCTGAGCCACCTGCAGCAAGTCCGGTGATTTTACCTTCGTCGCGACAGGAGACAAAACCGAAGACCTCGGTCAGCACCTGAAAGAAGAGACCGAGGCTGTCTCTGGAGGATACTTCCCAGAGACGTTCAAGAGGACGCCCCGGTGAAGAACGCATGACAAGAAGAGACAGACCGTCGCCCATGCCGTCCACAGAGAGGATAAGGGCGTCATCAAAGCCGGACAGTTTCCATGCGGCGGCTGCATGGCCCAGATGGTGTTCCACATAACAGATCGGCTTCTTTTTCAGAGCCTTGGGCAGGACACGCCGGGTAAGCATGGGAAGGAAAGGCTGTGACCATTTCCGCATCAATGAGGTGTCCGAGGTATGTGAAACAGGAAGATAAAAAGTGACATCGTCCAGTATTTTCCGCAAGAAAGATTCTTCCTTTTCCCGTCGGGCATTATAGAGCCACTGATGAGAGAAGGGAAGGAGTCGCACAGGCGGGGGAGGAGTCATGAGGCCGGACATGCAGATATAGTCAATATCCTGAGGGGCGATACCCGTATATTTGAACAGAGATTCCAGAGCCAGATGAGGGAATCCCCCTTCATTTTTTCGCCGGGAATAGCGCTCCTCATTGGAAGCGAAGAGTACGGATTCCCCATCACTGAGTGCTACACCGGAATCAAAAAGATCTTCATTTATACCAAGCCAGAGAGGCATAGGGTTTCCATTCATGACAGGGACGACCTGGCCGGTCTGGTCCCCGGATAAAAACGTGAGTTTATCGGAATTGACAAATTTTCCGCATCTATTCTACAAACCCCACCTGAAGGGTGGAAATTTCCGTTGTCTGATCAAGTCTGTAGTGTAGAGCAAAAGGACAAGGGAATCAAATTAACGGAGAGCACGGGTTTCAATGAATAATAGAATCTGGTGGGGAGCAGATGCATCGGAAGGGCGGAGTGGACCAAGTGGACGTGTTGAGACTATAGATCTTTTATGCCCCCTGTATTGTTTCCGTGTTACTATCCGTCAACTTCCATTTTTTTTGAAGAAGTTCATATGGCTGACTCTGCAAGTCATATACTTTCAAGATGTTGTGGGGTTCTCGACTCGGCAAACTGTCTTCCGACAATCACGAACAAATAATGACTTGGGAAACCCTGAAAGACGTTGAGAGTCACTCCTGGGAACGCCAATTTCCACATTGGCAGACAGCGTGTTATGACATTGACATTTTGTAAACAGTGGTGCGGTAACAGGTCTTTTGCCAACCAAGAATAAAATAAAAGCCTTTGTAAACCCTGAGTCTTTGTTCTCCCGTCAAATGCATATATAAGTCATGGTCTTTTCCCGGGTGTCCTGCCAATGTGGAAATTGGCGTTCCCAGACTGCGCGACCCAAGGTCTTTAATTTATCAGTGTTGGTCAGTGTTCATCTGTGGTTCTAAGGAACGTCGTGTCAGTGTCATCTCTTCGGTTAAGACGTGTTTTTCCGTGTGTTCCATGATTTACCTGGTGAAAAAAAGAAATGATACTTTACTTATAGCTTTTCGGCCCTTATGGTTCCTCATCAGTCTTCAAAAATTCATAAGGCCCCAGTGCCATATCTCTGGGACCTCTGTTTTCCGGCCAGTTCTCCGGATCACCTTTGCCGAAGACTTCCCGTATCGCTTCATACATGTCAAAGCCGAATTCCAGACAGGGCTCTATATAACTGCCTTCGCCCCACTCGTTCAAAGGCCCCAGAATGATGCTGTCCTGATCATGGCGGTCACAGTAGTCCCGGGCCGCTTCCAAAAGCTGTCGAAAACCATCCACAGTACGGCCATGAAAGACATTGGCACGGTCGCCATGCCAGGGTCGGGAATCCCAACCTGTTTCCACCAGCGGATAATAGCTGATTTTATCAGACAGGGCACGTCGTTTCTCCCAGGCCGGAGGACCCACAGCCACCAGATCGGAGAAACGACTCAAAGCCGGCGCGGGAGCCAGTTCCAGAGCATTGCCCCATTCATGGTAACTCGTATGACCTTCGTATCCCTCTGATATCAGCGAATTGACCTCGTGCAGAACAACGGAATGTTGTACCGACACGAAAGAAATGCCTTCGAAGCCAGCTTCCCGCGCCATTTTCTGGGATTCAGCCAGAGCGGCGGCTGCTTCTTCACTCCCGCCCAGATCACGGCGTACGGCCTGGGCATCCCAGATGTACACGGCGGGTTTACCATTGATGCGATAATAACTTTTCAGCGGGAAATAATGGTCGATCCATTCTTGAGTGACGGCTCTCCAGTCTTCGCGACTGTGTGTATCGGGCGGATTGTGATTCGCCCACATGATGGCAACTTCCAATTGGTCGCGGTATCTCGCTTCCTTATAAGCCTCAAACCAGTGTCTGAGCTGTTGCCGTCCTTCGCACCAATACCAGTCCACGAGAAAAGTGGAGATGCCGTTTTCCACGGCCCATTTGATTTGCCAGTCCACGCATTCCACCTTCGACTCGTCGTAATAGCCCAGAAGTGGTTTTCGTATGGGCGTTGTTTTTCTGACACAATCCCATTTGGCATCCGTATTCCAACCGGGGAAATAATAAGCGAGAACCTTCCGGGTGGTTTCCACAGGCTGCGGCGGGAGCACATAATCGGCCGGCGTATCCACTGGCTCGGCAAAAAATAGAAAGGTTGTGGCTGAATCGCTGTTGTTCCAGGTCAGAGTGAGGCTTTTCTCACCGGCTTCCCGGGCTATGACAGTTCCATGAACCTCACAGGATTCGCCATGACGCAGGGAAAGAGAACCGCAAGTGCTCGCAGGTCCCCGCATCCGCAGACCTTCTGAACTGTCAAAGTGAACCGTTTCCACCACGGCCTCGCCACCGCCCACATTGGTGAATTGCGCCAGAATGTTTTCAGGACGTTCTGCACGGCTGAGGGCATTTTCAAAGCCGAAATAGCTGAGCGCCAGTTCAGGCGGACCTTCCGCATCTGAGGCGAGAGCGACAGATTTCAGGAGAATATCCTCTTCCGGAGGGACGAGGAAGTGCATGCCGGCGACTTTACCGCGCCAAAGGGTATTTTCCCCCAGATGAAGATAGTAACGTCGGAATTCATCATCACTTTTCTGAAGATAAAGCGTTTCTTTCTGCAAGCCCGATCCGTGGGTAGCCCAGAAGAGATCCAGAGCACTGTCCTGACCGGCGGATACTTCCAGAATCATCCAGCCGGATTTTTCCGCATCAAGATCCAGAGGAGGGCTGACCAGAAGAGAGCCCTGGTTCACGTTCATCCAACCGGGCGCTTCCTGACTGGTATTGAATTCCCAGGCTGCATCATCGGAACTCTCCAGAGTCCCCGGACGATCCATGACAGCGATCTCTGCGATGCTGAACTGGAGGGCGTCATAAAGATCCAGACGCAGTTGCCGGATGACCCCTTCCCTGTGCCAGAATGGAAAGATGTATATATCCTGCAGCTCTTTTGTAGCCGGCACTTGAAAGTGTGTGGATTTACTTTCTTCAAAGCCCCCGTATTTTCCTTCCAGTGTATTCGCCCAGAAAAGCTGGCCACGACCGGGACTGTCCGCCTGGATGCGCAGTCGTACATATTGGCCTGGGTTGGCGGGGATATTCAGATCCGTACAGCGGAAAAAAGGATCCCAATTGATGGTCCGGCCCTGCAATGTGCCTCCCTCACAGTGCAGATCCGTGATATGGGTATTGGCCAGCCAGGCGGCACAGGCGTCTGAGTTCTGAAAATTCCACTGCTGAACGGTCATCAGACTGGAGAGCGTCAGAAAAGGAAGTAAAAGACTCATCAACATAAGCGGGGTTCTCCTTTTGCCTGCCGGATCCTTTAAACAGACAGGTCTGTTGCTTTGGAGTCCGGCTTCTATCATGCTATTATCCACAAGAAGCGCCGGTCGTACAAAAAGCGACGTCATGTTTTCTGAAAACTTGTGCGCAAAGAGTGTAAAATCCCAGGTTCGATCCTGAATTCTACCGTGGAGTTACAGCAGATGAAGTCTGAAAGATATTTCCTCTATATGATAGCCTTTTTCATCTTTTCCCTTCTTTTCTTTGCCCCTGCTTCTGTTCAGGCTTATGAGGAGGATGAGGAAGATATTCTTGAAAATAACATTATCCTGCTGGATTTAAGCTGTCCCGCTTCCGCCGGAGAAGGGGAAATACTCAAAGGCTGGCAAAGCGTTTCCGTCGACCTGGAGGAAGAAGAAAACTGGTTGCAAAAGCCCCGCCCGCTGAAACTGAAGGAAGAGCAGACTGTCGACGGTTGTGCCCTGATTATGGCGGCTCGAAATGTCTGGCTGTCGGAAGCTCTGGCTGTTGATGAGAATACCCTCTTTCTTTCCGGAGCCGTCATGGCCAGTGGATCGGAAAATATGTCTGTTGCTCTCATCTGGAGCGGGGAAGGGGAGATGGTGGCGAAAGAAGACTTTCGAAAGATCAGCGTGCAGGGCGGAGAGCGTTTTCGCTTCAACCTTGCCGATGCATCCAGACCGGAAGAAGCCGATGCAGTCAGAATCGCCTTGTGCAATGAAGACCCGGAAAAAGATGCTCTGTGGCATTCCATCCTTCTGAGCACTGTCGTGTCATACCGTCCGGAAATCATGGTGACAGCAAGCCGCATCGGTTATGAGCCCGAATGGCCCAAGACCTTTGCAGTACACGGCAATTTCCGCGCAAGCCGTGCTGTCTTTGTCCTGAAAGATGATACGAATAAAGAGTGCTTTCGTGGGATGCTGAGCCCTGCGGAAAATATTCAAGGCTTTGGGGACAGTGTCTGGCCGGGGTATTACTACCGGGGCGACTTTTCAGATTTTCAGGAAGAAGGCGTTTTCACCATTGATGTGGAACTGGACGACCAGCCTGTGATCTCACGGGAGATCTTCATTCAATATCAGCTTCTCTGGAATCGTGCTTTTGCACCCCCTCTGGAAGCTTTCAAGGCCTCGCGAAGCCGGGAAAATCAGCAGGAGGGGCGTCTCTCGCTGTGGGATGAGGGAGGGATCAATCCAGCCTCTCAAGCGGAACTGCTGTGGAAACTTGTCCGTTCCTGGAGTCTGGTGCGCATGCGTTTCGCCGGACACCCTGTCCTGGTGGCACTGGAAGAGGAAGTCCGGTACGGTGCTGAAAAAGCCGCGGCTTCTTTTCTGGCGCAAGCCGCGGGAGAACTGGAAGATCCGGACGAGGCCAACTGGTATCTCAATGCACTCACCTGTATTGTCCGCACAGGTACGGCTTCAGACGCGGTAACAGAAGCAGCCACTCTGCTTTGGAAGCAGATGCTGGAGAATGGTGTGGAAGGCCCCTGGATGTTTTATGCGGCTCTGGATTTGTATGCGGCCAGTGGAGAGGAAGACTATTTCCATTATGCAGCCTCAACGATTCCTGAGATCACAGTGGATCGGGTTGAATCGCTGCTGGATTATGAAAGCCTTTCGGATTTTCAGGTTTCCGGTCACCTGCGGGAGATCTTCAGTGAAAAAGGGAAGGCCCTCTTTCGCAGCGCTGAAAATGCCTACGGTCTGCCTCAGGGGGTGACGACTGAAGAAAAGGGCTTCTTCCTCGAAAATACTGAAGGCGACGAACTGCATCCCAGGGGCAATACGCTGCGTGTTCTCGCTGCAGCGGAAGTGGCCGCTCAGACCTATCGCTATACAGCCGACAAAAACTTTCTCCGCTTTGTATGCGATCAGTTCAGCTGGATCTGGGGCAACAATCCTTTTGATGTGCAGCTCGTGGCGGATCAACGGTATCTGCTTGAAAATCCTGATCTGAAGCCCGGAGCCGTGCTGCACGGTATCGGTCCTGTGAACGCTCAAAGAGATGTACCCGCCTTCCCGGAAAAAGGCGAGGAGGGATGGGAGTACTACCGTGGCTTTTCGCTGAAGAACAATGCGGCGTATATCAGTGCTTTATCACATCTTACAAGAATTCCCACCGCACCGCCCAGACGATAAGCTTTTCAGAGGGCATTTGTTATCGTTTCAGGATCGTCAGGAGTTGAGTTTTTCAGCGAGCCAGACCAGATTCTCAGCGAAATGGCGTACTGTGTCCAGTCCTTCCGTGTCTTCCTGCACTTCTCCGGGGCCGCGACCGAAACCCATATTCCAATAGGAACTGCCCGGAACAATCATATCCATGATCATAAACCAGAAGAGCAGTTGTGCCAGTGTGAAATTCTGACCAGCCCGGCGGGCCACAACAACAGGTCCGCCCACTTTACGGGCAAAGACACTGCCATTGGCACGACCCACATAACCGGCTCTGTCGAGAAGAGCCATCAGATTGGGCGTAGCCGATCCGAAATAGACGGGTGAGCCCACAATAATAATGTCCGCCTCCCGCATTTTATCGTAGATCATGTGGAAAGCATCATCTTTCTGGATACAGGTATTGTCTTTTGTCTTGTAGCAGGAGCCACAGGCTGTGCAAGGATGAACAGAATTTTTTGACAGCCGGATAAGCTCGGTTTCCATGCCTGCATTCTCAAAGACCTCAATACAGGTATTCAACATGTGTTCCGTATTGCCCCGGGTCCGGGCGCTGCCGCTGATGGCAAGTGCTTTCATGTCGTCATCTCCTTTAAGACTCCATGTTACTATCCGTCAACTTCTATTGTTTCTTCGAAGAAGTTCATATTGCTGACTCTGCAAGTCATATACTTTCAAGATATTGTGAGATTCTCGATTCGGCAAACTGTCTTCCGACAATTACAAACAAATAATGCCTTGGGAAACCTTGAAAGCCGTTGAGATTCTCTCCTGGGAAATTGGCGTTCCCAGGCTGCGCGACCCAAGGTCTTTAATTTATCAGTGTTTATCAGTGTGCATCTGTGGTTCCAAGGGGCGTTGTGTCAGTGTCATTTCTTCGGTTGAAGAAGTATTTCTTCGTGCTTCTGTCCGATCAGACTAAATATAGCGTGCTTCCGGATGGAAGGAGATGGCGGCTCCTGTTGTGCCTGTGGGCAGGAATTCACCTGACTCCGCCACCTGAACACCCAGAAGCTTCTCACCATCCACAAGTTCATGGATGACACCGTTCAACAGAATATCTTTCAGACCTGGATAGCCCGGAGACCAGCGTTGCCCGCATTTTTCAGGCACACCAACCAGTTCACGGGCAATGGCATGGAGATAATCAGCCATATCCTCGGCAATACGGTTGGAGAGTCCCTGAAGAAAAAGAGCGGACTCATAGTCATCCTTGTTCTTGAAATCTTCAATCACCGCTTCCACCTGGGGGCCGGCCGTGGTGAGTTGAATTCCAATGACATCAGGGTGACCGTCTGACTTTTCCGAAAAATACTGAGCACCGGAGACCAGATCTTCATTACCCCCGCCGATAACGACGGTAAAGGGCATGCGTGCCAGCTCCTTTTTCATATTTTCAGGATCGAGAATAACAACGCTGTCTTCTTCACGATAACAGGGGAAAAGTCCCAGAGCCCCTTGAGGAAGGAGCCATCCTTTTTCCGTGGCCTCGTCCACCCAGCGACTCAACAGGGCTTCCAGTTCGTCCTCACTCTGACCGAAACGGCTCCAGCCCGAGGGGCCGCCAAAACGCCAGTTCAGGGAAAAGAGCGTCTGTCGATCCAGATGGGGCGCAAATTCCGTCAGAGGATACTGGTATACCCGATGTCTGAAAAGAGTTATGGAGTCATCACGCTGAATGGGGTTGATGACCCGGCGCGGGAGCGTGGCGAATAATCCCGCTTCCAATTCCTGACGCTTCTGAGCCTGCTTGAATTTACGGATCAGATTCTGGCGGTTGCTTTCATAATAGGCATGACCGGTGTTCTCGTCCACAATTTTATTCATCACATTGACGCCGTCCATGGCCGTTCGACAATAGAAGACGGAACCGGTCATCTCTTCAGGATCATCCTGACCGGCAAGAGAAACATAGGCCGCATGGCGATCACTTACAGGGGCACCACCCACAAGAATAGGCAAAGAGACTCCCTGTTCTTTCATCATTTTGGAAACAGTGATCATGTGATTGGAGGTCTGGACGAGAAGGGCGGACATGCCGATGGCATCGGCCTTGTGTTCCAGTGCCGTGTCAATATATTGCTGCAAAGGTGTCATGACGCCCAGATCAATGACCTTGTATCCGTAGTTTTCCAGAAGTGTCCGGGCCAGGTCTTTTCCAATGGAGTGAACATCCTGATAGACCGTACCCAGCACGACGACCCCTTTGTGGCGTTTTTCGCTCGCCTGTTCCTGCTTCTGATGATTCTGCAGGTAGGCTTCAATAAAGCCCATGACCTGACGCATCACATCGGCCGAGCGCAGCAGATGGGGGAGAGAGACTTCGCCACGGGCAAAACCGTCGCCCAGTTCTTTCATGGCCGCCATGAGCCGCTGGTTCACAAAGTCCAGCGGTTCCCAGCGTTGCAGAATATCCTGCATCTGCAAGACGATTCTGTCTTCATAACGGTACTGATGTCCCTGGAATTCAAAGCTTCCGGGGATGCGTTCCTTGAATCCGTCTTTGATCTTTTCCGTGATGGAACTTTCATTATCCAGGCTGTCATAGTTGACGACCTCTTTTTTGGGGCCGCCCTTTTTGCTTTCCGCAATACCTTCCAGAGTATCGAAAGCTTCCATGTCATGATCCAGAATGATGCGTTTCGCCAATGCGTAATCGTCCGGATCCAGATCAGAGACAAAGAGATAATGGTTGGGGTTGATGATGGCGGCATCCAGGCCTTTTTTCCTGGCCTCATCAAGAAAGACGGAAGTAAGAACCAGGCGCATATAGGGTTTCGCCGCCAGTCCGTTGGTCAGATTGCCCACACCCAGAATGGTCTGCACATGCGGATAATCTTCCTTGACCAGGCGTATTCCTTCCAGAGTTTCCAGAGCAAAGTTCTGGCCCGCTTCACTTTCCGCGCCAATGGGAAAGACATTGACATCAACAAAGATCCGGTCTTCGGTAATGCCGTATTTTTCTCTGGCCCGTTCAATGATCTTTGAGGCCAGTTCCCGTTTTTCTTCCGCTGTGGCTCCCGGTCCTTTGGGTCCAGTGCACAATGCCACGAACACGGGGTCATGGCCCAGGGTCGCTTCTATGACCTCATCCATCTTGAGCAGCCCCGGGGCACTTTCTTCGAAGGAAATGGAGTTCAGAATGGGACGGCCTGGATAGCATTTTACCGCTGCCGCCAAAGCATCGGGCTGAAAGGAGTCGAGACACATGGCCGCCTGGAAATCCACGGTCTGCTGATGGGCCACTTCACTGAGCACATCCACTGTATTGACCTGATTCGAATCCATGCACACATCAATGACGGGGCATCCCAGTTCCAGAACCTGCTCACGGACCACCTCTTCCAGGATCTCGTGGCGGATACCCTCATCATTCTCCACAGCATCACGCACTTTTTTGGAGCCCCGGATATTGAGTCTTTCACCGAAACGGATGAGATTGTCGCCGCCGTCCAGAAGGATGGCTTTTTGAGGCCCCGAAACATAAAGACCCGGTGCCGGGCTGCGTGGGGTGAGGGGCGTGTTGCGCAGCAATTCCGTTGTGAGGGCGATGTGTTCCGGTGTTGTCCCGCAGCAGCCGCCCACAACAGTCACGCCATATTCACGGATGAAGCGCTCCATACAGGCGGCGAAGTCTTCCGGTGAAAAGCGGAATACGGTCTTCCCGTTTTCGCTCACAGGCAGGCCCGCATTGGGGATGACGGAAATGGGCAGGGGCGAAAACTGGGAGAGCTTTTCCACAGTCTTTTCCATGAGATCGGGACCGATGGAACAGTTGATGCCGAAAACATCAATGCCCGTGCCCTGCATGGTGACCAGGGCGGCATGAATGTCGGTGTTGAAAATCTGCATGCGACTGAAAGCGTCAACAGTCACCTGCGCCATGATGGGCAGTTCAACAGAACGTTCCTTCATGGCACTTTTCACACCGAAGACACCGGCCTTCAGCTCAAGAATATCCTGCTGGGTCTCAAAAAGGAATACATCAATTCCGCCATCAATCAGCCCCAGAGCCTGGGCGTGAAAGTTTGCCGAGATCTCATCAAATGTGGCCCGCCGCAGGTTCGCCGTCGTTGCTGAGACCACATGATTGGAAGGACCCATGGAGCCGATGATGAAGAGGGGACGTCCCGCTTTGTCTGAAGTGCTGTTGTACAGGTCCCGGGCTTCGCAGGCTGTTTCCGCGGCGCGCTTGCTCAGATGATACGCCATCTCCTCTATGGTCAGATCCTGGAGGCGGATCCCGTCGGGGATGGCCGTGAAAGCGCTGGTTTCAAGTTTGGAGAAATCATATTCTGCCAGTCGCAAAGGAGAAGCGCCGAAGGAGTTGGTTTCCGCCGCATCAGCACCGGCTTCAAAAAAAGCCAGATGAATATCGCGCACCGCTTCGGGCTGTGAAAAGCAGAGCAGATCAACGAGCATTTTGAAATCGGAGCCGCCAAAGGCACTTTCATCCAGATCCAGACCTTGTATCATGGTACCCATGGCGCCATCCAGACAAAAAGGACGCTCGTTGATTCGTTTGAGAAAAGCCTTTTTCATGAAAGATCCCTATCGTGAAGGCAAAAAGAAAATATCCGCTTATATGAAGGCAAAACGGATATCTCCCGAGACGGTTTTTAAAAGACCAACAACTTGTTGCGTGTATTGTTAAAGAGAAAAAGAGTATTATTGAAGTGCCTGGTCCAGATCGCTGATGATGTCACAGGCATTTTCTACTCCTACAGCCAACCGGAGAAGAGAATCCGTTATTCCCAGTGCATAGCGCTCCTCGCGGGTAATGGTGTAATAGCTGACCAGGGCCGGATGGGTGATGAGTGTTTCCACACCACCGAGACTCGGAGCGATGTAACATAATTTCAGTTTGTCCAGGAAGACTTTTGCATCGTCCAGATCGCCATCAATATCAAAGGAGACAACACTGCCGAAGCCGGTCATCTGCGCTTTGGCTATTTCGTGCTGGGGATGGCTTTCCAGGCCGGGATAGTAGACACGTTTGATACGGGGGTGATTTTCCAGAAAGCGGGCCACTTCCAGACCGCTCCGGTTCTGCTGTTCCATGCGCAGGGCGAAGGTTTTAAGGCCGCGCAGCAGAAGATAGGAACAGTGAGGATCAATGACGCCGCCAATGGCTTTGTGCAGTGCCCTGATTTCTTCTATAAGTTCCTTTTTGCCCAGAACCGCCCCGGCGAGAATATCATTATGGCCCGCCAGATATTTTGTGGCACTGTGCAGTACGATGTCCACACCAAAATCAAAGGGGCACTGATTGAATGGGGTACTGAAGGTTGAATCGATGAGCGTAAGCAGGTTGTAACGCTTCGCCAGATCACGGAGCCGTTCCAGATCAAAAATATTCAGATAGGGATTGGTCGGTGATTCACTGAAAATGAAGCGTGTTTCAGGGCGGATCGCTTTTTCAAGAGCCTCATAATCACCAAAGGGCACAATGGTGCAATCCACGCCGAAACGTTGCAGATAGGCGCTGCAGAATTCCAGGGTCTTCTTATAGGCATCATCGGTGATGACAATATGATCCTTGCTTTTCACCAGAGCGAGGATGGTCGTGGTGATGGCGCTCATACCCGATCCGAAGACAACGCAATCTTCGGCGCCGCAAATGGCCGAGAGGCGGTCCTGAGCGACTTTTTCCGTGGGATTGCCATAGCGCCCGTATTCAAAGTGCGCTTCTCCACGACGGGTGTAGGCATCAATATGCTCCGTGTTTTTGAAGGCATAGGTGGATGTCTGGACAATGGGCGTGGTTATTGAATCAGCGTATCGGAAACGCTCTTCCCCGGCATGGACCGACAGGGTGGAGATACCTTTTCCCGGCATCTTGTGATTTTCATCATCTGTTGAATATGTGTCTTTCATGAAAGCCTCTACACTGTTTCTACGACCCGGAAAAAGATCTCCGGCCTGGCTGCAGACCTGAGAGAACAGGCCCGGGCGACTCATTCCATCGCCACTTTGGCTATCAGTATACAATCTGCAGTGCATCGGTGCCAAACGCAAGAGGATTCCACTCCGGCGGGTCGGAAAGAATTGCAAGAATATGCTATGATGAGTCCGCATCTTAACCGCTATCAGGGATCAGGCTGCGCTGACTGCAAACAGGGAGTCAATGACTGAAAATGATAAGACCTCAAAGAAAAGCTTCGGTATATGCCGGGCTGATCTGTCTTCCCTGTTGTCTGATCTTTCTTGTCGGCTCCATTGCAGAAGCGACCTTCGATCAGAATGGAATGCAATCGAGTGGAAACAAGGTCATTTATGGAGCCGATGACCGCATTGATGTCTATGAGGAGACAGATGCCGACCGTCGTGCCTGGGCTGATTCCGTCTGCGCTCTGGTCAGGATTGAAGATCTTCATGATAATGATGACGGCACCTGGTCACTGCATACAAAAGCCTATACAGTGGCCGGGAAACCGCCCTGTCCGGGCGAAGCCTTCAGCACACAGCCGACAGCCTCTTTCTGCTCCGGTTTTATGGCGGCTGCCGACATCATCGTTACAGCCGGGCATTGTCTCACCAAAGATACACTTGATTCTCTGGCCTTTGTTTTCGGCTTTGAAATGCTGGATGCTGATCAGCCCCGACTCGTCTTTGATCATACCCGGATCTATTACGGTGTGGACATCATCGCTATTCGTCATGCGCCGACTCTGGATTTTGCTGTTGTACAGGTGGATAGAGATATTACAGCCCCCGGCGCACAGCCCCTGGCAATGCGTCAGGGAGGGGAGATCACTGTAGGCACACCGGTGGGAATTATCGGTCATCCTTACGGACTGCCCAAAAAACTGGCCTTCGGGCTGAATACCTCCGTGCGCAATACAGATGAGCCTTTTTTCTTTTATGCCAATGTTGATGCTTTCAGTGGAAACTCCGGATCACCGGTCTTCGATGCTGAAACGGGTATTGTGGAAGGAATTCTGGTACGGGGCAACAACGATTATAAGGTGGGATCATACTGTTTTCAGTCACACCGGATGGATGATGATACTGCAACTCCCGAAGCGATCAACCGGAGCATCACTTTTGTTTCTTTTGTCAATGACTATCATCTGCCGCCCGTCAATGATCATTGCGAAGAAGCCATTGTGATACATGCTGAAGAATATTATCTGGGCAGCACGCGATCCGGCTCAACGACACTTATGTCCTCTTGTGGTCAGGATGATTTTATCGATGTCTGGTTTCTTTTTATTCCGGATCAGAAAGATGATTATCTGATCAGCCTTTGTGAAAGTGATTTTGATGCGATACTCGCCTTATATACCGGAACTTGTGAGTCTCTGGAAGAAATTGCCTGCAGTGACAGCGGCTGCGATGACGGAGCAAGCCTGTGCATCTCTCTTGATGCCCGGGTGCCCATTTTTATTCGTGTTGCCGGAAACCACGGGACCAGGGGCAGTTATCTTCTTCAGATCAGTTCTGATGTAGCGTGCAGCTCGCCCTCCTGTGGAATGCAGGAAGGCTTCAATATGGCGGGGATACTGCTCATGAGTATGATGATCATGATACTCTTTGCTTTTTCTGCGATAAAATCGGTGATATAAAAGGAGTGATTTCGGTGAAAAATCTGTTGCTCTTTATGGTGCTTCTGATGTCTGGATGCGTCTCAACCTCAAGGATCGAAATTATGTCAACCCGGGATTTACAGGACACACAAATTACTTTCGGGCTTCAGTCCCATTCTCTGGATAATAACGACAACTTTTCTGCTGATGGCCGTTATCTCTGCTATGACACCCGCGAGAGTGTGGGGCCGGGCATTGAGCATGGCTACTCCATTGAAGTGGTGGATCTGACTGACAACCGTCCCATCATTGTGTATGCCCCCGATGCGATCATGACAGGAGAGACGCCCGCTCCCGGTATCGGCGCCGTATCCTTTTCGCAGGCTGTGCCGGAAGTATCCTTCATCCATGGCCCGCCCGTATCAGAAACAGAGGCCAGAGGCTTTTACGGCAAACCCAACAGAAACGGTGCCTGTGTACGGCTTTCCGGTGAAGTCGTGGAACGAGACGGCACTTTTCATATGGTCAAAGACGGGCACTATGCCTTTTCCTGGCTCGACAAACGAGATGTAAGCACTGACCGTGATACGGAAGCGGGAGCGCACCGGGGCGGAACCCATCGCCATGAATATTGCGCCCGGGGCGACAGAATCGGTTTTACCTATGATGACTTCCTCTTGCCCCAATATGACCGTACCATCGGCTATATGGAGCCTCACGAAAACGCTCCCGCCCCGGCAAGCCACTTCTTTGCCCTTCTCGTGGCTGTAGCCCCCATGGGCCAGGCCGGGCCGGGTGAATTGGAAAAAGCCTATGGCGACGCCTGGGTGGATCCCGACGGGACCATGCGCGCTTTTATCGGGAAAATCCGTTGCGAGAACGGTGTGGACTACGAGGAATCGCTGTTTGTGGCGGATATTCCGCGGAGTGTGGATATCACCACAGCCGATGCAGGAAGCGCCTCCCGCTATCCTCAGCCACCTCTGGGGATCACCCTGCGCCGCCTCACCTCCACCTTTGCAACGGGCATTGTCCGGGGAGCGCCCGATGGGAAACGGATCGCCTATTATGCAAAAGATGCCAGGGGTGTGAGCCAGGTCTTTATCATTGACGCACTGGGAAGCGATAAGGCCGAGGACCCTGCTCTGCGGCCCATACAGGTTACTTCACTGCCCAAAGGCACGAAGGACGGGATTCGCTGGACACCGGACGGCAAGGCCATTCTCTGCATTTCTGATGACGGGCTGGTCTTGACTTCCATTGTTGAAGGAGATGGATTCGGGAAATCAGTTTTTCTCACGCCCCATGGTGATGGCATAAACCGCCATGCTCCCGCCTTCTCTCCCGATGGAAAACGCCTCGCCTACAACCGTCCTGTTCCCACTGGAGACGACACAGGCCAGGTGAAGAAGGCCTATGACGGAAGTGATTTCGTCCAGATCTTTATTCTGGAAAAAAACGACCAAAAAGAACTGTCCAGCATTTTTGACTGACTGGAAATAAACTGATCATGAAAGGAATTTATGATGGCAATCATTGTGATTGATGGCGAAGAAATGGAAGTGGCTGACGGATCTCCCATTGCCGATGCCTGTGAAGATGCGGGAGTGCCTCTGGGATGTCGTGCCGGTCTTTGCGGAAGCTGTGTCATCACCATTGAAGAAGGCATGGAAAACCTCGAAGACCTCACTTCTGAAGAAGAAGATATGGGACTCGGTGAAAGTCAGCGTCTTGCCTGCCAGGCTGTGATCCGTTCCGGGAAAGTAATCGCCAGTTATTGAGGGTTGTCTGATACGGGGGCTTGACCGCTCTGTATCACTACCCCTCCACTCCCATCACTTTTTCGAAGAAGTTCGTGCTGATATGGATCCAGGTTGTTTAGCTTCAACATATCATGAGATCCCCGATTCGGGAAAGTATTTTCTGATAATCACGAACAAATAACGCCTGGGGAAACCCTGAAAGATCTTGAGAGTCACTCCTGGGAACGCCAATTTCCACATTGGCAGACAGCGTATGACAGGGCAATCGCATCTAAATTGCGCTCCGACCGCGTTTTGAGTTTATCGAGTGTGATTACTTTAGCCTTTTAGGGGACGCAAAGCGCTTTTTGTGACGGCGACGAGTTTTTTCAATCACCAAGTCC
>JAAYJV010000016.1 GCA_012522755.1 Candidatus Hydrogenedens sp.
GGGGACGTATCCAGGAAATGCGTTCTCTTTTTGTGGACACCCTTCAAAACCTGGGAGTTGCGCAGGATTTTTCTTTTATCCGCCAGCAGCATGGCATGTTTTCTTTTTCAGGATTGACCAAAGATCAGGTGGATGCTCTGCGTACACGCTACGCCATATATATCGTGGGCTCCGGTCGTATCAATGTTGCAGGCATGACAGAGGGCAATATGGCTGCTTTGTGTAAAGCCATTGCCGATGTGCTATAACTAGACAGATTATTTTTGCGATTTTTCCCTTTTGGATCAGTACCTTGGATGAAGTATTAGGAAATATTCTTTTCAGTTTCTTTATTGCCGGTATTCTGATACTCGGTGTAAGCCTCTATTTCTATTACCATTTTCTCATTCGCAGAGCCTTTATAGAAATGGCCAGGAAACTGGGTTACCGTTATTACTACCGCAGTTATGCCATTCCGCAACGCTTTTCCTTTCTGTCGCAGCATCGACGGGGCCGGGGCCGTTACGCCTTCAATATTCTGGTCGGGCAGGAGGAAGGCGGCTCTCACATGCTCTTCGATTACACCTTCAGTACGGGGCTGGGTGCAGAAAAAAAATGGCATTACTCCAGTTTTTCAGCCATGCGCCACGGAAAAACATGCTCCTTCCTTCGCATTTATCCCCGAAGCATGCTGGAAGTACTGGGTGATATTGTGGGCTATGACGAAGCGATTTTTGAAGACAGCCCATTCACCCACCGATATGCCGTCTATGCCACCGATGACTCTTTCGCCCAGGAGATGGTCACGCAACCGCTGGTGGATTATCTGATGCGGCATCCCGGGATGTCCCTGGAAGTGGAACCCTACTGGGTGGCTCTGGGGGCGTCGGAACGGCTCATCCCTGAAGAGATTCCCCGCCGTCTCAGGCAGGTTGAAAAAGTTCGGGCCATGCTCCCTCTCTAAGCTCTTCTCCCTGATCTCCGGTGTCTGATGATTCCTCATTGCATCGGTTAACGTATGTACACACAAAGGTGGTACAATCAACTTATGCGTTGTAGCCTGTGCAGCCTTTGGGCACCAATGAACAAACTGTCTTTATGGGAGAGGCAGGTAGTGATCCTTACTACGAGGTTTTTGCAACAGCAGTTCAGGGCGGTTGATCCGCCGGATCTTCAGGACAGACATCTTTCCTCCTCCTTCTTTTTCGCCCCTTCCCCTTCTTCTCCGCCACAGCACGGGCATTCTGTCTTTTGTGATATCAGTTTTTTTATAGATCGGTCCAATTTCGAAAGGGAGACACAATAAGCATGGCAAAAGCACCTTTTATTTCTGAACAGCAAATGTTGAAATCCACCAGTGCAATTGTCCTGGGTGGCGGCCGGGGTACACGTTTGTACCCTTTGACAAAAGTAAGGTCAAAGCCGGCTGTACCACTTTGCGGCCGTTATCGTCTGGTGGATATCCCGCTGAGCAATTGCATCAATTCCGGTATCAACAGGATCAGTGTGCTGACCCAGTTCAACAGCCACTCTCTCAACCGCCATATCAACCGCGCCTATAAATTTGATGAATTCAATGGAGGCTTTGTTGAGATTCTGGCGGCTGAGCAGACCAACGAAACCGGGGATTGGTTCCAGGGTACGGCTGATGCGGTCCGCAAACATTTGAACCATATCCACCAGAGTGGAGCCTCCCACTTTCTTATCCTCTCCGGCGACCAGCTGTATCGCATGGACTACCGGCGCCTCCTTAAAACGCACTTTGAAAAAGATTCGGATATCACTGTGGCCGCTCTGCCTGTAACCCGCGAAGATGCGCAAGGCTTCGGGATCATGAAGGTAACCCGCAAAGCGGCTATCCGTCGTTTTGTTGAGAAACCAACTGAAGACAGTCTTCTTGATTCCCTGATCACTCCGGAAAAAGTGTTTGAAGATTTCGGGCTCTCCGCCGACGGCAAAGACTATCTGGCCTCCATGGGTATTTATGTTTTCAAGGCGGAAGTGCTGGCTGATCTGCTCCTCTCCCATCCTGAATGGGTGGACTTCGGCAAGGAATTCCTTCCCAATGCCCTGAAGACACACAAAATTTTTGCGCATATGTTTTATGGCTTCTGGGAAGATATCGGAACGGTCCGCTCCTATTTTGATGTGAGTATGGCCATGGCTTCGGCCAATCCCCCCTTTCAGTTTCATGACCCGAACAATGTCATCTATACCCACGCACGTATGCTGCCCGGGGTTCGTATTGATCGCTGCACCACCAAAAACTCCATCCTCTGCAGTGGCACCCGTATTGAACGGGCTGTCATCGAAGATTCCATCATCGGCATCCGCAGTATCGTCCGACCGGGTGTTGAAATCAAAAAATCTGTTGTGCTGGGTGCTGACTATTTTGAAGAGGCCGGATCTGGAATAAGTAATCCCATCGGCATCGGCCGGAACACAAAAATCACACGGGCCATTATCGACCACAATGCACGCATTGGCGATAACGTCATCATCCGTGGCTCCAAACGGCTGAAAGATGCGGACGGGGATGGCTTCGCCATTCGCGATGGTATCGTCGTGGTTCTGAAGGACGCTGTTATCCCCAAAGGCGCACGCATTGGTGACGTATGAGTGCTGCTCTGAGCCCGTCCTTCCAGCCTTCAATGCAGAAAGCCCTTTACTGACAAGGCACCGTCGGGAAGTGAATTTCTTGATCGGATTCATGAAAAGTGTTAGGATTACCGTCCAGTTACAGGAGCGTTATCCACCGGATTGCTGCATCTTGGGCTCCGCTCGACTTTGGCAAAGAATATCTTCATATCTCCGAATAACCGGAGCATCAGGAATAGCTTCGCCTTTACATGTGTATTACCATTGGAATTAAGTTTTTTCAAGAAAACTTCATGAACAAAGGAGAATTTTCCGTGAACAAGAAAAAACAAATCGCACTGGCCCTCGGCTTGAGTATCGCACTGCTCGTGGGTCTGGGCATTCTGGGCGTACCGGATCGTCTTCCTGAAAGTGAGCATATCGCTCGTAACCAGGTTTCCCTGCGCCTCAACCAGATTTATGCTGATGAAAACAAAGCCGCTGAAGCCGCCGAAGATGCGGCCTCTTCAACCCAAAAGGACACTGCTATGACCCCTGCCGTATTTAAAGTGAAGTTTGAATGTACCAACGGTGATTTTATCGTGGAATGCAACCGAAACTGGGCGCCTCTGGGTGCTGATCGCTTTTATGAACTGGTACAGGAAGGCTTCTTTGATGACTGCGGTTTTTTCAGGGTCATCCCGGATTTTGTCGTTCAATTCGGTCTGGCGGCCGACCCTGCAGTCACAGCCAAATGGAAAAACAAGCGGCTGAAAGATGATCCCGTAACGCAAAGCAATTTGCCCGGATTCATCACCTTCGCCACTTCGGGCCCCGACAGCCGGACAACCCAGCTTTTCATCAACACAGGAGATAACAAGAGGCTTGATGGAATGGGTTTCTCACCCTTTGGCAAAGTGACGGAAGGCCTGGATGTCGTGAAAGCCATCAATGCTGAATATAAAGAGAAGCCTCATCAGGGCATGATTACCAACGAAGGTAACGACTATCTGAAATCCAATTTCCCGAATATGGACTTCATCAAGAAAGCGACCCTGCTTCCTTAATCGCCCTCTGGTATTTTTTGCCGGCAATGTTTTTGCGGACATTGCCGGCTTTTTTTATTCTTGTTATGCAACAACGCCGATGGTCAGCAGAAGATTGGCATAAATACGTTGTTCGCCTGTTACAATCTGAAGACAGGTTTCCAGATCGGAAGCCTCTTCATAAAAGCTGTAGCGGTCCAGTTTTTCCAAGGTCAACCCGGGAAGCTCTTCACGGAATTCCTGGAAAATAGGTGGCTCCGCTCCGTCAGCAGGCTCCATGACAGCGGCTGCTTCCACAGGAATTGCTGTGAGAAGAACACGCAGCACTTCCGTAACCGTGGGAAAACCCGGGGTCAGATTCAGATAAACCAGTGAGGCATTATCGCCCAGCATGGTGCTTGCGGGATAATTGCCATCGGTGATAAGAACTTTTGAACCATGTCCCGCCGCGGCCAGCGCTTCAAGAATGTCGGGGTGAATGAGTCTTTGTTTCAGCATAGTGTTATCCTTTGTAAGATGCGAGAAATGACAGCACGATCATCATACAAACACGGGGCAAAGAGATGCAAGGAAAGGAGGGGCGAGAAGCGAGGGACGAGGGGCGAGGATGAAATCCAGGGCTTTTCGAAGTGCACCAATGCATTGACACCACATAGCACAGCTGCAACCAAATGAAGCTTCTTTTATTTGACCGCTAAAAGCGCAAAAGGACGCGAAAGGAATGAGCGAAAAAACATATGTCTCCCCGGAGTCTCTTGTGTGTCCACGGACGCACCCTCTCCCCTCGCAGATCCGACCGATCCGACCGATCCGTCCGCTCCGACGGATTCCCCCAGAAATCACCAATCCTTTCAAATCTCTTAAATCCTCTCAAACCAACCTCCGCAGTCATTCCGGTTTTTTGCGACCTGGCCCCTTCGTCAAGGTATTCGGTATAGAAGTTGATGGATAATAACCATCCTTGTCCAAATTAGCTTTTCTTGGACAGTTTAAGTAGCAAGGCGGAAGCGCAATTGTTGAATTATTTGAAGGCTACAGGGTTGAAAGCAGGGTTGTTGGTGAATTTTTCTTCCACGAAGTCACATAAGAAACACAGGGCAGCACAGCCGCAACCAGATGATGCTTTTTTCTAACCACGAAGTCAGGTAGGACAGGTCGGTTCAAGAAGAAAGAAGAGGGGAAGGGCTGATGTCTTCCCAATGCCCATCTGAACCTCAAGAGAAC
>JAAYJV010000130.1 GCA_012522755.1 Candidatus Hydrogenedens sp.
AAGATTTTTCGCCCCTACAAGCGTATAGTCTCAGTCCTTCGTTACAGTTTCATTCTGTGCTGCTCAGATATCCGGGCGCAAGATTTTTCGCCCCTACAAGCGTATAGTCTCAGTCCTTCGTTACAGCTTCATTCCGGCATAAAAAAAGGGGCAGGAAAAGCTCCTGCCCCGGTTATGGTTATCTTCAGTTGTTCAGTGCGGGCACAATGGGCGGTATGTCGTTGTCGAACTCGATGCGCAACCCTGCTTCCATGGCTGCTTCCGTCACTTCATTCACGACATCAATGGGTGCGCTCGGATGCTTTCTGATGACCACTGTGACAGGCATGTTTCCTGGCGCATCAAAGAATTTGTCGCGCAGATCATCAGGCGTAACGATTTCTCCTGCACAATGGATCTGACCGTTCTGGCCTATGGCGACTCCGATCTCATTTTTACCGTCGGTGAGATGGTCTTTAAAGCGTCCGAAGGCATCTTTTTTCATGGTCCTTGCCGTCTTCGCAATTTCCTCATCAGCCTTCACAATGGAGAGTGCCTCGGGCATGGTATCTTCGCCCACAATGGTTGTGGTCATGAAAATAAGCAGCGCTGAGTTGCTTGAAGCCCTTTTGGGGTTGCGGAAGAGTTTGCCCACCAGAGGCAGATCACCCAGCAGGGGGGTACGTGTGGAGGAGTTGCTCGCTCTGTCCCGACGCAAGCCTCCCAGAACGATGGTATCTCCTGAATTCACGCGCACCTGCGTATCGGCACGGCGCACGGTTTTTTCCGGAACGGTACGGGACAGGTCATCGACGACAATTTTCTTGTCTGTGAAGGTACTGTCTTCAGCGCTGATATCCAAAAGGATGTTTGCATCCTCCGTTACACGGGGCAGCACGGTGAGAATGGTACCCACATCAATGAATTCCACGCGGCTGTTCGCAGAAGACATGCGCCGGTAATAATCCAGATTATCACTGCTTGAGCCGCTTGAATATCCGTAACCATAGCCGCCGTAGCCATATCCACCCGATGAGGAGACATAGGGGACTTTGGTGGCATTTTCAAAGAGAGCTTCTTCGCCGTCCTGTACGGTCACCTTGGGTGAAGAAAGGATGGTGGCTTTCTGCTGGCTGTCGAGATAGTCCAGTGTTGCAGCCAGATTTCCGCCTCTATAGGAGTCCAGGATCGGTTGCCCTGAGATATCGCGCAGGATGGGCCGCGTTATCCTTCCGGAACTGTCGAGTTCCAGAGCGCCATAGCGTGGAATGGCAAAAGGCTGCCGTCCTCCGCTGGCGATCTGGCCTTCACCGGTAGCACTTGCGCCCGTCTCGCCGCCTGTGCCACTGTGCAGAGAGAAAGGTGCACCGCCCACATTGGCGAAATAAGACCAGTTCACACTGAAAGCACGTTCGATCTCGGAGCTTACTTCCACGATATAGGCTTCAATCATGACCTGCTTGCGTCTGATATCCCATACCTGGATGAGCGAATCGATTTCTTCCAAGCGACTGGGCAGGCCTGTCGCGGTGATCTGATGCACTTCGTCCTGCAATACAATCTGCCCCATCTCGCCGGGGATATAGGTTTCGATCTGGTCGGCTATGAAGTCCGGATCCGCATATTTGAGAATCCAGGTCCGTGTTTCGAGTTTCTGGTCCAGGGTTTCAACCAGAGACGCGATTTTCTCCATGCGCGGCGGCAGATCCGTAACGACCAGCGTATTGAAACGGGGATCCATCTGAATGGTACCGCGCTCTGACAGGAGGGATTCCACACTGTCCAGAACGTCCTCGGCGTTGACATGGGTTATATAGAAGGTCTGGGATTCCACGGGCGTATCGAGGCGCGATATGGTTTCCTTGATCTGTGCCAGTACGGTTACATTGTCCCAGATGAACAATTGATTGGTTCTGACATCGGTAAGAAGTGACCCGCTCTGTGAGAGAAGCGTTCCCACAGCGGCTTCAATATCAGCCAGGTCAGCATGCTGGATGGTGTAGTCCGCCTTTTGCAGGGGCACATCCATTTCTTTTACGAGCCGTTCCATTTCAACGATATTATCCTGCGTATCCCAGACATAGATATTGTTCGTGCGCTGGTCGGTAATGATCCGGCCATTGGGTGAAAGCAGCGAATGGACGAGGGACTCCATATAGGCAATATCCGCATGGACCACTCTGAATTCATGAGGTTTGGATTTGCCGAATTCCCGTTCCAGATATTCTTCTTTGGTCATGACACGCAGAAACTCGGTTTCTTCGTCAAATTCAAAATAGACTTTGTTGAATTTCAGCACTTCGAGGGCCTGCTTGGGTGAGACTTCATAAAGCCAGAAGCGCAACTGTGTTTCTTTGAGTTCCGGTGAGATGACCATGTTCCAGTTCGTGGCCAGATTGATGGCACTCAGGAATTCATCCAGAGGCATGGGCCCTTCCAGTGTGATTTGTTCGCCATCTTCGGGGATGGGACCATATTCCACTTCCCGCTCCATAACCGGTTGAAAGGCGCCGCTGCCTGAAGAAGAGATGGAACTGACACCGCCTTTCCCGAAAGATGCGCCGCCGCCATCCCCTCCACCAGAGCCACCGGACGCCCCGCCGCTGCTTCCGCCCCCTACAGACCGTACCTGAGCACCGCCGGCACCGCGCGCAGCAGGCGCTTCACGACCGGCTCCTGAATCACCTGAGGCCCGTTCCGCGGCCCCTGTGGAGGGTGTGTCGCCGGCTGTACCGCTGGCTGTACCGCTGGCTGCTGTGCCGGTGGAAGCGCTGGTTGCGGCTGATCCTCTCGCTCTGGATGCGGGTCTGACAGGGCCGGATGTCCCCTCAATGCTGGTGGTTGTTCCCGTAGTTGATCCCCGGCCTCTGTCCAGACGGGTGGACGTACCCGCACCGGACTCATCGCCTCCTGTGGAGACGGTGCCCCAGTTTCTTCCTGCTGTAGAAGAGGGGGAGGGGCGCCGGGTAGGTGCTGTCGGCGTCTGGCCTTGCGCTGCAGCAGAAAAGGCTGTGGCATAAATTACGCCGATAGCGGCCACCAGGGCCAGAGATCGTGTCATTAAAGAAGTCATGACATCCCTTTCAGATAAGAGAGGTACTTACCGGGCACTGCGCGGAGTGCCAGCCGTTTACGAATGCGTTTTTAATGTGTAATATATTTTTCCGAAAATGCGGATATATGCATACCGCCAGTGTACCGCCTGTCTTTCCACCCACAGGGAGAAAACAAGACCGCCTGTGCCTCAGCAGTATGATTGCATAGTATACAGGAAATAAGGGTCGGGACGCATGATTGCGTTTCAGTTTATTCTCTGGCCTTGCTCAGCTTAAGGGTTTTATTCCCTTCCTTCCAGTGCAGCGAGAAGACCACTTCGGTGCGCGATATGGAATCAATGGTCACACCGTTGATGGTTTCACCTTCGCCGAGGAAAACACCCTTCGCATTTCCCGGTACTATAAATTTGGCTTTTCCGCCCACCTGCTGGCGGGTGGGTTTGACTTCCGCAAGCATCTGTGCCAGATCAGGAGCCTGAGGTGGCGGTGGCGGTGGCGGCGGCGGCGGCGGCGGCGGCGGAACCAGTTCACGCCATACCTCCGGTTTTTCGGCAATGATCCTGTTCCAGGTTTCAAATTGCCATTCAAATTCGTCGTCTGCATCGTCCCGGGGACCTGTCTCCCGGAGTCGTCGTTCCAAGTCCTCTTTTCGTGGAGCGGTGGGATCATTCAAATAATTCAGGCTGATCATCCCCAGAATACAAGCGAGGATACCTGTAGCAGTTATGGCAAGAAGACGGTCCATTATACCTCCGCTATTTTTCTCAGGACGATATTGGAAATTTCGGCCTGTGTATCTTTGTCGTTAAAAAGGATCCAGGGACATTTGACCGGACCGGGCACTCCGGTTTTTCCGGGCAGTGTAAACTGAAACTGCACTCTCAATGCCTGACCATCTCCGGCGATGATCTGGCTTTCAGGAAAAGGGGCCGCATCCTGTTCCAGGCCGACCCCTACAGTAAAGTCATGGGGCTCAGCGAAAAGATCCAGACTCATGTGATAGACAGCACCGCCCTCCAATTGCTGAAGCATATAGGCTTCTGAATGCTCTTGAAGGCTCGATATGACTACCGTATCTCCTCTGGAAGACGGCTCAGCTCTTTCCCGGGAAGCGACGGCGATTCCTTCACCGAGCCAGGTGCCACTTTCGGCGGCCTGCGCTGCGGGGAATTCATCTTCTTCCATTTCTTCAATGTAGTCATCTGTTTCCGAACTGCTGTCCAGATGGGGGGAACCATCGGCGACAATACGTGAAATGTCAATGGTGGCACTGACCTGTTCGCCGCTGGGAGCCCGGTTGAGTTCCAGCCCATCCAGTCGCAGTGACTGCGGGCTCTGTTGCAGCCTTTCGAGGAAATAGATCACATTTTCCAGGCTGCTTGAGGGGATGCGCAGGTTGAGCATGTATTCGCGATAACCCTGCCCGCCTTCGGCCATGTTCCCTTTTCCCAGAGAAGGAATCTCCACCAGATTACCCTCTGTATTGGGCGTGTTCACGGGAATACCGTTGCTGTCCAGTTCCTGCGGTACTTTTCGCGCCAGCCGATAGATTTCCTGACGGAGCCGGTCATGAATTTCCGCTTCCGTCCAGGCGCTGGAATGCTGGGCGGCAACAATGGCGTATTGGGCTTCCACCTGTTCCCGGTGCGCAATCTGATAGGTATAGGAAACCAGGTCATCTTCCAGACGGGAAAGGGTGTTGTCCAGGTCACGAAGCGTTCCTGTGACCCGTTGGTATCCGCCAACGGTAATCATGAGTACTACGGCTGCGCCTGTCATGAGTGCCAGTCGTTTTTCACGGAGGGACAGTTTTGTCCAGAGACTCAAGAGTTTAATGATGGTTTTATTCAACATTGTCTTCCTCCTGAATCCGTACTTCTATCTGATAGGAAAAAACGATCTTATCCCGTTCCTGGGTCTGTTGTTCGTAGAGGCTGCGCGCCTGAGAAAAGAATTGCAGGTGTCCTTCCGCCTTGTTGCGTATGTTCTGGGCGAAGTCCGACACATCGTTCACTTCTCTGGCCCGGCCCCACAATTCGATGCCTTCGTCTTTTCGCAGAGAGAGGCGGGCGAAATTCAATCGATCCTGGGGAGCCGCCTCCACAAGCGTGGCCAGTTGCTCCAGAATAGAACCTTTGCGGTCCACCTGCCGGTTGAGAATATTGAGAGCTTCCCGTTTCTCCGTGATGCCCCTGGCATTGGGTTCTATACGGGCGATGCGTTGTTGCAGTTCCCGGATCAGAGTCAGCCGCTGCGACTTTGCCTGATAATACCATCCTCCCAGCGCGAGAAGAATGAGGAGGCCGAAGACGCAGCCCTGAAGCAGTCGTTTTTTAATGGCTTCAATACGGCGTGCTTCCGATTCTGATTCGGGCAGCAGATTGATATTGAACTGTTCCCGACCTGTCAGATTCAGGAGGGCACCTGCAGCCGAGATGGACAGGCCACTCTCAGGGAGACTGAGCTCATCCAGAATGGGAGAAGAGAAATGCAAGGGCTTGCATTCCCTGTTCATGCTCTCAGAGAGCGATTGGCACAGCAGGGTCAGATCGGCATAAGAACAGGCGAGATGCACTTCGTCAACACCCATTCCATCAGTCGATTCCCGGCGATAGGCCGCCAGAGAGTTGCGCATTTCGCCGGCCAGCTCCTCAGCTGCGGAATCCACAATGAGCCCGCCACCTGTTCCCGCATCAGGGTCGAGAGCCGCTGCTTCCCAGTCCTGGCTGGAGATAATCCCGCGACTGAAGACGGGGATGCCTTCCTGAAGCACCAGAATCTCCATGCCGCCGTCGATAAGGGAGACGATTGCATGGCGCCCTGTGGAGAGGACGGGATCCGTCATGGCGGCCGTGGCAATGCAGGCTGTGCTCAGCAGGATTTTTTCCGGAGTGATCCCGCATTCCTGAAGCAGTCTCAAGGGTTTGTGTACGGCATCCTGATGGGCCAGAGCAGCCAGGACTTCCGATTCTCCTGAACCCAGCTTCTGTACGATACACTGGTCGACAATCAGTTCATCCAGTGCATAGGGCACATATTCTTCAGCACTGAAACGCACCATACCGGCCACTTCTTCCGCATTTTGTGAAGGGAAGGTGAGGAGCCGTGTGGTCACGTCCTGCCGGGGGAGTACCAGTATTATCCGGTCCTCTTTTATCTGCATTTCTTGGATCAGATCGCATAAGGCCTCTTCGGCGGCACCTTCTTCCCAGGGACCGGCAATACGCCGGGATACCATATCCGAGGGCTTTTTAGCGCCCATGGTAAAGCGGGTGACAGTCATGCCACTGGCGGCAACCTGAATCACACTGATTTGTGGAATTTTACGAGCCAAGGGTTTTCTCCTGCCAATCCAGAACCTGTATATAACTTCCCGCTGCAAATACAGCGGAGCAAATGGCGCGCACTTTGCCCTGACGGCGTGTGGCTACCCCCGTTATCCTAAAGTGTGAGGCATGGAATTTGCAATACACGCCCCATTCTCCAGAGCCCGATTCTGAAAGACCCGTCTTCTCCAGCAGGTCGCTCATATCTTCAAAGCCCTGATCATCATCTGTATATAATATACCATCACCGCCGGCCCGGTATCCTACAATAGCGCTTATTTCGGATTTTTTCAGTCCGGGAATGCAGGAAAGCACTTCTTCTGAGGCCGTATTGATGTTGATCTGATTGCTTCCCCAGACGGTGAGCAGCTTTTTGAGGCCCGGACCTTTTCTCGATCCGAACCAGTCATCTTCCGACACACCGCGCAGATAGCGTATCTCTTCAATGGAGTTGAAGGGCTGGTATTCTTCACCGCTCCTGCCGCCGGCACGGTTGAGACGGGCATTGATGGCACGGATGACAGGGCGTTTCAAGGATTTGATTTCGACGAGGATTTTTTCGTCCGCTCCGTTGATATTGATAAAACGGTCCTCATCAATAATCAGATAGGCCACCTCATCATTGTCGTAATTTTCCCGTTCTTCAAAATATCCCTCTGTGAAAAGATTTGTTTTCTTCGCCCAGGACTGACCGCAATGATCACCGCCACGCTGGTCTTCTGGAAGCAGCATTTTCATGTAGCGCTGGTTGTACAGTTCAATGATACCCCGTTCCACGGCGCCCCGCGCCATGAGCATGGCCTCCGCCTGGTCCAGAGCATAGGCTGCTGCACGTCGTTCCAGCGCGGCCCGTCGACCGAAGCCCAGAGTGATGACTGTGAGCATGGCTGTGATCCAGAGGACGCTGACCAGAACGAAGCCTGTTTTTCGGATTGTTCTATTTGCCACTCAGCATTTCCTCCAACTGTTCCCGTTTCTGGCGAAAACTCTGAGCACGCATGGGCATGATCGTATCGAAGTTGTAATTTTTCCCTTTTATATCGGGATCCTTCATTTCCACCTCCAGCCGGATGCCCTGAGGCAGGCCCCAACGTTCCCGCGATTCTTTCTTGTAAATGGGCGGTTCAGGTTCGGGCGGTGTATCGCGAGTCATCTCGGCTGGCAGGGGCACCCAGATATAGGTGATTTCAAAGCGACTCACATTCTCGGCGACCGTGGTCTTATAGCGTCGCTTCACTTTGATTTTGGAACGGTCCAGACTTTCCTTTTCCGGAAGGCGTTTGGGAAGAGCACTGGTGACCAGCGCTTCTTCTCTTTCAATGCTTCTCTTGTTTCGGTTCCAGGAGTATATGACCCGCATGAGGCGACTTCCTTCACCCTCATCCAGATCCAGGGGTTGGGCAATGACAAACATTGTGATGGATTTGTTGTCTCCTTCAAAGAGGTGTTCCGCCCGGCCCACGATGCAATTGTATTCATGGCTGAAGAGGGTGAAAAAACTCCTGGCGTCAAAGTGCATTTCCACTCCGCCTTCAACACCCCGCCAGGTGCGTAAAGAGGAATGAGTCAGGCTGTAGACGGAACTCATGACCAGACTGAGCAAAACAGTTGCAACGAGCAGCTCCACCAGGGTGAAGCCTTTTTGATTCTGCGCATAGGGAGGGGCGGAAAGGGATTTCATGGCATGTCCTCCGGTGTCCATAGAATGCCTTCTCCCACCAGAGATTCACCCAAAGCTTCAAAATCAGCTCCGCCCCGGCGCCAGGTGATACGAACGGTGAGTTTCCCCATGAAATCAATATAGGCATCTTCCAGGGCGTCCCGCTCTTCCGGTGAGAGCATGGGCGGCAGAGGCGGCTTGGGGATATCCACCTTTTCCAGACTCCACTCATAGCGGAAGTTTTCAAAGGGGGCGCTGCATTGACCCGACCCTTCTCCCTCAGGCTGTTTGAAAAGAAGAATGCGCTCGCCACTGATTTTTTCCAGGAGGAAGCGTGCCGTCGTCAGATCCTGAGCCTGAACCCGGGTAATCATGGCCTGACGCAAGGCTGTCTGGATGACCAGTGCGCTCATGCTCAGCAGACCCATAGCGACAACAGTCTCCACGAATATATAGCCTAAACGGGCGCGTCTCTTCACCGGACATCCTTCATCTCTACCCGGCCCAGAGGGCCTTCCACAGTTATTTTAAAACGATTGCCCCGGACGCGGGTGTCGCGGAGCCGGATTTCAGCCACACTGCTCGCACCGTTGGGCATACAGGCGATATATCGTTCCTGACTGGCGGGTTCTTTGCGGGCTTTGATACGCTCAATCTCCAGATACAGCGGCAGGAACTGTTTTTCTCCCAGAAGCGATTCCGCAATTTCGAATTGTTTTTCGTCCTTCTCATTCACCCCTGACAGGCGCACCATGCGGTAACTGTGTTCTTGAGAATTGAAATAAACACGGTATTCCACCGATTCGCGAACAGCCATTTCCTGAGCGAAACGAATAGCCGCAATAAGATCATTGCGGGCATTACGCAATTGGATGCCATGCATGGATGTGATGAAAACAGGCATGACAGACAGGGAAATGGTCGCGATCAGAGCAACAACCACGAGCAGTTCCAAAAGGGTAAAACCGCGCCGCAAGACCGCGCTATGCATCGGGCGATTGATCAATTAAGAGGCTTTCTCGCCCTGAACATCATCCACGTCAGGGCATTGGTGAGGTGGAGGTGACATCATCTTCGTTGCCGGGCACTCCGTCAGGACCGGCTGAATAAATCTTATAATCCGCTTTGAGGATATCGGTCGGCGGCGTGTAGTAATAGGCATTCCCCCAGGGATCGGGCTGAAGCTCACGGACATAACGGCGCTTACCGGTAATCAGATCTTCCAGGGCCTTCGGATAAGAGTCGTTATGATCCAGGGCATACAGATCCACCTGAGTGCTCAGGGTGGATATGTCACCTTTGGCCGCACGGATCTGGGCCTCCCGGATACGACCACTGTAGTTTGCCACAACCATTCCGGCAAGAATACCGATGATGACCGTAACAAGAATCAGTTCTATCAATGTGAAACCACTGTTTGCTTTCATAAAAACACGTCTCCATTAACGCCGCAAGGTATCAGCCTTATAGTACCATCAGCTATAACGATACCGCAACTGTATTTGTATGACAAGAAAGCGATATATAGTCCAGATCCTGTCATACGAGCGTATAAATATCACGAATTTCAAGAAAAAGACCTGAAATCAGAAGCTTTCATGAATCAATTCAAAGGGAGCATGGAGACCATAGCTCATGCTGAAGTACTCGGCACCGCCGGGCTGGGCATCATCAGGAGCGTTATTCCAGGAGCCCGGATGACAGAAACCCAGTTCTTCATTGCCCAGATGAGGGCCGAAGGGATTGCGCAGTGAACCGTAAACAATCACTTCAATGCTGTTCTCGCCATTTTGCAGATAGTCCGTGATCTCGCAGACAGGGGGTTGCCCATAGACGGTGCCGCTGTCTTCGCCATTCACCTGGACGGCCGCCACGACGCCTTCCCAGTCGGGAAGCTGCAGGAGATAACGCCCTGCTTTCCCGTCAATCTCTGCGCTGGCACGGTAGGCCACACGATGGCCATAGAAGGGGAGGCCCTGCTTATTCCAGGGGCCCGGGGTCAGTGGTGTTGCAGCTGTGATGACAAAGCCTTTATCCGCTGCTTTCACGGAGAAATCGCCTACGAGATGAGCTGCTTCCAACTCATGGAATACGGTCATGGGTCGTGCGGCGAGATGGAGCCTGTTGTCGCCAGTCTTGGCGGCTTTCGTCAGATCAATCATGTGGAAGGAGCGGTCGTGCCACCATTTCCCTTCTTCAGGCTTTACTTCAATGTCATTGCAGGAGATGGCGTAGAGGTCAGCCCGTTCCACCACCACATAGAGCCGCTCAGGGACAGAGCCTTCAATGGTGAAGCGGTAGTTCATCTGGAAACCGCTGTCTTCAGGAAACTCAATCTTCAGCAGTTCATCTTCGAATTGGACACAGTGATCCCAGATATTGCCGCGAAGGCCATTTTGTTTGAAGGTGAAGTCGGCGGCTCGTTTCCAGAAGACACTTTGCAGGCTGTTTTCGCCGACCTGCACATCCACATAGTCGAGGATCAGGTTGTTGTCGTCGAGACGTTCCACCGTAATTTCGGAAAGGGGGAGTGTTTTGCTGGCCAGGGTCGGTGCGGGAGCCGCCTTCGCCTTTTTCGTTTCTTTATCCAGAAAGAGGAGGAGACTGCCACAAGGAGGCAGTTCAAAGGTGGCCGTGATTTCAGCGTCCCTCTTTACAAAGGGATAGTCAAAGATTTCGCCGCTTCGGGGGCATGCCCGGCGTATGCTCTTCAGTGCGCTGGTGAAACTTCCTGTTGCTGATATGTCTTTGCTGGTATTGACGATGAAAAGAACTTCTCCATCCTTCAACTGACGGCGGTGATGATAAACCGTGGCGGCATTGTCTCGGGACAGCGTGACTTTCAACGAAGGGTTGGTGTGGGATTCAACCAGATCGGTCAGTTCCTTGACCCCGCAGTTTGTCCAGCCGGGGAGTTCTTTCAATCTGTCCAGAGCCGCATTTTTCACGCCGTCCACATATGCGGGAATTTCCGCACCGCCGGTACACAATACCTTACCTCCTTCATCCAGGAAAGAAGCCAGCAGTTCGAAAGTGGGTCGGTCGAGATTTTGCATTTCAGCAGGAAGAATGACTACTGAATAGCCGCGCTGGCCAATCTGAAAGAGGGGACCCTTTTCGGTTTTTGTAATGGAGCCCAGTTCAGGGAGCATGGCCTCGCAGCCCAGATCAAATTCCAGTTGTTCCTTCGCCAGTTGAACGACCAGAGCCTGAAAACCCTCGCCCAGTGCTTCCAGACGTGGTTTATCAATGAACTGATGCATCCAGGCCGAAGTGGTGGGTTCGAAAAGCAGACAATGGTTGACTGCTTCGCCATGAGTGAGTGCCGCCGTGATTCTGGCGAAGTAATCCACCAGCACATGGTATTGTTCCATCCAGGGCGAATGATAGGAAAAGCTGGGGGGATAATCTCGTTTCCGGGCGCCCCGATGGGTGATATCGGAAAGGTGCTCATTGAGTGTGTTGATACCCAGCACCTGCAACCAGTCGCCGATGCGTTTGTAATCCTCGAAGGTCATCTCGGCGCCGCTGCCCCCGTATACTTCGCAGAGAGTTCGGGCGCATCCCTGTTGGTTGGCCACACTGGCCACCTCCAGACAGGAACGCACATTGCCGAACTGGGCATGGGTTCCTTCCTCGTAGCGGTTGAAGAGCATGTCGATGCCCGGCCGCTGCTGAAGGGAAGACATGGCCATGTTATCGGGGATCATGGCGCAATCGGGCCAGCCATGCTCCCAGTAATGACCTGTCATTTCCAGATTGTTTTCAGCGCAATAGTCACGGTATTTACGGCCCCAACGTTCCATGAACAGCTCATTGATCGTCCGGAAATAGGCATAACGGACCCGCTGCCCTTCCTCGCTGTTGTCTTTCATGAAAAGCAGGTCATCACGGAAATCCCGACCCCGGCGCAGTTTGTATTGTTCAGGAAGATCGGGTGTCCAATGAAACTCGCCGGCCGTGCGCAGGTGTGGTTCATCAGTGAAGACACCGGGAATAAGCGTTCCGAAATCTTCGCCGAAGCGATCCTTGTAGGCATCCATGGTCACTTCAAGAAATTTTTCCGTGACTCCCGGCCGCAGCAGATCCACGAAGAATTTGCCGCCATACCAGGGCGAGGCTTCCGCTTCTTCAATACGCGCCACGAGAAAGCGGCCTTTGCGGATGCCCCGGCCTTCAGGGAGGAGTTTGTAGCCCTCTTCTGTCTTTTCGTAAATGGCGTAGAGAGCGGGGTTGGCCAGATCCACTTCTTTTGCTTTCTCAAGGCGCATCCCCAGACTGCGTGACTCCGGCATGAGATGGGGGACAAAGCCTCCTGCGAATCCGGACGGGTAGGAGTTCTCATCATAAATCCAGACGAGCATATCCCGTTCCCGGGCGACGCGCAAGGTGTCTTCATAACGGGCGAACCAGTCTTCAGACAGATAGGGGGTCATCAGGCCGGGCCGTGGATGAACCCACACCTGGCCAATATGCTGATCAGCCAGGAAGTTCAGTGTATGCTCAATCTGTTCTGTTGTCAACAGATCGTTCCAAACCCACAAAGGTCCGGAAGTATGCTCGTTGCGCGGCTCTGTGAAGAGCGCTTCGGCCTGAAGCATAGTGTCGTTAACTGCGCCTTGCAGTGAGGATACAAAAATGATAGCCGAGAGAAGTGCCATGATCATAGACTCCTTGACCTGGATTGGTACAAAACAACTTTCCTTTATTTTGGCACATTGACAGGGAGAATAAGAAATAGATTTTTGTTTTTTTACTATGGCGAAAGAAGAATGCAGCAGATACAATGTTTAATCTTCCGGTAGGGGCGAAAAATCTTTCGCCCGGTTTAACTTCGAGTAGATTAAAGTCTATAATTCTTTTATAAATCTTACAGTGTGCGGGCGAAAGATTTTTCGCCCCTACCGGATTTGTGCAAGGTTAAAGCCTGATCAATGCCATGCTCCTGTCCACGACCTCCACTCTGTCCACGGATCCTGAATCAATACCCAGAACCAACCCGCATCCCTCGCAGATCCGACTGATCCGACCGACAGCGGCCTGTTTTTCTTTCTTCCTCTTCATCCATAGGGGTATACTGGTCACAGGCATGGAAGATGACGGGCGGTAACACAAGATTCAATCAGGGTTTTCAACTATGGAACACGTGAAAGTCGGTATTATCGGCTGTGGCAATATTTCGGATGTGTACATGAAAAATCTTCGTTGTTTCCCGTGGGTGTCACTGGAAGCCTGTGCGGATCTCATTTCGGAGCGTGCCCGTGAAAAGGCGTTGGCTCACGGAATTCCCCGGGTGATGACTGTGGAGGAGATGCTGATTGATCCGACCATCGCTCTGATCATCAATCTGACCTGGCCTCAGAGCCATAGCTCACTGGCCTTGCAGATTCTGGAAGCGGGCAAGCATGTCTATAATGAGAAGCCGCTGGCCCTGAGCCGGGAGGAAGGGCGCCTTCTACTCCGTACGGCTGCTGCCAAAGGTCTCCGCATCGGCTGTGCCCCCGATACAGTTCTGGGCACGGGTATACAGACAGCCCGTCGGTATATTGAAGAGGGTTATATAGGCAAGCCTCTATCGGCCAGTGCTTCCATGCAATGCCATGGCCATGAACACTGGCATCCTTCTCCGGCCTTTTATTATGAGCAGGGGGGAGGGCCTTTGTTTGATATGGGCCCCTATTATCTCTCCGCACTGATTACGCTGCTGGGGCCTGTGGAGACGGTGACAGCCCGGGCGAAAAAATCTTTTGAAACACGCACCGTCGGCTGCGGCCCTTTGCAAGGCAATATCATTTCAGTGGATACGCCTACCCATCTCAGCGGTATTCTCGCCTTCCGGAACGGAGTCCTTTGTACCATGACCATGAGTTTTGATGTCTGGAAAAGTACCCAACCCCATCTGGAGATTCACGGGACGCTGGGCTCGCTGCTTATGGGCGATCCCAATAGCTTTGATGGAACAGTCCATTATTTTTCATCGGCCGCCTCTGATTGGGAAAAGGTGACCCTTCTTTCCGGTTATGATGAGAACATGCGCGGATTGGGCGTTGCCGATATGGCTCGGGGAATTCTGCACGGAAAGGCTCATCGTTGCAACGGTGAGATTGCTTTTCATGTGCTGGATGTCATGCATGCTTTTTTGGAGAGCAGTTCAGAAAACAGGGGCATGACTCTGGAAAGTAATTGTGAACAACCGGAGGCTGGAATGAATTAGGTGATAGGTGATAGGTGATAGGTGAAACCGTGGGGTGTGGTTCAGGTAGGGGCACGGCATGCCGTGCCCATTTCGTCCCTCGCCCCTCAATATTTCCCTCCCGCAGGAAATGGAATCCCGAAGTACAAAGTTCTTATACTTGACAGTATCCGGATCGATACATCCAGCGAAAATCAAAAGCATAAAAATAAAAAGAGGTACAGACCATGCAGTTGTTGAAAAATATATATCAGATTGGCGGTGATCTCAATGGGATTACCTGGATAGGCGAAGATGCGGGGTTCAGGGATGGGAACAGCTACGCCGTTGATCTCGAAGAGAAGATCATTCTTTTTGATTGTGGTTGCGGCGATACGCTGGATCAGATCTTTGCGAATATGGAGTACTGGGGTTTGGACCCGGAAAAAATCAGTGATTGTTTCCTGACCCATCCTCATCTGGATCATGCCGGTGGTGCCCATCTGTTGAAGAAGCGGGGAGTGCGCCTCATTTCGCATCCTTACACAGCTGGGTCGGTTGCTTCCGGTGATGAACGCTGCTGCGGTTATTTGTATCACAAAACATTCACCCCTGTTACAGTGAATCAGTTTGTTGACGATGGCGATGTGATGACCATCAGTGGGCTGCATATCCGTGCCCACCATTTTCCCGGTCATACTCTGGGTTGTACGGCTTTTGATTTTATGATGGACGGCAAACGAATCATCGTCAGCGGTGATGTCATCGGGACGCTCAATGTGGGGTATTTCGGCTGGGATGGCTCCATTGACTTTGATAAGAAAAAATATATTGATTCCCTTCTCCGTTTTTCGCGTATTGACTTTGATGTCATGCTCTCCGGTCACGGGATGAGCTATTTCTACAAACCCCGGCGTCGTGTGGAAGAATGTCTGAATCAGGCACTGATCCAATGGCGCTGAGTCCCGAGCCGGTTCCTCCATCGTGGCGGATTTTTCTGTCAGGCGAAGAATCACCAAAAATTTGCAGACAGTAAGTTGAAATTCCTTCGCTTCTTTGCTACAATAGTCGCTGCATCCAAAGTATGCGTACCCGTAGCTCAATAGGATAGAGCGTCTGGCTACGGACCAGAAGGTTAGGGGTTCGATTCCTCTCGGGTACGCCATTCTTTATCTATCATCGGATCTTCCGCTTCCGGATGCCTGCTCGGAGGGCTGCCCACATCATTTTCTTCATGTGGATACTGTTTCTCAGCCTGCTCCCAGTCAACGGCGTTTTCAGAGCCGACAAGCGGATGAGATCGCAAAAAAAGACGGGAATCGGATCCCGCAAAAGGATTGCTCAAAAAAATGGCGAGATATCACGGTCCAAAACACAGATTAAGCCGACGGGTTGGAGAATGCATCTGGGGTCGCAACAGCCGCCCTGTTGAAAATCGTCCCTACCCGCCCGGTCAGCATGGCAAGAACCTCCGACGGAAACTCTCCGTTTATGGTATTCAGCTGCTGGAAAAACAGAAAATGCGCATGTACTACGGCGGCATCATGGAACGCCAGATGCGGCGTATCTTCGATAATGCCCGTCGTCTCGGCGGTAATACAGGTACCAACCTGATGATGCTGCTGGAATCCAGACTGGACACTGTTGTCTGGCGCATGGGTTTCACCAACACCATTTTTGCAGCCCGACAGCTTGTCAATCACTGTCATGTGCAGGTAGACGGCAAAAAAGTCAATATCCCCTCTTTCCTCGTGAAACCGGGTATGACCATTTCCATCCGCCCGCGCAGCCGCAAAATCCCCATGGTCGTAGACGGCGTGAACCATCCTCCGCAGGATCTCCCTGAATATCTGGAGCGGGAAGCCAAGTCCTTCGAAGGGAAGATGGTCGCCACACCCAACGTGCCCTTCCCTGTGGAATTTGATACGACCAGCGTTATTGGATTCTACTCGCGGTAATTCCTGTTTTATAAGCATGTTTATCTGGTATGGCGGATCGCTCCCTGCGATTCGCCATTTTATTTTGTATGGCCGTGGCTGGCCTGTTTCTGCAGATTTTTTGAATCGGGAGATGGCGTGATATGATGGAGCTCCGCAGACAAGTCTGAAGTGAGCTGTGTCTGCGCCGCATGGAGCGGCTGAATTTTCCTGTATATCTGAACATCTGAACATAAGAAAGAAAGAGCATGAGTATTGATGCAGTTGTCGGGGCAAATTGGGGCGACGAAGGCAAGGGTCGCATGGTGGACTATCTCGCAAGAGATGCGTCTTTCGTTGTGCGTTATCAGGGCGGAAACAATGCCGGACACACCGTTGTCAATGATCTGGGTGAATTCAAGTTGCACCTCTTGCCCTCCGGTGTCTTTTATCCCGGCGTGGTCAATGTGCTCGGGCCGGGCATGGTCATCGATCTGGAAGGCTTGTGCGAAGAACTGGATGAACTGGCGGAGAGCAATATCCATCCCACAATAAAAATATCCGACCGCGCAACCATTTGTTTCCCCTTCCACAGGATTGAAGACGGGCTGGAAGAAGATCGCCTGGGCAAAGATGCTTATGGCTCCACCCTTCGCGGTATCGCCCCGGCTTATGGTGATCGTACTGTCAAAAAAGCCCTGCAAATGGGCGAACTGCTCCATCCTGAACGCTTTGAAAAGCGGCTGCGCTCCATCAGTGCCTGGAAATTGGAGCGTTTGCAGGCTTTTTACGGCAAGAAAGATATCTTCGCCATTGACGACATGCTCGCCTGGGCGGAAAAATTCGGCGGTCGTCTCCGTGAATATATTGCGGATACCTCCATCATCCTCGAAGAAGGAGCCAAAGCAGGGAAAAATATTCTCTTTGAAGCGCAGCTCGGCACGCTCCGCGATCTGAACTTCGGAATTTATCCTTTCACCACTTCCTCCTGCACACTGGCCTCCTATGCGCCCATCGGCAGCGGACTCATGGGCTATCCCCTCAATACCGTACTGGCTGTGGTCAAAGCCTTCTCCACCTGTGTGGGCGAAGGGCCCTTTGTGGCGATCATGGACAAAGAAGAGGGAGACGCCCTCCGTGTGTCCGCAAAAGAATTCGGCGCTTCCACGGGCCGCCCCAGAACGATCGGTCATTTTGATGCCGTCGCCACACGCTATGGCGTAAAGATGCAGGGTGCGACAGATGTTGCCCTGACCAAACTCGATTGCCTCAGCGGACGACCCTCCCTGAAAATCTGCACACACTATGCCTGGCAGGGAAAGAACTATGATACCTTCCCCCTCAATGCCATTCTGGAAGAAGCGACGCCGGTGTATAAAGAAATGCCCGGCTGGGAAGAGGATGTGACTCAGATCCGCCGTTATGAAGATCTGCCTGCAGCGGCAAGAGATTATGTGGAAGAGATCGAGAGACTTATTGAATGCCGCTTGCGCTATGTTTCCGTGGGTCCTGAAAGAGAAGCCCTGATCATACGGGACTGAGCCCGGATGACATAAAGTGAATTCTTCGGGCCGGTGATTGGAATAGCTCCTTTCGTCGGCCCTTTTTTTGTTGTTGCGGTATGAGAACAGCGAGCATCATGATAAGAAGAGCCAACAAAAAAACTGAGAATTTTCTATCCGTATAAACAAACAAAAAACGGAGAGTCGTGCACCCTGGGAACTCCAATTTCCACATTGGCAGACGGCGGATGAAGGCTGTGACAGTCTAATTCCCTTGCTGCGGGATGAGGCCGGCGGGCGTCATGATAAAAGAGTCAACAAAAAAAATCGGGGAACTGTTTGTCCGTATAAACAAACAAAAAACGGAGAGTCGTGCCCCCTGGGAACGCCAATTTCCACATTGGCACACATCGCGGCAAAGACAGAGAGTCGATGTAGAACCTTGGTGCGACGTAAAGACTTGGGTGCATAAAGAAAGAGGTAGTCAGAAAAGAGCTGTCATGCCGCATCCAAGACAATATCTTCCTCGAATCATCATACGCTGTCTGCCAATGTGGAAATTGGCGTTCCCAGGTAAGTACCAGACGGTTTTATGCCTGTGTCGAGCAGATGGAATAACGCAACAGCGACATAAAACACGGAGGAAGGCAATCATACTCCTTATAGTCTTCCCAATCTGGATCCCGGTCTTTTTTGCGTTGTTGTGGCTGAATGCTTTGACAGGCGGGCCAGGTCGCAAAAAAAACAGGAATGACGGCGGGGGATGGAGTCGGGATCCGTTAAGAGATTTCAGGGATTTGGCCGTCTTTGGAGATGGAGAGAACAGGGATATTCCATGTTAACCTTAATCCAAGGATTTCTTTTTGATCATCAATTCCAGTGTTTCTGCAATTTTGTCCTTGGGAATATACGGGAGCAACTCGCTGATTTCATTATTGGTTAACGGAGTAGTTCGTCCTTTGGAAATACGCTGAATCTCTTTTTGTATTGCGTCGATTTCATCAAGATTTGAGGTGTGCAGTGTAAAAAAATCTTTTTCAAAAGTGCCGGTTAATGAAAGAGAAATCTTTTGTAATAGAGCTTTAAGAAATTCTTGTGAAGTAACATCTCTTTGCCGCAGCCAGACTTCATGTATTTTATATAACGGGCCGTAATAGATCAGATTAGCACCTCGTAAAAACTCAAGTCCTATAATATGTTGAAGTAAACTTATGACCTCCTCGTTTATGGAAAATATCTTTTCCTTATGTAAAAGGCCACAAATTTCAATAACAGTTCTCAGATGTTCATCTTTTTCAGGTAAGCCAATAATATCTTCTTCAAGAGCGTATTGTCTGAATAAAGTAGTCTCATCGGGCTTGGTTAAATCAAAGCCATTGCTGAACTGCTGTTCCAGAATTTGCGACAGTTTTTCTTCCAGACCTGAAGGGATTGCCAGCATCAGTGTTCTTGCCAGTCTGGACAGAGTATCTTCTGAAAGTTCCAAGGGTTTTAGAGAATCACGATCTCTTGTGCGGGGAAGGCAACCGATCTTTACCTTTTCCAAAGCAATGTCACAGTGTTGGAAAAACAGTCCAATCAGTTTGATTATGTCATGATCCCTGTAAGCTGTATTCATCCATTTGCCATTTGAAAGTTGATGGGCCTTCCAGTTGTTTTTGCTCTCAGAAAAAAACGCTTCTTTTCCCGAGAGTGCGGTATGCTCCAGACTCTTTAGCTGAGGAGAGTCCTTCTCTATCATCATTTCAACCAGTGTAATCAATGCCTGAACCCAACTCCGTTTGTGAAAGAAAATAAATTCATTATCTACAAGAGCAGCGACAGGTAGAGTGCGCGCCCCGTGGAGAGGGTTTTTGAAATCTAACAGTATCATTCTGGATGTTAAAGAATCTTCATTGTTTTTGTCCAAGTCAGGAGCTGTGTCCGGAGCAATCGTTTTAGCGGAATCCTTCAGCTTTGCTTTGTTTTTGAAAGTTGCCGAAGCTACTTCTTTTTTATATTGTTTCTTTTGGTTTGCTTTTTTACGTTTAACAGTCTTTTTGGTGACGGCCTGGGGTGATGCACTTTTTTTCAAGTTAGAGTGGAATCGTATATCCAGTTCTTCCAAGGAAATAGTGCAGTAACGGCAAATTTCTTTAAGAAGGTTAATAGTTGCGGGAATACTGGGTGGGATATTCACCCACTGTCCGTTAAAAAGTTGAACATCGGAGGCCTTCTTTTTTTGGGTACTCAAAAAAAACGGTGGACTATCGCCAAGGGGATTGAAAATTGGAATGAGATTTTCTGTCAGAAGTGTTTCGAGAAATGCCGGAATTACGAGAGTCCAGCTTTGTTCAGGGAGTTTGATCTGTTTATTACGAAAACAAAAAGAAAGAGGGCTTGTGTACAGAGCAGATTCAGGATCGTTGAAGTTTAATTTTTGCCCTTGTTTTTGTAGTGGCTGAGATCTCCGAGGTAATGTTTCTGTTGGCGAAGAAACCAGTCTGTTCTCGTTGTAGTTGGTCAATTCTTGTCGTAATTTCTCGCCACTCCTTTGTTTTCTTTCTCCCAAGTCGTTACTGTTGGATGTCTCGCTGATGTCTTCGGGCTGACTGGTCGGATTTTTCTTGTCTTGGTTGACTAGTGTGAAATTGGCGATAATACTATCTATTTCGGCCGAATAATCATCTTTCTTCATGTCTCATTCCAGTTTTTCTTCGTCTTTCTTTCGTCCCTCGTTCCTCACCTCTCGACCCTGATACCTGAGCGATCCGACCAACAGCCTTGTGTTCTTCTTGCTCGCTTTTCTTTCCATTCGCCGTGGTGCCCGTTCAGGCCTGAAAAATTTTATGCCGGTCTTTGGTTACTTTTCCGGTGATATTGCGCGTGTCCACCACCAGCGGTGCATGCTCAACAATGAATTCAGGATCATAGCAGCTGTGTGCCGTTGCAATGAGCACCAGATCACAGCCTTTCAAGGCATCGCTTGTGAGTGCAACACTGTTTCGGGAGACACTTTTTCCCGGTATGGCTGCAATGTATGGAATGAAAGGGTCATTGTACTGGACAATGGCGCCGTTTTTTTCCAGCAGATTCATGAGCGGAATACTGGGTGATTCCCGCAGATCATTGATATCTTTTTTGTAGGCCGCTCCCAGAACCAGCACACGGGAGCCTTTCAGCGGGCGGCCTGTCTCGTTGAGTGCCTCCATGCACCGGGAAAGGACATAGTGAGGCATGGAGGTATTGATCTCGCCGGAAAGCTCAATGAAACGAGTGGCGAAACCGTATTCCCGCGCTTTCCAGGTCAGATAAAAAGGATCGATGGGGATACAATGCCCTCCGAGTCCGGGCCCCGGATAAAAGGGCATATACCCGAAAGGTTTTGTAGCCGCCGCCTCGATGATCTCCCAGATATCCAGATCCATGCGCCCGCAGAGCATCTTCAGTTCGTTGACGAGTGCTATGTTCACGCTGCGGAATATATTCTCCAGTAATTTGCACAGCTCCGCCGCAGCCGGCTGACTGACGGGAACAGTCTGTGTAAAGATGGCGCTGTACAGCAGTTGTGCAAGCTCCGTACACTGAGGGGTTGTCCCGCCGATGACCTTGGGAATATTGGATACGGTCCAGGTCTCGTTTCCCGGGTCTTCCCGTTCCGGACTGAATACGAGAAAGAAATCCCGTCCGGCTTTCCGCCCATTTTCAGAGAGGAGCGGCTGCAATACTTCCGTGGTTGTTCCCGGATAGGTCGTGCTTTCCAGTGATACGAGTGCTCCGGGTTTCAGGAATTTGCCAATCTGCCGTCCTGCGTGAATGACATACTTCAGATTGGGTTCTCTGTGTTTTCCCAGGGGAGTGGGGACGCAGATGATGATGGCATCGGCTTCCTGAAGCAGGGAATAATTGCTGCTGAGCACGAGAGTCTCAGATTCAATGGCGGCTGGAATCCATTGGGCGGAGAGATGACTGAGATAACTTTTCCCTTCTTTGAGAGAGGCCAGTTTCTTCTCATCCACATCGATGCCCAGCACACGATATCCGCTTTCATGAAAGTGTGTTGCCAGGGGCATGCCCACATACCCCAGCCCGACAACAGCGACGAGGGCGCGTTTATCCGAAAGAGCCTGACGCAATGATTCAAAAGCACTGTTCATGGTGATTTCCAGTCCGTATCCGGCGACGGGTAGTTTGAAAAATTGCTCTTATTATTCGTGAGCAATCGCCACAAGTATAAAGAAACCTGTATCAAAGCAGCAACTGAATCAAGTGATGCCATGATTCTGTGAGCTCCTGTGGTATAGAAGACACTGGTTACGGCTTGGGGCTCTGGTGAAAAACAGCTGAGTTTGTGAAAGACGGGTGTCATGGCTCATAATAGTTATTATTGTAAATATGGTGCCCGACACCTTCGTGAAAGATTTGGCTTGAACTTTGAAAATGGAGAGTCCCATGTCCACCTCTACCCTCGCATTACATGGCGGTACCGCTGTGCGGTCTTCTGATAAACCCTGGCCCGTCTGGCCGCGCTATGACGATCGTGAAGAAAAGGCGCTGCTGGAAGTGTTGCATCGGGACAGCTGGCTTTTCGGCACCAAGACGACGGAATTCGAAGAGGCTTATGCCGCTTTTCAAGGGGCGAAATATTGTATCAGCTGCAACAGCGGCACGGCGGCGGGAGAAATCATCCTGCAGGCCCTGGGTATCGGTGCGGGAGATGAGGTGCTCGTTCCGCCCTATACCTTTATCGCCACGGCGAGCGCCGTTCTTCGGGTGGGTGCCACGCCCATCTTCGTGGATCTTGATGACAGCTGGTGCATGGATGCGGAACTGGTGGAAGCGGCCATTACTCCGCGGACGAAAGCGATCATGCCTGTCCACTTCGGCGGGCGTGTGTGCGATATGGACAAAATGAATGAAGTGGCGATGCGTCATGGCATTCCGGTTATTGAAGATGCCTGCCACAGCTGGGGAGGACGCTGGAAAGACCAGGGAACAGGCACACTGGGCGCCTGTGGATTTTTCAGCTTCCAGGCTTCGAAAAATATTACAGCCGGTGAAGGCGGCGGTATCGTGACCAATGATGAGGCCCTGGCTGAGCAGATCCGTTCCGTGAGCAACTGCGGCCGGAAGACAGGCGAGCCCTGGTACTATCATGTGAATGTGGGAAGCAATGCGCGTCTCTCGGAATTTCAGGCGGCCATTCTCCTGTGTCAGCTGGAGAGAGCGGAAGAACATATGCAGATCCGTATCGACAATGCAGCCATTCTGAACCGTGGTCTGGCCGGAATCGAAGGCTTGCATCTGCAACGGGACAGCAGCAATATCACACGGCGCGCCTGGCATCTGTACTGTCTGCGTCTTGATGAGGCTGCTTTCGGCTGTTCCCGTGAAGCTTTCGTCAATGCAGCCGTGGCGGAAGGACTGCCCATCGCCTCGGGTTATCCCATGCCCATTTACAAACAGCCTGTTTTTCAGGAACTCAGCTGTTACGACTATAAAAATGTTTCCTGTCCCTTTACGGAAGATCTTTGTGAGAAGAGCGGCATGTGGCTTCTTCACCAGTACCTTTTGGGCGACGCATCGGACATGGAAGATATCATTGCCATCATCGGTAAAATCAAGGCGAATGCGTCGAAACTCTGATCTTCGTTGTTTGCAGAAAGTCTGGAGAATTTTTGCAGAATAAATTGTTGACAAAACAACTGAAATTTGATAGACTTATGAATACAAGTTTTGAAACATACGGTTTTGTACCGGAGGGTTGTACTCATGCGTAAGCATATAATCGTTTCTGCTGTCTTTGTTGGTCTTGCGGTGTCGCTCTTTTTTGCTGCTTCCGTACAGGCGCAGCTGTATAATCCCGATGTGGATTTACCCAAGCCCACCGGTATGGAGAAATCGCTGACCAAGATGGGTCGCGGCATCTCCAACATCGTTTTCGGATGGGCTGAAGTTCCCGTGACCTTCGACCGCAATCTGAAAAAAGGCAAGCCCCTCGGTTATCTCGTGGGAGTGGCACCTGTTCTGGGCAGTGCCCGCGCTGTAATGCGTACGGGAACCGGTGTTTTCGAAACCCTTACCTTCCCCTTCAGTGACAAGGATGTGAATTTCAATCCTGTGCTGGAACCCGAATTCCTCTTCTGATTCCCGGGATCAGCCAGTCAGATCAGTCTCTCGCATCTCTTTCAGCAAGCACCGCTTCGAGGGTGTTCTGTGTCCTGAATACCTGCCCCTGGAAGGTGGCGATGCGCTTCTGTGTCTCGTCGGTAATCTCCACCATATAAGAAGCGATGGTTGACCCGCAATGCAGTTCCCTGGCCGTGGCTGTCAATACGCCTGAGCGTACAGCACGGTGATAAGCGATGGTACAGCTGATGGCAACAGCGGCCCGTCCATGGGAATTGGATGCCACAGCCAGACAGAAATCGGCCAGTGAGAAGAGGGCACCCCCATGAGCGCCTCCCAGGCCGTTTTTATGCTGTTCTTCCAAAGGCATGCTGATCACCGCCTGGCCGGGGCTGACGTTTTCGATGACCATGCCCATGGCGATGGCGAGTTTGTCGCCTTTAAAATATTCTCGTACAATATCCATGGGGAAATCCTTGAGTGAGCCTCATGTGATGGCCGGTTTCGGGGAGTGAGTGGTTGTTATGGGATGAGTGTGTCCAGGAGAGTCTGATGAAGAGCACCATTGGAAATAAGCACTCCCTTCTTTTTGTCAAAGACACGCAAGGGCTCTCCGTTCAGTCGCGTGGCGAGAGCGCCGGCCTCCTCAGCGATGAGCTGTGCGGCTGCAAAATCCCAGGGATGGAGACCGGGATGAATATAAGCGTCTGAATCACCTGTGGCCACCTGACATATGGCGACAACAGCGGAACCATGACTGCGCAGCTTTGCGACTTCCCGCATGATCTTTCGGCCCCGGCGCAGGATGGATCGTCGATTTTTTGCAGAGCTGAAATCAATCTCCAGACTGGCATGATCCAACTGCTGCACACTGGATACAGCGAGGCGCCGCTCATTGCACCAGGCTCCTTGACCGGATTCGGCGAAGAAATAGTAGCCATTCAAAGGCATGGACACCCCGGCAACGCGGGCCAGTCCTTTGTCCATGAAAGCAATGCTGATTGCGAAGGCGGGAGTCAGTCCCCGTACAAAGTTGAAAGTGCCGTCAATGGGATCAATGACCCAGACGCGGCCATCGGGATCTTTGGGGAAACTGTCATGTCCGCTTTCTTCCGCTACGAGCTGATCGTCCGGGTAGCTTTGCTGCAAGGCTTCTATAAAGCGTTTTTGTATGGTGAGATCCACGTCTGTCAACAGATTTGTGGGACTGTCTTTACTTGTAACGGTGAGATTCTGTTTTTCACCATACTTCTGAACCACATAATTCGTATTATCCTTCAAAAAGCGTTCAATAAAGGTTTTTTCATTCATAGTATCAATCCTTCTTGGAGTTTTGTATTATTCTATTTTACAGGAAAAGCAGAAACAATGCATCTTTTCCCGGTGTTATTTGAGGCTGGTGGAGAGTCACATCCGGGGAATACGATTTGTCTATCCTTTCTTTTTTTTGTCTTTTGCCCACTCTTTATTTGACGGCCTCATGGGTATTTTATAAAGACTTTTGAATGATTGTTTTGCTTTTCAACGTGGAATCATGGTATAAATTCCATTGGAGAGTCATGATTCATCCCTGACTCCGGGCAGAACTTCTTCTTCAATTCATATCATTTCTTTTGTGCTCTGCCTTTGTATAAACTTTTTTTTTCAGGAATGTGCCCATGCTTATCGGCAGCCAGACAACCAGTACCCTCTTGGATGTGTTCCGCATTGGTATGGAAGAAATTATTCGTGCCACCGGATTGCCCACAGAAGCGGAATTCAAAACCCACAACTGTACCATTGAAGTACATGGCAAAGACCTCAATACGCGTATTGATGAGATGCATATTCATTTCACTCCGCGAGAAGATGTCAGTGTCCCTGAGGTGGAAGAAGCACTCAATGCGACCCGACTGGGTGTTCGCATGCGCAAGACAAATGGGACTATTTCCATACAGGTGCCGTCTTTCACCTGGCAACAACTTCCTCTGCTTGCACCCTTGGATGAAGTCATTGACAAGTATGTGATACGCAGTCTTCGTTCGGAAACCTGGGAACTTGAGGTTTCCGACTATGTGGACAATGATTTCAATATCAACAGACTCATTGAGTACATGAGAGAAAAAAAGGCATCGGACCTTCACCTGCGCGCCGGAAACCGTCCTTTCATCCGTGTGGATAATGATCTCCAGCCCATTGAGAATCTGGCTGTGATTTCCAAGGCTGACATGGAAAGAATCGTGCTTCAGCTGGGCGGCGAGGCGGAACTTCAGCTTCTGGAGCGTGAACGCGAGTCCAGTTTCCAGTACCACGCTGCGGGTGTGGGGTATCTGCGTTGCAGCGGCTACATCAAAGGCGGTGCCATGGCCATTGCTCTGCGTCTGATTCCCGAGCAGCCTCTGCCCTTTCAAGCCTTGAATATTCCTGATGTGGTTCGAGAGGTGTGTGACAGACCGCGTGGCCTGTTCCTGGTTTGCGGTATTACCGGTAGTGGTAAATCCACGACCCTGGCGGCCATGGTTGACTATATCAATGAACAACGCCGGGCCCATATCATCACCATTGAAGACCCTGTGGAATATGTGTATGTGGACAAGAAGAGCATTGTTTCCCAGCGACAGGTCGGGCGTGATACCCACTCTTTCGGCAATGCTCTCCGTGGTTCTCTGCGTGAAGATCCGGACGTGATCCTCGTTGGTGAAATGAGAGATATGGAAACGATTCGTGCCGGTCTGAGTGCTGCTGAAACGGGTCACCTGGTTTTCAGTACGCTGCATACGACGACGGCTGTAGACACGATCAACCGAATGATCAGTTATTTTCCACAAAATGAACGTGACCTGATCCGTCAGGAGATCGCCTATTCGCTGCAGGGTGTTGTCTGTCAGCGTCTGCTGAAAAAAATCGGCGGCGGTCGTATTCCTGCAGTTGAAATTCTGCTTGGCGGCCGGCCCATTGTCCGCGATGCCATTCTGGATGGTGATCTGGACAAGCTTCATGGTATAATAGAAAATGACAGTGACATGCGCAGCTTTGACCAATATGCGGTCGAACTTTACCAGAAGGGACTGGTTACCAAGGAGGAAGCTATCAGCGCATGTGCGAATGAAGAGGGATTCCAGCGCGTTATTTCCGGTATCAAGTCCTCTGAAGGCCGGCGCCTGCTGAAATAGCTCTTATGCCGATATCGTCACCTTTTCCCGGAGAGATCCTTTGGCTTTGCCTGTAATGATTTATTTTTTACGGCGGCCCGGGCTCTGACAGGACGGGGTTCTCAAGCGGTTCTTTCCGAATCCTATTTCCAGAAACGCTTACACGGCTGATTTTTTATGAAAAAAACCTTTTATCTCATTGATGCCATGGCATTTATTTTTCGTGCCTTCCATGCCATCAATGCCAATCTCACTGATGCCAGTCACCGACCCACCAATGCGGTCTATGGCTTTACCCGGATTCTGCTTAAAATTCTCCGGGAACAGCAACCCGACTATGTGGCCGTCGTCTTCGATTCCCGGGAAAAGAATTTCCGTAAAGAGATGTATCCGGCTTATAAAGCCAATCGTAAAGCCACTCCGGAAGAGTTGATCGAGCAGTTTCCCAGGGTCTATGAGGTGGTCAAAGCTTTGAATCTTCCGGCATTGACCGTGCCGGGAGTGGAAGCCGATGATGTCATGGGTACCCTGGCGGTTGAAGCTGAAAAAGCCGGTATGGACGTGGTGCTCGTGAGTGGCGACAAAGACTTGTTGCAACTGGTGAGTGATCAGGTGAAAATGTTTGATCCGGGCAAAGAAGACAGTAAAGCCTGGACAGGCCCGGCTGAAGTGGAAGCCCGCTTCGGTGTGGGTCCCGAGCATGTTCCCGAGGCGCTGGCGCTCATCGGTGACTCGGCGGACAATATTCCCGGTGTGCGAAATATCGGCGAAAAGACAGCTGCCAAAATTCTCTCCCGTTACCAGACCCTTGAAAATGTCTATGCGAATCTGGAGGAATTCAAAGGGAAGCAGCGAGAATATCTTGAAGCGGATAAAGAACAGGCTTTCTTTGCGCGGACTCTGGTCACCATCAAAAAGGATGTTGAGGTTGATGGCGATCTGGAAAGTTATAAACGGCGGGAATGGAAAGAGACGGAAGTGGAAGCCTGTTTCCGTGATCTTGCCTTCCACAGCATTCTGGAAGAACTTGTTCCGACGGAGGCTGAAACAGAAACAGTCACCCAGTCTTATGCATTGGTGCTGACCCGTGAGGGCCTTGAGCAGGTTGTGGCTGAATTGAACAGGCATGATGCCTTCGCACTGGATACGGAAACGACATCGCTCCAGCCCATGCTTGCCCGGCTGGCGGGTATTTCCCTGAGCGCTGAAGCGGGCCGGGCCTGGTACATCCCTCTGGGTCATGAGGCCGCTGATCTGGATGCGCTCATGAGCGAAGACGCCTTCCCTGATCCGGAGTTCAGTGCAGAAGAAGCGTTGGAACTGTTGAAGCCTTTGCTGGAAGATCCCGCCATTGAGAAATACGGACACAATATCAAATACGATTTCATTGTTCTGGCCAGAGCGGGAATCCATTTGCAAGGTATCGGCATGGATACCATGCTGGCCTCTTATTTGACTGATGCCTCCCGTCTGAGGCACAATCTGGATGAACTCAGTCTGCTCTATTTGAACCATAAGACTATTCCCATAACAGATCTTATCGGCAAGGGCGCACAATCCATTCCTTTCAGCCAGGTTCCTCTTGCGAAAGCGTCGGACTATGCCTGCGAAGATGCGGATATCACCTGGAGACTTGCTCAGCGCCTGAGGCCTGAGCTTGCCAAAGAGGATCTGATACCCCTTCTGGATGAGATTGAGCTTCCTCTGGTGGAAGTTCTTGCAGCCATGGAGATGGCCGGGATCGCCATAGACACAGCACAATTTGCCGCACTCCAACAGGAGCTCGCAACAAAGCTGACGACACTTGAATCCACGATTTATGATCTTGCCGGCGAAGAGTTCAATATCAACTCACCCAAACAATTGCAAAGAATTCTGTTTGACAAGTTGCAGTTGAAACCGGGCCGGAAAATCAAAAGCGGTTATTCCACCGATCTGGAAACGCTGGAATCGCTGGCGAAAGATCACCCGCTGCCTGAAAGTATTGTTGAATACAGAGGCCTGGAAAAACTTCGCAGTACCTATGTGGATGTTCTGCCGAATCTGGTGAACCCGGAGACAGGGCGCATTCATACCTCATTCAACCAGGCTGTGGCCGCCACAGGCCGTCTGTCGAGCAGCAATCCCAATCTGCAGAATATTCCAACACGAACGGAATTGGGACGGCGCATTCGAAGAGGTTTCGTCGCCGATGGCCCTGACAAGAAACTGATTGCAGCCGACTATTCTCAAATTGAATTACGGATTCTCGCCCATCTTGCGCAGGACGATGCTTTGTGCGAGGCCTTTCGGGAGGACAAGGACATTCACCGGGATACGGCGTCCCGGATTTTCCGTGTCGCTCCTGATGAGGTCACTTCTGAAATGCGCAGGCAAGCCAAAGCCATCAACTTCGGCGTGATTTACGGCATGGGCGAGGTCAGTCTGGCCAAAAGCCAGGGGCTGACACGCCAGGAAGCGAAACAATTCATTGAAAGTTATTTCAATACTTATCCGGGCGTGACAGCCTGGTTGGAAGATACAAGAAAGACAGCCCATGAGACCGGCTATGTGCTTACGCTGATGAACAGAAAACGCCTGCTTCCTGATATTCGAAGCAGCAGTCCCATGTTCAGAAGCGCTGCGGAACGCATGGCTGTCAATACGCCCGTGCAGGGATCGGCTGCGGATATCATCAAAATAGCCATGACCCGTGTTCATGAGGCCCTGAAGAAATATCCGGCCAGGCTTCTGTTGCAGGTTCATGACGAACTTGTCATCGAAGCGGACGCGACCATTGCCGACGAAGTGGCGCAGCTGACCCGGGATATCATGGAAAATGCCATCAGCCTGCTTGTGCCCCTCAAGGTTGATGTGGGCGTGGGCGATCACTGGGCTGAAATACATTAAAGACATTTAAAAGCCACCTTGTTATTCTCAAAAAATAAAGCTGTGTGCTTTACCCTGTTATTGATTACTACTTAAGGAAAGACTTCAATTGGCAGAAAAATCCCCTCCCTCCTCGTCACCTTCCCGAAGCCGGGAACGTCGCTATTCAGACTCAAAGTCTACGAAAGGATCGTCAATGGCGGAACATTCCTCCCAGGACAAACCACGTGGCCACCGCTCCGGCCCTTCACGTTCGGGCGGCCCCAACCCTCGCGGCCAGGCCAAATCCAACAAACCGCGGCGCAGTCAGTCTCCCAGAAAACCGGCAATACTTGATGTTGCCAATGAACCCATGCCCGATCTGAGTGACGGGCCCGGTATCGCGATCAAGGACATGAAGTCCATGACCATGCAACAGCTCACCGATCTGGCTGAAGAGCTGGGCCTGGTTGAATATGGCGGGCTGAAACGGCAGGATCTTATTTTCCGTCTGTTGCAGGCCAGCATAGAAAAAGCGGGCAGCGCTTACGGAGAAGGAACGTTGGAGATTCTCGTGGATGGTTTCGGTTTTCTGCGCTCTCCCGACTATTCCTATCTGCCTGGTCCGGATGATATTTATGTGTCCCCCTCCCAAATCCGGAAATTCGGTTTGCGCACCGGGGACAGTGTGAGCGGTCATGTCCGGCCTCCCAAAAGTGGTGAACGTTATTTTGCCCTTTTGAAAGTCGAATCAGTCAATCATGAAAGCCCGGAAGATGCCTACAAGCGCATCAATTTCGACAACCTGACTCCGCTGCATCCCAACAACCGGATGCGTCTGGAAACAACACAGGATGAGACAGCCATGAGAATCATGGATCTCATTTCGCCTATAGGAAAAGGGCAGCGCGGTCTCATTGTGGCGGCACCCTTCACGGGGAAAACCGTTCTGCTCCAGAAGATCGCCAACAGTCTTGTGGTGAATCATCCGGAAACGACCGTGATTGTGCTGCTCATTGACGAACGCCCCGAAGAGGTGACCGATATGCAGCGCTCTGTTCAGGGCGAAGTGATCGCGTCCACCTTTGATGAGCCGCCGGAACGGCATATTCAGGTCGCTGAAATGGTTCTGAACAAAGCGAAGCGCCTGGTGGAACACAAACGTGATGTGATCATCCTGCTTGACTCCATCACCAGGCTTGCCAGGGCCTACAACATCATTGTGCCTGCAAGCGGCAAAGTGCTTTCCGGTGGTGTGGACTCCAACGCCCTTCAGCGGCCCAAGCGTTTCTTCGGTGCGGCCCGCAATATTGAAGAGGGCGGCAGTCTGACCATTCTGGCTACAGCACTCATTGAAACAGGAAGCCGCATGGACGACGTAATCTTTGAAGAGTTCAAAGGCACCGGTAACATGGAACTGCATCTGGATCGGCGTCTCATGGAAAAACGCATCTTCCCCGCCATTGATGTGAACAGATCGCGTACACGAAAAGAAGAGCTGCTCATTTCTCCTGAAGAGCTGGAACGCATCTGGCTGCTCTTCCGTGTACTCAGTCCTCTTGAACCTACCGAAGCGGCGGACCTGCTTATCGGCAAACTCAAAAAGACAAAATCGAACGAAGAATTCCTCTCCCTCATGCAGAAAATGTAAGAGTCCGGAGAGTCTTGCACGAATGTAAGCAATGGGAGTGGTGCCCGATTACAGGTTCCACTCCCATTTTTATAATGAGGGGATCAGATCCCGAAGGCCGTGAAGAGTTATGGAAATCTGGCAAGAAAGTGAATGTGTATTTTCAGGCAAGGTGGTTTCTCTGCGAAGAGGTACTGTCCGTCTGGATGATGGCATGGAGGCTTACCGCGAAGTGGTGGAACATCCGGGAGGTGTCTGCGTGCTGCCTTTTACCGGGAAAGAATTCATTTTCGTCAGACAATTCCGCATCGCCCTGGGCAAAGATCTCGTTGAGGCGCCTGCAGGAAAACTGGAGCCTCATGAAACACCGCTGCAGTGTGCCGTCAAGGAATTGCATGAGGAAACAGGCTGCCAGGCGGGCCGCTATATTGATCTGGGCGTCATCCACCCTTCTGTAGGTTTCTGCAGTGAAGCCATCCATCTTTTTCTGGCGCTCGATCTGGTTGAGATCGGTCAGCAACTGGAAGAAGATGAACGTATAGAACTCTTGCGCTTTTCTCTGGAAGAAGCGAAAGCACTGCTTCAGGGGAAAGATTTGCAGGATGCCAAAAGCATCGTTATCCTGCAGCGTGCCCTTCATTGGCTTTCCACAGCAGCTGAAGAGGCATGATATCCGGAGCTCAGCCGGCCCAGATGGCCCGCTCGATAATGGGGATATAATCGGACCACTCCTGAGACTTGCTCCGACTTTCCCGGATAATACGCGCGAAGGCCGCCGCCTGGGCATTGAGATTGTCAATATGATGCAGTACCAGTGCTTCGAGACTGCGGGGAGTGACTGGTGATCCATTTTCCAGAGAGCCATGATGGGCCAGCATGCAATGGAGCACTTCCATCTTCAGCCGCTCTGGGAAGGCCGGCTGTGCACTGATCTTCAGTTGCACCATTTCACAGCCCAGATAAATATGGCCGAGCAATTTCCCTTCTGTAGTGTAATCGACGGCCATGCCATGATCCATCTCTTTGAGCTTGCCGATATCATGGAGAAAAACGGCTGTAAGGAGCAGATCGCGGTTCAACTCCGGAAGGATGCCGCACATGGTTTCGGCCAGACAGCTCATCTCATGACAATGATGAAGGAGCCCGCCTGTAAATTCGTGATGCCATTTTTTTCCTGCAGCGGCCTGGCAAAAGCGTTCTTGAAAAGCATCGTCTTTCCAAAAACTGTCTACCAGTGCTTTACAGTGCGGGTTTGTAATGGACTCCAGTGTTTTACTGTAAGCTTCACGAATGGCTTCCGTATTTTCAGGTGCATACAAGAGATCCTCGATGGCATAATCTTCGGGCCGGAGAGGCATGATCTGTTCCATACGGATCTGCAGGCGGCCCTGATGAGAACCGACCACGCCCCGGACGTGGATGGCATCGCCCACATTGAATGTGGCGGCCGCTTCCACGGCATTGGACCACATGACAGCACCGATTTCTCCCGTTTTATCTTTCAGCGAACTGCCCAGAAATTTTCCACCACTGGTTTTGGTTCTCAGATCCTTGCGAGTCGCAAGAAAATAGTCATTGATCCGGTCGCCCTCTTGAAGCATACTTATATATTGATTTTTCATGATGAAGTGCTTGTTCTCTCTTTTCTGTTTTTTCCGTGACAAGCCCATATTCTTGGACAAAAACAAAAAGCGCCGTCATCAGCAACGGCGCCGGCTGTCTCGTATAGCTTGTCCCATTACTTGTTTTGATCCCCGCTGAAATTCCATCTACAGTGTCATGTCAGCTCTATGATTTTAACACATGATTCTTTTAAGAATCATCCTCCCTTGATACTGTCCAGTCTGGGAACGGAATAAGTGCCCATGCGCATCTGGTCAAAGACGCTCACATCCGTGGCCTGTTGACGGGCATCTTCCAGAGCGATCACTCCTTCCTTGAACATTTTCAAGAGATATTGTTCAAAGAGCATGGAGTGCGAAATGGTCTGTTGCATACCCACCCGGATGGCGTCCGTGTCGCCTTTGAGGATGGCGTCATTGATGGGCTTGATATCATTGAAGAGGAATTCCAGTGCGGGAATACGTCCTCCGCCTGTTTTCGGGACCAGCCGCTGGCAGATTACTCCTTGCAGGCAATCGCGCAGCTGGAGCCGGACGAGATCACGCTCAATGGGATCAAAAAAGCTGACAATTCGGTTGATCACTTCATAAGAGGTATTGGAGTGAAGGGTACTGATCACCAGATGCCCTGTTGCGGCCGCATTGATCGCCGCACGGATGGTGTCGGGATCACGCATTTCCCCGATAAGCACCACATCGGGGTCATGACGCAAAGCACCTGTCACCGCCTCGCTGAAGCTGCGCACGTCTGTACCGATATTTCTCTGCGACACGATGGACTTTTTATTGGAATGAACAAATTCAACGGGGTTCTCAATCGTCAGGATATGAAGAGCCTTGTGCGTATTGATCCAGTCGAGGAGTGCCGCCATGGTTGTGGTTTTACCACTGCCTGTCATTCCCGTGATCAGGATGAGTCCCCGGGGCGTATCGGCGATAGTCTGCATCTGCTGTGCAGGCACATTCAGCTCTTCAAAAGAAGGAATGGCCTCGGGAAGATAGCGGAAGGTGCAATGGGGCGCTCCATTTTTCATAAAGGCGGAAACACGGGAATAGCCCATGCCGGCCTGGTGGTAAGAATAACTGGTTTGCAGGAATTCCTCAAATTCGTCATAAAAGCCCGGCGGGGCTGTACGCCTGATGAGTGTGCGGATCTGAGTGCCTGAAAAAGCCTGCATGATATCAGAAAAACGCGCATCATTATCAATACGGAAAATAGGCTTGAGCCCTGCTGTAAGGTGAACGTCGCTGGCCCGGTATTTGATCATGGCCTGGAAAAGCTTTTCAACATTGATGATCTGATCCTGGAAATCGAATCCTTCGGCGCGCCAGACCTCGGGAAGTCGAATTATTTTCGTCAGTTCATCCACGAGTTCCAGTTGCTCTTCACGAAAGGCTTTGCCGGGAGGCGGGATGGCGACACGCCAGGAACCGTCCTCTTGCTTGACAAAAACATCCTCGGGATGGGCCTGTGCAAAACTTTGCAAGGCGCTTTCATCTGTGCGGGCCCGGGTTACACGGACATCATAAGAATCAAAATCCCCTTCAAGATCGCTGCGACGCGCTTCAATATTGCTCGAATTGGTCCAGGTACAGACGCGGCCGGGAACACCCTCCTTTTTGGTAATCTGTTCGTCCACGAGCTCAACAATGGTGCGTACCGTTTTTTTATATCCGACACCTAAAACAATTTCAGCCATCTTACACCTCCCATTCTATGTGTTGACAGTTGGTGATGATGTTATACATCTTGAAGACCGCTATCATCATACAATGAACGGGCTGAAACGTCAAGTGTTTTCTTTATAAAAAAAGAAAGTTCATTGGATTGATGTTCACCTTTATGCCTCGAATCTGTGAATAGGGTCCGGTTCAGATCGGAATGGAGAGACAAAAAAACGCACCGCTGAGGGATCAGCGGTGCGTCGATATACAAACCGGAGAGAGGGATCAGGCACCCTGAATTTCGAGGGTGGCGCCGGCTTCTTCGAGAGCTTCACGAATTTTGTCGGCTTCTTCTTTCGTCGCTTTTTCCTTGATGGTTGTCGGAGCTTTGTCGACGAGGTCTTTGGCTTCTTTCAGGCCCAGGGCGAGCAGGTCTTTGACGATCTTGATGACGCCGATTTTCTGGGAGCCGAAGTCCTTCAGAATCACGTTGAATTCTGTGGGCTCTTCATCAGCCGGAGCGGCATCGCCGCCCATGGCGGGCATGGCACCCATCATCATGGGAGCAGCGGCGGTTACGCCAAATTTTTCTTCGAGAGCGGTGACAAGTTCGCTGAGTTCGAGAACGGTCAATTCAGCAATGCTGTTGATAATGGACTCAAGTTTTTCAGACATTGTTTTTTCCTTATGAGTGATCCGGGTTCATACCGGAATCGGTTGTTGTATATGGAGACTTCTTTGCCGGGCATCAGGCGGCCGGCGTTTCTTCTTTCTGTTGGCGAATCTGATCGAGAGCGTTGACCAGATTGCGGGGAAGGGCACTGAGGACACCGACGGTATCGCGCAAGGGGGCGGCAATGGTACCGACCACCTGAGCGAGAAGCACCTCGCGAGAGGGCAGAGCGGCCAGTGCTTCCATCTGCTGTGCGTTGACAACGGCTCCGGAGAGCACGCCACCACGCATAACGATGAACTGCACTTCTTTGGAGAAGTCTTTCAACACTTTGGCCGGTGCCACGGGATCATCACAAAATGCCCAGGCTGTAGGGCCTTCCATGAACTCGGCTGCGGAAGACAGTCCCAGGTCGTCCAAAGCGATTTTAGCAAGATTGTTTTTGTAAACTTTCAACTGAGCGCCCGCTTCGCGCAATTGTTTGCGCAGCGTTGTCGCCTGCTCCACATTCATTCCCACAAACTGGGTGATGATGGAGATGCTGCTACCGCTGACCCGTTCCTTGATTTCAGCAACGGTTTTAATCTTTTGTTCTGTTGGCAAGAGTTTTCACCTCCTTTCTCAAGTTCGCATCTGTCTGGCAGTAGCGCAGAAAAAAAAATACCTGCATTGTCTGCAGAGACAACACAGGTGAAAACATCCGAGATACAATTATGTTACGGTTGCGTTCTTCCACGGTCTCGGCAGGATATTAAGGCTATGAAAGCCACCGGCTGTCTCTGACCAGCAGTGCGATTGCACATGGTTTGGGATAATTGTAGCAAAAGGCGGAGGATAAGCGCAAATTGGATAGGGGCGAGGGCTGGGGGCGAGGTGCGAGGGGCGAGGGACGAAGGGCGAGGAACGAGGGGCGAAGAGCGAGGAGCGAGGAGCGAGGGGCTGGGTTTCGGCTGGTAGGGGCACGGCATGCCGTGCCCACTTGGTCCACTGATACCTTGACCCCCACCTACAGCCCCCCCAAATTTCTTGCATGCCTTTACTCCCCTTATTTCTTCTCTTTTTCTTTGTGCTCCGGCCTTCCCAATGCTTTATACTATCCCCTGCAATTGTTTTGTGTCTTGAAATCCAAAAACAACGGGGATATGGACCATGAAAAAAGCATTGATTTTCTGGGGCGGGTGGGAAGGTCATGAGCCCCGGGCCTGTGTGAAACGTTTTGAGCCCGCATTGCAAGATCTTGGTTTTGATCTTACCATTGTCAATGAAACCCGGCTTCTCGCCTGTGCCGAAGAAATGAAAGCCTATGATCTTATCGTTCCATGCTGGACCATGGGAAGCCTGAGTGCGGAGGAGGAGCAGGGCCTGTTGCAGGCTGTGCGTGAGGGGGCGGGGATCGCCGGATGGCATGGCGGCATGGGCGATGCTTTCCGGAGCAACACGGATTATCAGTTTATGACAGGCGGTCAGTTCGTTGCCCATCCCGGAGATATTGTTGAACATCGGGTGCACCTGCTCCGCTCAGAGGATCCGATTCTGGAAGGACTTCAAGATTTCACCATGCTCTCCGAACGCTATTATATGCATGTGGATCCTTCCAATGAGGTGCTGGCGGAGATTCGCTTTCCGGCGGGCGATGTTTTTCCCGGAAGTGTTCCTGTCGCCATGCCAGCCGTGTGGAAACGGTCTTATGGAAAAGGCCGTGTCTTCTATTCTTCGCTTGGGCATGTGGCCGCTGACTTCGATGTATTCGAATGTTTTGAAATCATGAAGCGCGGCCTGGTCTGGGCCAGTCGCTGAGGCTGCTTCAGGAAGTCTGGAGACTGAAGGAAGCGAAGAGGGGAGAGTGATCGCTCAGAGGTGTTGTTCCGTCAGCATGATAGAAATCAGGATCATCCTGTTGCCAGTGCAGCACTTCCATGGTACAAGCCTTCCCGGGTCGGAAAAGGATGCGGTCAATTTCCCGGCCTACGGGTCCGTTGAACTCGTCAGAAGCATCCCGGAGATCGAGGGTTTCCTTGAGCCAGTCAAAGACATATACCCGGGCATTGTCTTTGTTGGCTTCTTTATCTTCCGGGCCCCGGCTGGGACGCATGTTGAAATCGCCGAGAATGATGAGATTGTTTTCGGGTGCGGTGTGTTTGTTCACAAAGGCGACGATTTCTTCAGCCTGACCTTTGCGGGCACTCATGGAAGCCGGTTTTTTGCCCGCCTCAATGTGGGTTGTATATACATCCAGAATCATGGCACCGGCCTCATAGCGAGCCAGAAGCACTCCCTTGGAGGCTGGCTTGTTCTGAAATTCTCCACGGCTGTCAAAGTTGATGTTTTCCGTGGAGATCAGGGGCAGCTTCGAGAGGAGTGACAGACCGCTTCCTGTGATTTTCAAAGGATGTTTCAAAGTGCCATGAAAGATTTTGTTCAGGTGCTCCGCCCGGGCCCATACACAGGCATGATCTTTGAAACACTCCTGCAGAGCGCAAATGTCGAAACGGTTGAGGAGGGGAGACATGCGCGAGAATTTTGTTTCGGTCTCATCAAAAAAAGGGCGGGCCTGTACGTTATAGGTACAGATGGTGAACTCCACCTCCTGTGCGTTCTCTTCAAAAAGGGGAGAGCTCCCTTCTTTTTCTTCGATGACCAGACGACCGGTACGCATGAAAAGCAGCAGGCACAGTCCAGCCACGATGGCCAGTATGAGGACAGGAACTTTTTTAAAAGGGAGACTCCGGGGAAAGGGCTTCATGACTGCATTTCTCTCTTTTCATTGGCGGATGCCTCAGTGATACAGATGCATCCTTTAGAAAAGAGACTTTCCCGGCGTCTGTCTGGTTTCAGTCTGGATCGGGTTTAGAATTTTTCCCAGTGAATCACCTCTTCAAGAGACCGCTTGTCAGGATTTGTATCGTCTGTTGAATAGCCCAGCGCAATCACGCTTACGAGGTGCAGATCAATGGGTGCGCCGATCAGTTGTTTCAATTCCGTGCCATAGTCCTTTTTGTCGCCAGCCACCCAGGCGCTGCCCAGTCCGAGAGCTGTGGCGGCTACGAGGATGTTTTGCGTGGCGGCACAGCCATCCTCCAGATAATAGGGTCCGTCTTTGCAGAGGACGGCGATGCAGGCCGAGCCTTTGGCCACATGTTTGCCGTACTCCGCCAGATCGGCGATTTTCACCAGCATTTCGGGGTCGGTGATGACGACAAATTCCCAAGGCTGAATATTGATGGCCGTTGCGGCCAGTCGACCGCTGTCCACCAGTGTTTCCAACTGTTTTTTGGGGATACTTTTCCCGGCTTGAAATTCACGAACGGTGCGTCGTTTGCGCATGGCTGTCAAGGCATCCATCATGATCAGAATCCTTTCTTCAATGGGTTGTCAGACTGATTACTTGTCCTTTGGAAATAAGGGGTTTTATGGGAATCAGGGAGTCACTTCTTTCGCTTCTCCTTTGTTCAGATACAGAATGACATCCCGCCCGGAAGCACTGTGGCGGGATATGCTCAATACACGGTGATCGGGATTTCCCACTTGCGTGGCTATATAGGCCTCCGCCGATTCTTCATCGTCGAAGATTTCGATATTGATATTTTCATAGTCATCATAGCGGCTGCGCAGTTCACGACCCAGCTGTTCCAGATCAATACGGCGACATCCTTCGGGCACGATGCCCACGATGCCTTTCAGTGTGGACACGGCATGATCCAGTTCCTCCACCATCTCCGGTGTACGCCCCCATTCATGCATCAGGGTGAATGGAGGGCTCTGCGGGGGCTCAGAGCTGTATTCTTCTTCGGGCTCAGCATCATCAGTCTCATTGTCCGGGAGCAGATCAGTGAGGCCTTCATTTTCAATGTGCGGTTCAGGAACAGCTTGCAGCAGATCACGAATAATGCCGATACCCGGTCTCGGGATATGGGTTGTATCGGGCAGGCCGAATTCTTTTTGTATGAGATAAAGACGCTGCACCTCTTCGCGCAAGACCTGATTTTCTTCCTGAATATCGGCCATGATGCGGTTGATCATGAGATCCAGGGTGGCCTGTAACATACGGAGTTCATCACGGATCACCTGCAACTCCATTTGCAGCATTTCCAGGGGATCTCCTTTTTCCTCTTCGGAGTCTTCTCCCTCATCAGGAAGCAGCTGCGGTTTCGCCACCTGATCAGGCGAAAAAACACGCACTTCCACATGGGAAGGCGGGAAGTTTTCCTGATTCTTCCGCTTTTCCTCACCATAGCTCTGTGATGCCAGCATGAGCAGGCCCAGGAGCAGGGGAAAAGCCAGGGAATAGAGTCCGGTCTTGGTCATTGGTGTATCTCTCATAAACAGAACATATCTGACAGGGTGAATTAATCCATTCTATTTGTTTTTCATCTTCGAAGAGAACAAAAGCCTGGCCGGGGCGCACGGCAAATTGTGTGATCAGATCAGTTCCGGGAGCAGCTCTATGAAGCGTTTCCAGGAGGGCAGTAGATAATCCGCCCGGGTCACCTCTTCATAACGTCTGTTGACGGCTGTAATGAGAGCAGCCTTGGCGTGAATCTGATGAGCTCCTGTAATATCCGTCGGCTCCAGATCACCGATATGCAGCATCTCATGGGGAGCAATGCCCAGTTGGTCTGCAATGGAAGCATACATGCGCCGTTGCGGTTTTGCCGCCCGGGTTTCGTCCGAAAAATTCAACGCACTGAAGAAAGGAAGAAAACCCGCTCTTTCCAGAAGGATACGGAGATTTTTCCCGGGACTCATTCCTGTATCGGAGATGATCGCCACGGGTACCCGGTCCGCTGCGGCTTTCACCGCTTCCAGAGCATCCTCGATGGGCACAGGCGGGTACTCCAGAATGGCGTCGGCGAAACAGGTGGCCATCCGCGCGATTCCGTCATCGTCAACAGTCTTGTCCAGAGCCTGACAACAAAGGAGAGCCGCATCAACAGGGGTGAGTGTGTGTTGCGTATCGAGATGGTTGCGCATGAAAAAAGCCATGGTTTCTTTCAATACCCGATCCGCTTGCGCCTCTTCCACAGCGGTTTCTTTTATCAGTCCCTCCATACGCAGTGCATGGCGTTCTTTTCCCTGGGCATCCTGAAAGAGAGTGCCCCAGAAATCAAATGTGACGGCTTGAATATGCATGTTTACCTGAAATCTGTTATGGTGTATCCTTATGCGGTCTCCCTGCGACGCTCCGGATGCGTTCCGGATGCGGGGAAGTCTATAATAGCATCATCGCTGTCACTTGTGAAAAGGAGAACCCTCATGTGCCGTCTTCTGTCTTTACTTTGCTTCTTCTCTATGATCGCTCTGCTTCCCGGTCTTCCGGTTTCGGCTGCGGAGCCTGCTGTCGCCTATGACATTTCTCTGGACACGGTCGTTGAACACGATGATGGGGAATGGTTGTGGTTTCATCCGCGGGCTGCAGCTGTGCCCGGCCATGGAAAAGACGGGGGCCCGGCTGTTGTCATGACCTTGCAGAAGCATTTGCAGATAAGCGATTTTTATTCCGGTTTGTATGCCCTCTACAGTGATGATATGGGGGAAAGCTGGACAGGGCCCGTGGAGATTCCTGAACTGGCCTGGCGTGACGGCCCTCAAGGCACCATCCGTGCCGTATGTGATGTGACCCCCGGTTACCATGCTCCCACGGGCAAAGTGCTGGCTCTGGGCGCGCAGCTGTATTATAAAGCCGATGGCCAGCTAGTGGATGCGGAAGAACGTTTTGACCAGACATCCTATTCTGTTTATGATCCGAATGCAAAGAGTTGGTCCCCCTGGGAAATACTGGAAATGCCTGATGATCCGAAATTTTATTTTTCCAGAAACGCCTGTGCCCAGTGGATTGTGGAGGAAGACGGCCGCCTGCTGGTTCCCCTGTATTTCGGCACTGATGGGAAGGTGGATTATTCGGTCACTGTGGCCCGCTGCAGTTTTGACGGGAAAACAGTGCGCTATATCAGCCACGGTACCGAGATGACCATTTCCGGCGGACGGGGACTCTGTGAACCTTCCATTGTTCCCTTTCAGGGACGCTATTATCTGACCCTGCGAAACGATGCCCGGGGCTATGTGACGGTCAGTGACGACGGATTACATTATGAGCCTGTGCAAATGTGGAAGTTTGATGATGGCGAAGAACTGGGCTCCTACAATACACAGCAACACTGGCTCGCTCATGAGGACGGGCTCTTTCTGGTCTATACACGCCGAGGCGCTGACAATGATCATATCATCCGCCACCGGGCGCCTCTTTTCATTGCTCAGGTCGATCCGGAAGCCTGTTGCGTCATCCGTGCCACGGAGCGTGTGTTGATTCCTGAACGTGGAGCGGCCATGGGCAATTTCGGAGCTTCAGCCATGACAGCATCGGAGTCCTGGGTGACTGTGGGAGAAGGCGTCTGGAATGATGACATGCGATCCCGGGGAGCTACGGGCGCCCTTTTTGTCGCCCGGGTACACTGGCACGATACAGCCGAAAGAAAACAGATGAACGCCGCTGAAGATCTGGCCACTTCCCTGAAAGCTGAAGGCAAGAAGACCTTTGTGACCCGTCTTTTCGGCGAAGTGCCCCTGGTCTGTACAAGCAACGCCTGGTATATCGCCCAGTCGTCAACCTTGCCCGAAAGCCTGGTGGTGGGTCCCATGCTGAAACCGGAAAAAGTCTTTCGTCTCGATACCGGCGCAGAGGTCGCTTATGACTTTGAGGAAGTGGAAACAAAAGGCACCTTCGTAACGATCCCGCTGAATGGCGAGGACTGTCAGGGACTGGAAGAGGGCTTGTGCATTCAATGGCCCGACTCCCGCTGGGAAAACAATATGAAAGAATTTGCAGAGGAGAATCTGGAAATAGAGTCTCTTCGGAGCGGTACAATCATCACCGGCAGTTCCACAGCGCGCATGTGGAATGTGGATGCGTCTTTCCCCGACAGGCTTGTGTTGAATCGCGGTTTCGGCGGTTCCCGTTACAGTGATCTTGTCCGCTTTGCCGATGAGGTGATTGCTGACCACAAGCCGCAGACGGTCGTCATTTATGATGGAGACAATGATATTGCCGCCGGATTGGCTCCGGCCCAGGTGGCCGTGGATTGTCGCGCTTCCGTGGAACGGATACGCGCCCTTCTGCCTGAATGCAGGATTATAGTAATCTCCACGAAACCCAGCGGTTCCCGGTGGGCCCTTCATGAAGCCATACTGGAATCGAATATGCTTTGCGCCGAACAGCTCAGTTCTCTCGAAAATGTGCAGTTTCTGGATCTGGTTGATCTGCTCATGACTGAGGAAGGCCAGCCTGATCCTGAATGTTTTCTGAAAGATGAACTGCATCTGAGCGAAGAAGGCTATGCCCGCTGGAGTGCCGCCCTGGAAAAACACCTTCCTCCGGATGTGACGGCTCAATAACTTGCGGATAAGACAATAGTCATATGAAAACAGTGCATCGACTGCTTGTAAACGGCCTTCTTGTTTTTCTGTCCATAGCCCTGAGCTTTCTGCTGGTTCTCGGAGCCGACAGGCTTCTGGGAAGTATGAGAAGGCCGCCCGATCTGCCTGAAGCCATTGAGCTCATCTTTCCGCCTGGAGCGGAGCAGCATTATGCCACTTCGGAATTCTCCTATGCCGTCCACATCAACAGCATAGGGATCCGCGACCGAGAACTGCCCCGGGAGCGGGGGACAGCCTTCCGTGTTCTGGCCATAGGCGATTCCTATACCTATGGCTGGGGAGTCAATATTGAAGACTGCTGGACCCGGCTGCTGGATGAATATTTCAAAGCTTCCGGCCGGAATGTGGAGGTGATCAATCTGGGCAAGCCGGGCCAGGGTCCCCGTTATTATGCGGAGATTGCGGAAAAAGCCATTCCCCTGCTTCGTCCCGATCTCGTTCTGGTGTGCATGCTTCAGGGAAATGACATCCGCGATGTGGGGCCTGGAGAGGAGGCCCTGCCCGGTGTGGATCTCTGGGGATATATTCGCCGCTGTTTTCCCAATATGACTTTGTATATGCGCGATCTTCGCCGGGAACGGGAGCATGCCCATCACAGCCATCTGGATATGCCGCCCCAATACAGCAGTGCGGAAGACAATCGGAACTGGATGGCTGTAACGGCTCGGGAGATATATGAAGCCTATCCACCGGAGGAGAAGGCCCGTTTTGACAGTTTTGATGAAGAGGTGCGCAGCGCTTTCATGAGCGGTGATCTGAACGCCTATATGGTGGATCTTTCCGTCCATAATCCGGATTTCTACATCATGACCATGGATCTGGAAGACGGGTGGACACAGACCAGTATTGAAAGGGCGGCGCGCTCCCTGTCGCATATCAGAAGAGTCGCTGAACAATACACATCTGAGGCCGTGGTGGTCAGTATGCCCGAAGGGCCCTATGTGAACCGCCCCGCTTTAAAAGGCATGGAGCGGGTGGGCCACAATATGCCGGAGTGGCTTCTGGAAACTACAGCCATGGACGACAGCATAGAGGCGGCTGCAAAAAAAGCCGGGATGCCGTTTTATAAAATCACGGAGCTTTTCCGTGAAGAGATGGAAAATCCGGATCTTTATTTTCCGCTCGATGGACATCCCACAGCGCAGGGACACGCACTCTTTGCCCGGGCATTCCAGCCCATCCTGGACAAACTCTTGCCTGCTGCTTCCTCAGACAAATGAGCGGAAAGAATGCGCTTCCGTCATTGCGATTTCGAAAAAGAACGGTCATCCGTTATTGCGACTCCGAAGAACAAGAGGGAGAGGAGCGAGAAAAAGAGCATGAAAACAAAAACGACGTCATTCATGTGAGAATTCCTTTAATTTTTCTGTGGGTTAAAAAAATCATTCAAAGGAAGCGCAGCCTGAAGAATCATGCGGACACTTCCTCAAAAATACTGATGCTTTGTTCACGGGCATTCAAAAGCGCAATGCGATCATGAGAGTCAATGGCGAGCCCTGTCAGGGGCGGCGTCTCCCGGGGCGACAGGTTCACAGGGAGCCCGGCTACCTGTGCGGGGCCGGCGACGAGTCCGCGAACACTGAAATCAGGGGCATAAACTTTGACACGGTTCAGTCCTTTTTCCACTGTTACCAGAGAATGGTCGCTGCGCCAGGCGATGTGAATGGGATTGCAGCAGCCGCAGAATCCTTCCAGAGCGGAGCCCGATTTATACCAGGAACTGACAGGACGGCCGTCAAAGTAAAAACTTTCCAGACCGTGGCGACCCGGATTGATGACCCATAACATGCCCAGGGGATCAATGGCTGACGCAAAATAAGGACTGGGGACGATGAAGCCGGGGCCACTGCTTTCAGCGCCGCCTTTGCCGATGCCATTGAGAAAGCGCCCTTCGCGGTCATAACGCAGCACAACACGATTGCCCGCATCGGATACGAAAACATGGTCTTCGTCACAGGTCAGGGCTGTGACACAGCTGCGGTCATTGAATCCTTCCCAGGCTTCTGTTTTTCCTGTTGCCGGATCAAAGAGGGATACGCCTCTGCGGAATCCCAGAAGAATTCCTGAGTCCAGAGCCAGAAGGGAATGAACCCGTCCGTCAACGGAATGGCGTGATTCTTCCTTGCCCTGAGGATCCAGAAGCAGGATTTCATTCCGGCCACCCACCAGAAAATGGTCATCCCCGGTGAGTGCCAGGGCATCAGGATGCGTCAGAGGAAGGGCGATTTCAGCCACCTTCGGAAAAGTGGAGGGTGGAACGGCTGCTTGCGCTTCAGCACTGCCCGACAGGCCCGCCTGGCTTCCGACGGCAGCCGTGCCGAGCATGCGCATGAAATCACGCCGCTTGACTTTGTTGTCCTCCGGGGGATTGTTTTGTTGTTGGTTCATGAGAATTCTTTCCGTGGATACGCTTTGTACACAGTGTACCATATTGGTGGAATGCGGATTTAAACAGTACAAAGAATCAGTGGACGGAGTGGAGGTGTCAAGCCTGCAGGTTTTTTTCATGCCGCCTGAATATCTTTCGAAGAAGTTTATATTGCTGACTCTGCAAGCCATATACTTTCAAGACATTATAAGATTCTCGATTCGGCAAGGGGTCTTCAGATACTCACGAACAAATCATGCTTGGAGAACCCTGAAAGACCTTGAGAGTCACTCCTGGGAACGCCAATTTCCACATTGGCAGACAGCGCGGCAAAGACAAAGAGTTCATGTAGAACCTTGGCGCGACGTAAAGACTTGGGTGCATGAAGAAAGAGGTAGTCAGAAAAGAGCTGTCATGCCGCATCCAAGACAATATCTTCCTCGAGTCATCATCCGCTGTGTGCCAATGGGGACATTGGCGCTCCCACGATATACGCATTCTCTTCCGGAAAGTTTTCTGAGGAAAGGATTTGTTCTAGACAAGAGAGATGTCATGCCGCATCCAAGACAATATCTTCTCCGGGTCATCATCCGCTGTCGGCCAATGTGGAAATTGGCGTTCCCAGGTCAGTACCAGACGGCTTTATACCTGTGTCGAGCAGATAGAATAACGCAACAGCAACACTGAATACTGAGGAAGGCGGGTCATTCTCCTTAAAGTCTTCCCAATCTGGATCCCGGTCTTTTTCGCGTTGTTGTGGCTGAATACTTTGACAGGCGGGCCGGGTCGCAAAAAAACCGGGATGACGGCGGGGGAATATAGGGGATAGGGGATAGGTGATAGGAAAGCGGACGGATGGGAGGGAAGTTGGAGGGGCTCCAGTGGAGGGCGGGGCATTTTCCGTTAATCAGTGGACAGAGTGGACAGAATGGGCGTGTTAAGACTGTAGATATTTTTCTGTCGTCTGAATATCCTCCCTGGTGTTCCCTGGTGTGTCTTCCTGGGAAAAATCTTATCTCCAAAGGCTTTGGATTTGTACCAATCCCGATGGTCATACTATACTTGTTGTCAGGTGCTTTGTTGCCTGTTGGGGGGAGATGTTTTTCAGAGCGTGTATTTCATCAGATTCCATTATATAAGGAAGCAAAAAATGAATGAGTTCTGGCATGATGCAGGGTGTGCTTTTCATCCAGTTAGCGCCCCGGATTACCTTCCTCCGTCTCAGCTGAGACAGTTGCAGCTTCATCGCCTGCGCGCAGTGGTTCAATCCAGCTATGACAAGGTTGAACTCTTTCGCGGCCGCATGAAAGAGCGGGGGATGACGCCTGAGGATATACGCCAGGTGACTGATATCCGGCATCTTCCCTTTACAGTTAAAACAGACTTGCGTGAGACCTATCCTTTCGGGCTTTTTGCGACTCCCATGAACGAAATTGTGCGTATGCACGCCTCCAGCGGCACCACGGGCAAGCCCATTGTCGTGGCTTATACGCAGGAAGATCTGCGTGTATGGTCCAGTGTGATGGTACGCTGTTTTGCCGCAGCCGGGTTGGATCGTGGTGACATCATCCAGAATGCCTACGGCTACGGGCTTTTCACTGGTGGTCTGGGCGCACATTACGGAGCTGAAGCGCTTGGTGCCACGGTCATTCCCATTTCCGGCGGCAATACAGACCGTCAGATCATGCTGCTCAAGGATTTCGGTGCCACAGCCATCTGCTGTACGCCCAGTTATTTTCTGCGCATTCTGGAGCGTGCTCCGGAGATGGGCATTGATCTGCGGGATTTGCCTTTGAAAGCGGGTATTTTCGGTGCTGAACCCTGGACGGATGAGATGCGCAAACGCATAGAGCCTGAAGCCAATATCAAAGCTTATGACATTTACGGGCTGTCTGAAATCATCGGACCCGGCGTTGCCAATGAGTGTGTTGTTCAGGACGGCTTGCATATTTTCGAAGATCATTTTTATCCTGAAATTATTGATCCTGAAACTTTGGAACCTGTGCCCGATGGGGAAGAAGGGGAACTGGTTCTCACGACGCTGAGCAAGCAGGCCATGCCCATGATCCGTTATCGCACACGGGACATCACCACACTGTACAAAGAACAGTGTCCCTGTGGACGTACGGTTCGGCGCATGCGCCGTATTGCCCGCCGCAGCGACGATATGTTCATTATCCGCGGCGTCAATGTCTATCCTTCCCAGATTGAAGAGGCACTGCTTTCCGTGGAAGGCACATCGCCCCATTATCAGATTGTGCTCACCAATGACGGGTCCATGGATGATGTGGAGGTGCAGGTGGAGGTGTCGCCCGAGGCCTTCAGCGATAAAGTGAGTGTCATGGAAGGATTGCGTAAAAAACTGAGTGCTTCCATAGAACGTACAGTCAATATCCGGGTGAATGTGCGTCTGGTTGAGCCGAACAAGATAGCCCGGAGTGAAGGCAAGGCGCAACGCCTTATTGATAATCGCAAAAAATAACAGCACTCCGGGTCCATCGGAAAAGCAAGCCTCTGTCAGGTGCTGACAGTCCCTTTTCCGGTGACCAGCCCGGAGAATGATACAGGAGTCTTCCCATGAAAATGCATCAATTGTCCATGTTCCTGGAAAACAAACCCGGGCGTCTGAGCGAGCCCTGCCGGCTTCTGGCGGATGCGGGTATCAACATCCTCACCCTCTCTGTGGCGGATACACAGCAGTTCGGGATTCTGCGCCTCATCGTGGCGGGCTGGGAACAAGCCAAGGCTGTGCTTGAGGAATCCGGATTTGTCGTGAATGTGACTGAAGTGGTGGCCACGGAGGTGGTGGATCAGCCGGGTGGACTGGCCGGTATTCTGGAGATTATCGAATCAGCCGGGCTGAACATCGAATACATGTATGCCTTCACTTTCCGTTGTGAAGACAAGGCTGTCATTGTTTTCCGTTTCGATAACAACGATGACGCCGTGTCGGCTCTTCAGGAAAAAGGGGTCAATGTTGTGAGTGGTGTTGAACTCTATGAGCGTGCCCGTCAATAGTCTTTTGTTTTTTTTGTTTTCAGAACGCTCACCGGCGTCCTTTCTTTTTCGTGATGTGGAAAGCCCCACTATTAAGGCGGTTGTATGAAGAGTTTCGCTATTGATAATCCTATTCTGGACGCAGAAGAGCGTCTGCCCCGTACTGAATTGAAGGCATTGCAAGTGCACCGTCTCCGGGAAACCGTTACCCGGGCACTGAAGGTTCCTTTTTACCGGAAATTGTTCAAAGAGCGGGGGATTACGCCGGATTCCATTCAATCTCTGGACGATGTGCGGCGTCTTCCTTTCACGACCAAACAAGATATGCGCGACAATTATCCTCTGGGTCTTTGTGCTGTTCCCCGCAGTGATCTCGCCCGTATCCACGGATCCTCAGGAACGACGGGGAAGCCGACCTTTGTGGGCTATACCCGGCAGGATCTGAAGACCTGGTCGCGAATGTGCGCCCGTTTTCTCGTGGCTGGTGGACTCCGTCCGGGGCATACGGTGCAGATAGCCTTCGGTTACGGCCTTTTTACGGGAGGTTTCGGGCTTCATTATGGCGTGGAAGAAGTGGGGGCGGCCATTCTGCCCGTCTCTTCAGGCAATACAGCCCGTCAGGTGAATCTCATACAGGATCTTCAGCCCGATGCCATTGTCTGCACACCCAGCTATGCGTTGAATATTGCGGAAGTTGCCCGGGGAATGGGTATTGATCCGCGAACGCTCAGTCTGCGCTATGCTCATTTCGGCGGGGAGATGTGGACGGAAGACATGCGGCGCCAGATTGAAGCGGAAATGGATCTTTCCGCATTCAACAACTATGGCCTTTCAGAAATTATCGGGCCCGGCGTGAGTGGCGAATGTATGGCCCGGGGAGGCATGCATATTCAGGAAGACCATTTCCTGGTGGAGTGTCTGGATCCGGAGACTCTGGAGCCCGTGGATGATTACAGCTATGGTGAACTGGTCATCACGGCACTGACGCGGGAAGCCATGCCCATGATCCGTTACAGAACCCGTGATATTGCGGCCCTGGACCCCTGTATCTGTGAATGCGGCCGTACCACAACACGCATGACCCGGGTCATGGGACGTTCTGATGATATGCTGATTATCCGGGGTGTCAATGTTTTTCCCTCACAGATTGAAGAAGCTCTGTTTCAGGTGGAGGCTACAGCACCCCATTATCTGGTGGAGGTGGACCGGCCCGGCAGTATGGACGAAATCACCGTGAAAGTGGAGATCCGCCCTGAATTTCTCAGTGACAGAATGAGTGTCATGCAGAAGCTGCGCGAACAGATAGGACGGCGCATACAAACGGTGGCCGGCGTTCATGCCAAAGTGGAACTTCTGCCCCCTCAGACCTTGGAGCGTTCTGTTGGAAAGGCTGTGCGGGTTGTTGATCACCGGCCACTCCGATAGCCTATTCGTGTCGGAGAGCCTCGACAGGATCCATGTTGGCTGCCCGTGTGGCCGGGTAGATGCCGAAGACAACACCGATAAAGGCTGAAATGGAAAAGGCCAGAGCAGGAGCCCAGGGGGTGACTATGGTGACCATCTCGGCCACATGGCTGATGAGCACCGGAATGATCACGCCGAAGATGACTCCGATGACCCCGCCTGTTCCGGCGAGAATGACGGTTTCGATGAGGAACTGTATGACGATATCGCGTTTCTTCGCTCCCAGAGCACGACGGATCCCGATTTCCCGGGTACGTTCCGTCACACTGGCCAGCATGATATTCATGATGCCGATACCGCCCACAAGCAGTGAAATGGCTGCAATGGCGCCCAGCACCGTATTGAAAATCTGCTTGGTCCGTTCCGCCTGTCTCAGGAGCTCCAGAGGGACAACCATGTCATAATCTTTTTGTTTGTGCTCTGTGGCCAGGATGCTGTTGATGATCTGTGCCGTTTCCTCCACATCCTCCAGACGCGCCACCTGGATCACAGCCTCATGAAGTTCCACCCGTTCCGCTTCAAAAGTGCCCGAACTGCGGCGCATGAGCGTTTCGCCAAATCGGCTTTTCGCGGCACTCAAGGGGATATAGATACGGGGTGCGTAGCCGCCATTGGTACCCTGTGTCGCGGAATTATTTCCGGATTGGCTTGTTCCAACGGAAGATTCCGCCTCCATGACACCGATGACTTTATAGTAATCAGCGCCCACACGTACATTTCTTCCCAGAGAGGGGGAGAGGGGGAAGAGCCGTTTCTCCACCGGTGCCGTAATCACACAGACATTGGAATGCCCTTCCATCTCCACAGGCGAAAAGAAGCGTCCAGATACCACATTCATGGTGCGCACGTCCGTGTACCAGGGGGTGACCCCCACAATCTCCGCATCAACGCGCTGTGTCGCATTCCATACATGGTTTCTGATGATCCTGCCCGGAGCCAGTACCGTCACGCTGGGGATGGTGTCCTGGATACGGGTCATGTCAGCGTAGGTCAGGCCATAACTGGAGACCCGGCTTTGCGTGGTCGTGATGCGCTCCGTGTCCGAAGGCTTCACGCTGCGCAAAATGATATTCTGACTTCCCAGCTGACGGATCTGTTCCTGGGCCTCATAGCCGGCCCCTTCACCCACAGCGAGCATGGCGATGACGGAGCAGACGCCGAAGACGATGCCCAGCATGGTGAGAAAAGAGCGGAGCCTGTGTTGCCAGAGTGTTTTAAAGCCCAGAGATACGGCCCGTCGGATTTTAGCGAAACTGAAAAGACCGGCCAGAGCGCGGGGATCAGGCATGGACATTGCGAACATCCTCCTCCATGCGACCATCGCGCAGACGGATAATCCGATCGGAACGTTGACCGATGTCCGGATCGTGGGTCACCATGATGATTGTTTTTTTCTGACTGCGCAATTCATCGAAGAGAGTCAGAATTTCCGCTCCGGAAGAAGAGTCCAGGTTTCCTGTGGGCTCATCGGCAAGGAGCACCAGCGGGTTGTTCACGAGCGCCCGGGCGATACCCACGCGCTGTTGCTGTCCGCCGGAAAGCTCGGTGGGTTTGTGATGGAGCCTCTCGCCAAGTCCCACACGGGCTGCTATCTCTTTTGCCATGCGCCGACTCTCTCCGGCATTGAAACCCTGATAGTAAAGAGGGACTTCAATATTCTCCAGAACGTCCAGCTGCTGGATCAGATTATAGGATTGAAAAATAAAGCCCAGTTGGGAGCCCCGCATTTCCGACAGGGCGTTGTCATCAAAGTGAGAGACATCCCGCCCACCCAGCAGGTACTTGCCTTCTGTAGGCCTGTCGAGGCATCCGAGAATATTGAGAAGCGTGGATTTTCCACAGCCCGAGGGCCCCATGATAGCCACGTACTCTCCCTCGTGGACATCAAAGGAAACTTCATCCAGAGCGTTGAGCGTCACCTCACCCATGAAATAGGTTTTGGTCACAGATTGCAGCGATACAATGGGTTGATTGCTCATGAGTGGCCTGGTCCTCCCGGGCCTCGGCCTGACCGGGATTCCTGACCACCGGGACCACGTCCTCCACCGCCTGAGGGAGCTCCAGTCGAAAGACCATCGCCGCCTGGGCGTCCACCTCGTTCCGCACCATCTGGAGCGCCATCTGGAGCACCAGCTGGAGTGCCATCGGGCATTCCTGTCTCTGTGGGTCTTCCGCCGCCTCCACGTCCGCCTTCTCCATCAGGCCCCTGGCCCTCGGATGGAAGGGGTATATCCGATCTTTGTCCGCTCTCCATTCCTTCAGAAATACCTTCTTCTTTTTCTTCTTCTTTTTTGCCGTCTGTGCGGGCTCCCCGGGGTGCCTGCAGGAGAATTGATTCGCCGGCTTGCAATCCGTCCTGAATTTCAATGAAAGAGATGTTGTACTCACCGGTTTTGACAGGACGGGTCTCTATTCCGAAAAGTGATGCCACATAGCACACGGTCTGTTCGTTCTGAAGGTGGACAGCATGCATGGGTACCTGCAGAGCATTGTCCAGAACGTTTGTAATGATTTCGGCCTCGGCACTCATGCCCGGCTTGAGCCAATCGTATTCGCCGTCAATATTGACCAGGGTGCGATATACTTTCTGATCGGGATTGAGCCAGCGGTTTTGTGAGTCCGGCACCACGGCAATACGCTGCACTTCTCCTGTAAGCAATTCACCGGGGAAGGCATCCACACGAATGCGCGCTTTCTGGCCAGGTTTCACTTTTTTGACAAAAGACTCATGAACCTGAAGACGCACGGCCATGACGGAAGTGTCGGGAATGGTGATCATCACCTGCCGTTCCCGTACAGTGGCACCTTCTTCAATGGTCTCCGCACGGAAGTTCTGTTCGCCCGTACCATAGACGATGAGTCCGGTTTTAGGTGCGCGGATGGTACACTTTTCAATCTGCGTTGCCAGATCTTCCCGCTTGCGCGTCTGCAGCTGGTGACGTGCTTCGGCTGAGTTCTTTTTGGCTTCACTTTGCGCTTCTTTGGAATGGGCCAGTTTGATCGTCCGTTCCAGCTTGCGAAGAGATTCTTCATAATCGGACATGTATTTCTGGGCAAGTTTCAGAAACTCATATTTGATGAAGAGATCACGGTGCGTTTCAGCGGATTGCAAGGCGATGACTTTACGGTTATAGGTGTTCTGATCCGTATCCAATTGGGTCTTTGTGATGAATTCCTTGTCAAAAAGACGTCTGCTGCCTTCGAGCTTTGTTTCGGCCAGGCCCACGTCTTCCTGGGCGAGTTCCAGTTCGTTTTCCAGTTGTCGTAAAGTCTGGCGGGCTTCGCCGTCTCCCAACTTGTCCGGATGGGCATATTGAGCGAAGTCGATGGAAGAGGAGTCCAGTTTCTTGTTGTGGATGGACTCAGTGACCTGATCAAGTCCCAATTCTTTCAGGAGACTGTCCGTGAGACTGGCTCCCAGATATTTCTCCAGATCCATTCTGGCGAAATGCACTTCCAGCTCTCCGGCTTTGATATCGCTTTCGTTCTGGTTCAGCTGAATATCATATTGTTCTATGGCTTCTGTAAGGGAGGCGGAAGAGCTCTGATATTCAAGTTCCTGTGCCAGTTGTTTGTCCAGCAGATCCTTGGAGTCCAGTTCGATGAGAATCAGTCCCTCATCCACATCTTTCTGGGTAATCTGATAACCTTCTTCAATCAACTTCAGGATACGCGTCTGCCCTTGTACTTCGCTTTGGATCTGGAGAGAGTCTTTGGCCTCGATGCTTCCTCCTTCAAGAACCACGATTTCCATGGGTCCGCGAAAGGCTTTGAAGGTGGCTCCGGTGGGAACAGCATTTTTGTTTCCCGGACGGAAGTAAAAGCCGAGCCCGCCCAGAGCAGCGACAAGAACAATAAACAGCCCGAAGCGGGTAAGGGTTTTACGATGGATAAAGCCGTATGCAGCCTGTGTCATGATGGTGTATCCTTTGTCTGATTCGGAACAGCGACACAGCGATCAGGGTAAAGCGCTGATTCCGGGAGGTGAACCCTTTCCCTTAACAGACGTGGAATATACGTCTGTCCGGCAATGATTGGAGTAACCCTGAGCCGGAGGTGATCAGCAGACAGGCAATGACCGGAGAGGGATAGCGGATGTGTTTAAAAATCTTCATTGAAATGAACCGGCTCTTCCACCTCCAGACTCCCGGCCTGTACGGGGCTTTTCAGCGAACTGGCCAGGGGGTGTATGACTGTGGTGAAGGTGAACCAGCCGAGAATGATTACGAGAACAACAGCAGCCCAGGTAAGGGCTTCCTGAATCCAACGCGGATAAGCGCCATCCAGAATGCTGTCAGGTTGTTTGCCTTTTATAAAGTCCAGAGGGCCATTGTTTTTCAACGGCTGAGTGCATAGCAGATAGTGGTCCAGAAAAGGTTCGGCTTCCATCTCCAGAAAAGCACAGTAACTCCGGAGAAATCCCAGGGCATAAGCGCGCCCGGGCATGTTTTCGAAACAGCCCGCTTCAAAGGCTTGCAAGTATTCCAGAGGAACATGGGTTTGCTCACATGCTGTCTGAATCGAATGCCCAAGTGATTCACGACGTTCGAGCAGGGTGTTCCCAGGAAAGACTCTATCCTTCATGGTTCTCATCCTTATCCGAGTTGTCCGGTTCGTCCGGTTTATCCGCTTCATCCGGTGTGTCCGGTGTATCCGCTTCGTCCGGCTCATCCGCTTCGTCCGGCTCATCCGCTTCGTCCGGCTCATCCGGTTCGTCAGGTATGTCGGGCAGGTCCATGAGTATATCTCTGGCTTTGCTGCCCAGATGCGGCCCGACTATACCTCTACGCTCCATCATATCAATCAACCGTGCAGCCCTAGTATACCCTACACGGAGCCTTCTTTGCACCATTGATATCGATGCCTGTTTCGTTTCGCATACCACACGGATGGCTTCGTCCAGAAGGGGATCCTCTTTTTCATCCAGATCCTGCAGTATACTCTTTGATTTCCCGTAATTTTCGATCTCATCACGGTATTGAGGGGGGGCCTGCCGTTTCAGATAGGCGATGAGTGCAGCCATTTCCTCGTCGCTTACGAAAGCACCTTGCAGGCGCATCTGCTGGAAGTGTCCTCCCTGAAAGAGCATGTCGCCTTTGCCGATAAGCCGCTCTGCGCCTATTTCGTCGAGAATACAGCGTGAATCCACCCGGGAGGAAACGCGGAAAGAGATGCGGGCCGGGAAATTGGCCTTGATGACACCGGTCAGCACGTCTACAGAAGGGCGTTGCGTGGCGATGATCAGGTGAATCCCTACAGCCCGGGCCAGCTGTGCCAGCCGGGCGATGGCATCCTCCACTTCCGCCCTGGCGAGCATCATCAGGTCAGCCAGCTCGTCAATGATACAGACGATATAGGGAAGTTTTCGAACCACCTGAAGCGAAGCGTTTTGTTCGTTGCCTTCGCCGCCGCTCATCTCAATTTCACCGTTTTCGACACTCTCATTGTAAACTTCAATGTTGCGAACCCGCAGGTCGGTGAAAAGACGATACCGTTCTTCCATCTCGGCAATAAGCCAGCCGAGTGCTCCGGCCGCCTTGTCACAAGCCGTCACAACAGGCGTGATGAGATGGGGGATATCGTTGAAGATGGAAAGCTCCACCATTTTCGGGTCAATCAGTATCAATTGCAGGTCATCGGGAGTATGGCGATAGAGCATTCCGGCCAGTAATGATTTGATGCACACGGTTTTTCCGGCCCCTGTCGCACCGGCCACGAGAAGGTGGGGCATGGGTGCCAGATCAGCGATGACCACCTCTCCGGCAACATCCTTGCCCAGAGCCATGGTCAGCGCATGACGGCCTTTTGCGAAAGAAGGATGTTCCAGCAGTTCACGGATAGCGACAGGATCCTGCTCTTCATTGGAAATTTCCACGCCTACCCGCTTTTTTCCCGGAATGGGCGCTTCCACACGAACCCCTCGTGCTTTCAGTGCCAGAGCGATATCGTCCACGAGTGTTACGAAACGATTCACTTTGATGCCCGGCGCCGGTTCCAGTTCAAAGCGGGTGATTGTCGGTCCCCGGGTGATATCGGTAACGGTTGTTTCCAGGCCGAAGGTACGCAGAGTTTCTTCCAGCTGTCGTCCCATTTCACCCAGTTTCGTGCGAAGATTGGGAATCAGGCGGGTGCTGGCTTTGTTGAAAATATCCAGAGGCGGGGGCGTATATTTTGCAGGGTATTTGTAGTCTTCCGGAACTTCGTCATCCCCCACGTAACGGCGGCGCAAGACCGGGGCCGCTGGTTCCGGTGTTTGCTCTTTTTCGGGAGCGGGGGAGGCTGGCCTCGCAGGAACCGCAGGAGTCGAGGGTTTCTGCACCGCTTTCGCAGCAGCTTTGTCATCTGCGGAATCAGGCTCTTTTTCCATTCCGGGAATATCACTGAAAGGAGCCGGACTCTCCGCAGGCTTTTTCACGGAGTCTTCTTCAGAAGGTAATTCAGGCCGGGAAATGGGAAGAGGCTGGAGAGGAGGAGCTTCCGCTTCGGGTTGCCGCATCTCTTCCTTTGTTTCTCCTTCCTGAGGGAGATGGATTTCAGGGCCGGGAAAGACGTCGGCTCCTTCATTGCCCGTGTCAGGTTCTCCTTCCCTACGTGTGACTTGGGGGAGACAGGCTCTTTTCACACGGCTGAAAAAAGACTCTTTCTTTTTTTCATCGGCCGGATTGAAGGCGGCTTCGGGCAGTTCAGAAGAAAGGGTATCAATGGGTTGCAAATCTTCTTCTGTAGGGGTTCCGGCTTTGGTGATACGGGTTTTGGAAGGATTCTGAAAAAACCAGATGAGCATGTGCCACAGTCGCAGAAGCAACCATAAAAATACTTTGCCTATGCCGACGATTCCCGCAAAAAAATAACCGAGCAAACTGGACATGGTCAAATCCACGCTGAGAAGCAGGCCCAGCAAGGCGGTAGCGAAACAGCCCAGAGATATCCACAGGACAGATATTTCATGCTGCCTGAGTGTTTCGGCGAGAAAGTTGCCCAGTGCGCCGCCTGCATGAGGGTTGGAAAAGCCCTTTTCAAACATTGTCTGACAGGCCAGTGAGGCCGAGGCCAGAAAAAGAATCACGCCCACGATACGGGTGACGATCCCTCCACGAAAACCACCGATGATTATTTTCAAGGCCCAGATAAAAAAGAGTCCGAAGAGAAGATAAGCCGCATCACCCAGAGAGATGGCAAGAATACCCGCAACCACGGCTCCCGGAGCTTTGCAGAAATTGGGTACTTCCATCATCCCCGCGAAATCCAGAGGACGGCCGCCACTGTTCTCCACTTCATAACCATCGCTGACGACACTGAGAAATAAAAATGTGCCGACACTGAGAGATAGAAAAAACAAGATCCAACGGAACTGTGTTCCTGATCCTTTGTCTGCTTGCGTGCTCACGAAAATCCAAGCTCCCTTTTGTTAGCGACCCTGAATTCATTTTAACAGAAGCTTTTTGAAATTTCAACCAAATGTTGTGCTTTTTTGGGAGATCATCACTATATATAGGTGATGGAGCGATTTCTTTTCTTGGATCAAGTGGATCAAGTGAACCAAGTGGACAGAGCGGGCGTGTTAAGCCTGCAGATCCTTTTTGTGTCCATTTACTTTTTCCGTGTGTGACCTGATTCGCCTGGTTAAACAGGTATTCCATTTCTCCGAGATACTGCCCGTCAACTGTCATCATGTTTTCGAGGAAGATTGTGTTGTTGACTCTGCAAGCCATATACTTTCAAAATATTGTGAGATTCTCGATTCGGCAAGCTGTCTTCTGACAATCACGAACAAATAATGACTTGGGAAAGCTTAAAAGCCGTTGAGATTCACTCCTGGGAACGCCAATTTCCACATTGGCAGACAGCGTATTATGACCTGGAGAAATTATAAATCTGATCGCGGCATGATATCTCTTTTTTCTCAAAACAAATCCATTGCCGGAAAGTACTTGAGGTCAAAGCATCATCCACAGAATTACACAACATACAATTCTATCTCTTGGGAGAACAAAAAGGCTGAAAACCGGGACGGCGGTAGGGTATGTCTTGGGGTAAATAAGAGACTTGAAGGGATCAGACGTCTCTGGGGAGTCGGACGGATCGGTCGGATCAGTCGGATCGGACGGATGTGGGAGGGGCGGGGGTCTGTTTTGGGGCATTGCTGCGGGGTCAGTGGACCAAGCGGACAGAGTAGACAAAGTGGACGTGTTAAGACTACAGGTCTTTTTATGCCCATTAAACTTTTTCCGTATCTTTCCGTGCCTCTGTGGTGAAAAAAGAAATGATACTTTGGTTGCGGCTGTGCAGCTCTGCGTCTTTATGGTGAAAAGCAAAGGCAAGAGAACTCCGGGAGCTGCAGCGGCTGCTATGATCAGCCCATCGAGCAGTCTTTGAGAATCCTTTGAATCGCTGGAAAATACCTGAGCTCTTCTTTGAATCATAAATTGCTGTTTGAGCGCAAATTCGTCGGAGTGGCATTTTCTTGAAAAAAGTATGCGGGAAGGGTAGACTTTACAGAGTGTTATGATTTGCAACGAAGCATAAATTCAATGGGAGAAAGTTCACATGAATACAGCTACAAAAGTCAAACTGAGTGTCATGATGTTCCTGGAGTTCTTTATCTGGGGCGCCTGGTGCGTAACCCTGGGAACCTATCTGGGTCAGACACTCGAATTTACGGGCGGTCAGATCGGCAATGCTTTCCTGACCATGGCCATTGCCTCCGTCATTTCACCCATTTTTGTGGGTATGGTGGCGGACAAGTTCTTCCCTGCTGAAAAGCTCATGGCCGTACTTCATCTGGTCGGTGCCGTGCTGATGTATTCAGCCAGTATTGTCACCACACCGGGTGTCTTTTTCTGGGTTCTTCTCGGCTACACCCTTTGTTATATGCCCACTCTGGCGCTGTGCAATACCATTGCCTTCAATCAGATGAAAGATTCCGAAAAGGAATTCCCACTCATCCGTGCCATTGGTACCAGTGGCTGGATCGTGGTGGGTCTGCTTATCGGTTATGGTTTGAAATCGACCTTTAAAGACATTGAAGCTTCCAAGATTCCGCTGTTGATTGCTGCGGGCTCCTCACTGGTCATGGGTATTTATTCCTTTTTCCTGCCCAATACGCCTCCTCAAGGCAAAGGCAAAAAAGTCACTCTGGGCGATATCTTCGGCATCGAAGCCTGGGGCCTGTTGAAAGACGGTTATTTCCTCGTCTTTGTCATCGCTTCTCTCTTTGTAAGCGCCACCACTTCTTTCTATATCAACTTTGCCAATCCTTTCTTCAATGATATGGCCCTTCCTTATCCGGCAGCGCTCATGACGAGTGGTCAAATTTCTGAGTTCCTGTTCACCGCTCTTCTGGGCTTTTTCTTTGCCACCATCGGCGTCAAGTGGATGCTCAGCCTGGGCATGCTTTCCTGGGGTCTGCGCTATATCCTGATGATGAGCGGTGGCGGTCCCGCGTATTCCGTTTGGATTCTCGCCATTATCATTCATGGTATCTGTTACGGCTTCTTCTTCACAGCTGGTCAGGTCTATGTGGGTAAAGTGGCACCCAAATCCATTCAGGCCAGTGCCCAGGGCTTGATAGCGCTCATTACTTTCGGGCTGGGTCAGGGGCTGGGTTCCATCCTCTCCGGTCGTATTGTGCAGCACTACACAAAAGAGTTGACACTTTTTGTAGATGGAGAAAATATAGGAGAATCAATCATTCAGAACATAACTTCGTGGCCTGAAGTCTGGATGGTTCCCGCCGTCGTCTCCATTGTTGCAGGTGTCCTCTTCGCCATTTTCTTCAAGGAAAAACCTATGATGGAAGAAGAGGATGCAGAGCCCGTGGAGGAAGCGCAAGAAGCGGTTCCTGAAGCATTGGAAGCCTGATTGTTTCTTTGTATATTTCCTCACGGGAAGTGATGCGCTTTTATAGTTGTTAAGTATACAGAGCCTGGCTGTCCGAGGGAGGGCGGTCCTTGTCGGCAGCCAGGCTTTCCTGTGTGTGCTGAAGAATCCGGGATAGCCTGCGTTTCGCTTTTTTGACAGGATGTCACCACCGGTAAAAAGTAAGGAGAAAATTATGCAGTTGCCGGGTTTTTGCCAAAAGGGATGTTTTTTTGTGCTCCTTTGTCTGTTGACTGTTTTTTTCAGCAGTCAATTGATGGGAGCTGAAAGCAAAGAAGCGCCTGATCCGGTCAAAAAGGCCACAGCGAAAAATCCGAGCTATCTCCCAATACGTCTGATAGGAGGGGTTCCCGAGGTGCTCCCCATTCCCGGTGACGCTCGCCCTTATGCAGAAAGCAGATTTGCTGAAGAGATCGATAGGGCACTGGCTTTCATGATTTTCAAATACCGTGATCCGGGACGGTGGTTCTGGCTTGTTCTTCTTGATTACATGCAGCGGCAATATGATCTGCCTGAACGGTACAAACTGAAATACAATGAGTCAGCCAAAGTGATTGCAGAGGATCAAGAAATGCGGGATCTTCTTTTGAGAATTGCAGATCCTGAGTATCTCATTCCATTGGAACAGATTGAAGAAGCGCCCAAAGACATGTACTTTCTGGCACGTTGCGTGTACTGTTGCGAGTATCCCATAGATGACGACTTTGTGGGCGATATGGTGACTTGTCTCGAAAAAGAAGAAGAAGTGATTCTGAGCCCCTTTGCATTGAGTGCCTTGATGCTCCGGCAGAACCAATGCATCGCCAATACACACAATCAAATGATATTACGGAGTACTGTGGGGGTTCGTTATCGCAATATAATTCAGGAAAGAGGAGTTTTTGACAGCTTTTTCGCTGAGGCACTGGCCATGCTGCCGCTTCTCGGCTATAGCGATATGATTGATGAAAACACACTTTCTGAAGCAGTGTCCTGTCAGAATGAAGATGGTGGCTGGCCTGCTCTGTTCAAGGAGGGGACAGCTCGTGCAAGTGCACCGGCACCCACTATTTACATGCTCTGGGCCATGCTCCAGGACGCTTTGCCCGATGTGGAAGAAGTGAAGCTTGTTCCTGTCCGGCCTGAGCCTGCGAGTAAACAAACAAAAATGCGACCCTGATTGGAAGGCCGGGATGGCGGATTATTTTTGCCGGAAATGTGGCTCTCCCTGGGAGAGCGATCGATCACAGCCGAGCTTCAAGGAATACTGTCTCAAATGCAGTGCCTGGTTGCACAGCTGTCTGCATTGCCGCTTTCATCGAAAAACAGCACCGAACCAGTGTGAAATTCCGGGTACGGAGGCTGTACGCGACAGAGAAGGCTTGAATTATTGTGAAGACTTTGAGTTTCTTGCCGGTCATGCGGAAATAAAAGACCTGGAGAAACAGGAGGAAGCCCGTAAAAAGCTCGCGGCCCTTTTTCAGGAAGAGGACGAGGAGCCTCCGGCTGTTTCCTTTGACGACCTCTTTCCTCAGTAAATTTTTTGCTGGCCTGAAGAAAGGAAGCGAAAAAGGTACTGACTTTTATTTTTGTGGTATAATTTCCGTAGTGATCGGGAAGACCCCCTCAGAGGAGAAAATAATGAATTTTGTCAATAAAAAAGGTTTTACTCTCATTGAACTGCTGACCGTGATCGCTATTATTGCGATCCTGGCCGGGCTGACCATGACCGTGGGACCGCGCATGATTGAGCGGGCCAAATTGCGCCGCCTCGACAGTGCCTTGAGAGAAGTGGCTACGGCACTTACGGCCTACTATGTGGATCATGCAAGCTACCCGCCGGCCTATGGATATGTGAATTTTGAGAAGCGTGACAGTGAGCCTCCGGCTGATCCCTCCCTGGATCCCGGCTTTTACAATTTGCAACCCTATATGTTTCGCATGAAATACCATGGCAATACGTATCTGTATGACGAGTTTTCCGCTTCCTATGACACGGATAATGATGGCCGCCTGAGCCTGCTGGAATACTCGCCCATTGGTGTGCGTCAGCCTACAGGGGCCTTTCAGATGGATTTTTCGATGCCCCGCTATGAAGGCAATGTCACACCGGAATTCAATCCTGAAGTGACGCGCCAGCTTGAAGCGGATCGTCGCCCCTTCATTTATATTCCAGTAAACTTGCAACAGTTCAGCCGGGCGCAGCGTTATTGGCTGAACCATGGCGATGCCTTCGCCAGTCGCTGGGATCCCAGTGATGCGGATTTCCCCAAGATCACCTTCCCGCCGAAAAACTATGATGCCTTTGTTCTCATCAGTGTCGGGCCCGCTGCGAACTCTTTCGGATTGCTCCCCGACCCCATCGGCGTGGAACCGTCCCGCGATGTTTATCATATTACAGCGCTGCGCGCTTATTACATGGCGACCCGTGATCTGAACGCCAACGGTCAGCTGGACTTTGACTTCCGTGCGCGAACACAGCAGCAGGAAGCGGGATTGACCTACAATCTGGGCAGCCATGGAATGAACAATGAATTGCCCTCGGCCACCATGCCCAACGGTCATGGTCCCTATATCTATGTAAGCAAATAAGTGGGCGACCTGCTCCCGCATCCTGATGCGGAGCCGGTCGAGGCACACGAAGGAATGACGTGAACGAATGCCCGTGAGTGCGAGTCACTCATGGGCATTCACTTTTCTGAAGACCGCACTATTCCGTCAGGTCTTTCCGGATCACGCAGCCCGGAAGAGTATGAAGTCCCGGCCAGATTTTGCGTCCGGGATAGAAGGAACTGTGGATTCCCGTCTGAACACCGTCGCCCATCATAGCGCCCAGGCGTACCCGCCCTGTATCCAGCAGCACACCGCCCACAAGCGTCTTGATCGTTCCTTTGTCATGACGTGTATTGGCCGTGGTGGTGCCCGCACCCAGATTGCAGCCCTCACCGATCACACTGTCGCCGATATAATTTCTGTGTGCCGCAAAAACACCGTCCATGACTACAGAGGCTTTTATTTCCGTACCCTGACCGATGAGACAATCGCGTCCGATGGTGGTATAGGGGCGAATCCAGCAGTTGGGTCCCAGCACACTGTTATCACCGATATAAGCCGGGCCATCAATGACAACACCCGGTCGGATGACACAGCCTGCGCCGATATGCACCTTTCCGTTGATCACGGCGAGAGGGCTGATTTCGCCTTCCTGTTTTTCTTCCAGAAAGTGTTCCAGCCAATAGCTGTTCGCTTCCAGCAAATGCCAGGGATAGCCGATGGACAGATAGTAGCCCCGGGTATGGATCACATGAAAATCAGCTTCCACGGCTGTTGCATGAACCGCATCGGTCAGCTCTATTTCGCCTCGGGGGGAAGGAGCCACTTTTTCCAGAAGGGCAAATATATCCGGTGTAAAGGAGTAGGCGCCGATATTGGCAAGATTCGAACGGGGCTTTTCCGGTTTTTCAATGAGGCTCAATACCCGGTTATCTGCATCAATATCAAAAATACCGAAACGCTCCGGATCATCCACTTCCCGGGCCAGAGCCGCATTGGGTCGCGCAGCCAGCAGTTGCAGGTCAGCCGGGTCATAGAGGTCATCGCCATTAAGTACCAGAAAATCTCCCGTGACTGCTTCAGCGGTCTGCAATACCGCGTGGCCCGTGCCCCGCTGTTCTTTCTGCTCCACATAGCGCAGGCCCATGGAGCCGAATTGCGTGCCGAAGTGCTCCCGGATCATGTCTCCCAAAAAACCCACGATGATAATCACTTCATCGACGGAAGCTTCCAGCGAGTTCAGCTGATGCTCCAGAAGGGCTTTGCCCATGACAGGCAGCAAGGGTTTCGGACGGGTGAGAGTCAGGGGCCAGGTACGGGTCGATTTTCCCGCGGCCATGATAACAGCCTGCATGATAAGCTCTTTCCTCCCTATGGGGTCAGTGTGTATTCAGTTGTATTTTCAGGGAAACTTACAGTGCCCAGTCGCAGTCTTCAGCGAGCACATGCTTTTCCTGTTCCCGGATGAAGACCCGGGGATCTTCTGTCACAGGTACATCCGTGACAGGTCTGGCCTCGTCCATGCCGAAGAATTCCGCATAGTCACCGTGGAAGCCGTCACAGATATACCGAAGGTGACAAGCTGCACAGGCCGGACCCCGGGTATAGTTGCAATCGATTACAGCCCGGTCTTTCGCTTCTTCCCGGTATACTTTTTCTTTGTTCACAGCCTGTTGAATCCTGGCAACAGTCCGTTGCGCCGCATATTTGATCCCTGTTTTAAAAGGGTGCGCCTCGGCATTGTCACGCAGATACAGATGATCCGCCCGGTAGAGTGTACGTGCTCCCGTACCCAGTCGGAAAAGAGGATTCAGACCGCCTTCCTTCATCATCTGAGGTGTCATCATGGACCACATCCAGCTTTGATAATCCCATTCATGGAGATCAAAAGGCAGTTGCTGATAGTTATAGAAGTTTTTGCGATGCCGTTCTTCAGCAAGACACAAGGGGAGATAGCGGACATTCACTTCCACGCCAGCCTCTTCAAGCATATCAATGGATTCTGTGAGTTGAGGCACGATTTCCGAATAGCGCGCCACCGTATCATTGCGCCGTCGGCCCGTATGCTGATCCACAAAGGGATTGAAGGCGATGTAATTGACAGCCAGCGCTCCGACTTCGATGGCTTTTTCCGCCACTTTCGTCAGTACGGGGATCACCGGCTTGCTCATGGTGGAGTTGATGCGAATGGGAATTTCGGCCTCCCGGATATTTTCCAGAGCCTTTGAAATTTTTTCGAAAGCGCCCGGTACACCCACGACCTCGTCATGAACCTCGCCATAACCATGAAGACTCACGAGGAAATCGCGAATCCCCGCATCGTGGTATTCCTGTGCGACTCCGGGTCTGGCAAGTACCAGCCCGTTCGTGATGAGCGTGGGGGAGAGGCCGATCTCCCGGCAATGGCTGACGAGAGGCAGAATCTCCTTGAAGATCGTAGGCTCGCCCCCCTGAATATCCACGGACCTGTTGCCATAAAAATAACGCAGCCTGTTCATGATCTCTTTGGCTTTGTCCAGACTCATGAAAGCGTGGAGCGGGTGGCTGTGGTCTTCAATGCGACTGATGAAATAGCAAAAATAACAGCGTTGGTTGCAGGTCTGTCCCAGCCAGACAACACCCCGGCGGGTGAATACACGTTTTTTGGTTTTTTCTATTCTGATCATAAATCGTGTTCCTGGTTGAAATGTTCTCGCAGTCTAGAGATAGTCCGACATGGTTGCGGCAATACGGCGGAAGGTCAACAATCCGATGATTAATGCAGTGGCGGCCATAAGCGAAGGCACCAGCAGCAGATCCCAATCGGGGAAACGATGTTCCAGAAGCAACTGGCGGTATGCCGTCAACAGCCCGGCCATGGGATTGAGCAGATACAGCTGCTGCAGCCATTCGGGCAATCGGCTGTTCCGGACCATGTCGAGGGAGTAGAAAATGGGAGACGCATAAAAACCCAGAAGCAATGCCACACTCACCAGATTGCTTACATCACGGAAATGAACATGAATGCAGGAGAAAAGCAGGGACAGCCCCAGGGTCAGTGCGAATTGAATGGCAAAGATTAAGGGAAGGTACATGAGGGCGAAACCCAGTGAACCGCCCATAAAGAGATGGACAATGAAAAGAAGGATCAGACCGATACCCAGTTGCACCAGCGGTACGCAGCAGGCTGCTATGGGAATGATCTCACGGGTGAAGCGGACTTTCTTCACCAGATTCTGATTGGTCACGACAGAGGTGGTGGCTGCAGTCAGTGAGGTGCTGAAATACTGCCAGAAAATAATGCCGCAAAGGAGCATGACCACAAAAGGCGGCCCCGTGGCGGCCTGTGCGTCTGGAATGCGTTCGGCAAAGACCAGTGTGAATACGAAGGTCAGAATAACCGTGAAAGCCAGGGGCTCCAGAACGGCCCAGAGAAAACCCATGACCGCATAACGGTAGCGCACCCGCAAATCACGCCAGATCAGATCCAGAAGCAGCTGGCGCGCCCGGATCAGATCCAGAAGTATATGGCGGGGATTCCGCTCTTCGAGGCTGTCGTAAGAAAATACTTTCATAGCGGTCATATGGTACCACCCCTGCACCGGCGGGACAAAACAGGTCAGGGCTTATAAAACAGGCTGGTGATACTCCTGTTTCTGTGTGTGAAACACGCAGGAAGAGATGAATGTTCCGGTTCAGCAAGAGTGTCCGGTGGACAGAGTGGACAGGGCTAATCGACCCACAGCTTTTCAATGACCTCAGCAATGCGATGGCGCTGTCTTTCCAGAGGAGCCGGATCTTTCGTATATTCTTTCGGAGAGGCTGCAATCCTTTCGGGCACGGAAAGAAGTCGTCTGTACAGCCTCAACTCTTTGTCCGACAGGGTCCGGGCCTGTTCTTCGAGCAGTCTCTTGAGAATCACGAAACATTCATAATCTTCAATGCCGTCACGAAGCATTTCCCATCGGATGCTGTCAACGGGTCCTGCAAGAACGGGTTCTTCAGGTCGGGCATCAGCCGCGGCTTCAGGAGGATACAAAAAGCGGCCATCCCCATTGCCCCAGGCTTTCTTGTCACCCACTTTGCTGCCGTAACCGGTCAACCAGGACATGGGGTCTTCATAGGGATTCTGCAGATGATCCGGATAGGCCGTGGATGAAGACCAGTAGTTGCTCTGCCAGATGAGAATGCCGTCAATATCATATTTCCAGGTCAGCCAGAGCCAGACCCGGAGGTCTGTACCCGGATGGTCAGTAAACAGACCCAGGAAAGGCTGTTTGGGTCCTGTGCAGATATACCACCAGAATTGCTCTCCTTCAGCGCGCCGTGCTTCGGCGTGATCATGCTTGTAAAAGGAGAGTAAAGGACACCAGATATCAGGGCCGCCGAAAAGTTCTTCTTCCACCTGCTCCGTCAACATGCGTCGTATACCGGGCACGGCATCCTTCATCTGAGCGAAGCCTTCCATGACTCGCGGATACTCTTCCTCAGTCGGCTCATCCACCCAATAAATGTAGGCATCGTCAAGCCAGCCTTTTTCCCGGAGATGCTCTTGGGCCGCCTGACCCCAGTTGCGGAAGGCCAGCCTGTACTCTGTGGATCCTTTTGGAAAACCCTGATACTGCTCTGCCAGAACACCGGGTATATTAAAGCGGAAGGAATTGAAATGGAAACGGGTGAAGACACGCTCCATTTCACTGTCCCAGGCCGTCCAGTCAAAAACAGGTGTCAAGGCATGTTCCTGCAGCAACTGCGCCTCTTCCTCTGTGAAGCCGGAACAGGAGTCACCGTCTCTCTTCACCCAGTTCACGGAGGGAGAAAAACCCGGTGCGGGATTATAAGGGCTGATGCGATGGTTGCTGAAACTCTGCCAGTATTGATCCAGAACCAGACGCTTGTCCTCCTCCTTTTCCAGGCCATGATACTGATAGACCAGGCTGTCATAAAAACCGAAAGCCGTGGTGCAGGTCATGCGATCAGGCAAGGTGAAAGCATAGATCCGGATTTGTATGGGTACCCGGGTGGAAAAGCTATCGCACTCAAGAGCAATGTGTCCCCTGTAGAGTCCGGGCGTCGCATCGGCAGGTGCATGAGCACGGATCCAGATCGGCTGGTTGATACCTTCTTCCAGATCAAGGGCTTTGTCAAAAGGCGGCAGCGGATCCGGCCACAGCCCTTCGCAGCCGAAGCCATCGGAGGGACGTTCAATAGCCACATAATCGACCCGGAGCAGTTCCAGATATTCCCGGGACAGGAGTGCGCCTGAGTCCTGCTTCAAATCGGAAACCCGAGCCTGCAAGCCCTGCAGCGAAGTATTCGGACGAATGACGAGTTGCACGGCTTCCCACTCATTTCCGGCCAGAGACACTGAAATATGAGTGCCCTTCTCAACAGGGAGGCCGCGGTCTCTGGATACTTTCCAGCCTGAGGAAGCCCACCACAGCGCAGCCTGATCATTGCTGCAGTCCAGCAGTTCGCCATAGTGATCCTGAGACAGAATGCAGGGCTCCGGCTCCCGTGCCTGTATATTACAAGACAAAAACAGGATCCCGACGACAACAAGTGTCATGAAAAAAGACATGCGTTCCATGGATTGACCCTCCGGTGTTATTTGGGTATCTATGATCCTAACAGAATTCAGTGTCTTTTGTCAGCTTTATTGTTTTGAGAATACTTGGGTGGATACGGTCGAAGGCATGAAAACACAGTGCTGCACAGCCGCAAACAATTGAACTTTTTTTCTTCCACGAAGTTACACGAAGTCACACTAAAGGACGCTTGTTGTTTAACTGCAATGGGCTCGAAGAAGTGGCACTGACAGAACGGCCCCTGGAACCACAGATGCACACTGATAAACACTGATTTCTAAAGAGTAACACCTGCGCCCCTCCCACATCCGTCCGATCCGACTGATTCCCCGGACATCACTGATCCCTTCAAGTCTCTAAAATTCTCCGACCCCAACCCCCGCCTGCGTCATTTCCGGCTTTCTCCATTCTGTTCATTACAGCTTCAGCTCCTCATTGGACTTGTCCCCGAGGATGCAAGTAGAATCATTCTGTGCCCTTTTTCTGTCTGCAATCTTATTGAAGGAGTGTTTACCATGTCTTTCTCGCTGCCATCTTTTTCGACAAGTCCGTATTTTGTGACAGGTCTCGTCCCTCTTCTGGCTCTTGCACTGCTTGTGACAGGTTGTTTTTTCATGAGCGCCTGTAAAGCGGAAGATCTCAAGGACTGGCAGGACCCGGAACTGGTGGGTGTGAACAATCTTCCGCCCCATGCGTCCATGGTCATCTGTCCTGATGAAGATACGGCTTTGCGTATTGACGCGATTTCCAACGCTGAGCGCGTGAAGTCTCCTTTTTACCGTTCTCTCAATGGCGACTGGAAATACAAGTATGCCCGGAACCACAGGGAACGGACGGCTGATTTCTGGAAGCCCGAGTTCAATGACAGCGAGTGGGGCACCATTCCCGTACCGGCCAATGTGGAGCTGCACGGCCATGGCATCCCCATTTATGTGAATATTCCTTATCCCTGGCCAAAACCCTGGGTGCCGCCCTTTGTCCCCGAAGATGACCCCAACAATACGGTCAATTCTTATCGGCATCGTTTTACCCTTCCTGAAGACTGGGATGGCCGACGTGTGCTCATTACCTTTGACGGCGTAAGTTCCATGTTCTATCTCTGGGTGAATGGCGACTATGTGGGCCTGGGCAAAGACAGTCGCACTCCTGTGGAATTTGATATCACTTCTTTGTTGAAAGCCGGCGAAAACACTCTCGCTGTGGAAAACTTCCGCTGGTGCGACGGTGCCTATCTGGAAGATCAGGATTTCTGGCGCTTCAGCGGTATTTTCCGTGATGTCTATCTCTGGTCACCGGCACAGGTGCATATCCGTGACTTTGAGGTGCAGACCGATCTGGACGAAGCTTATGAAGATGCTAAGCTGACTCTCATTGCCGAGGTGGAAAATCACGGTGCTCAGGATGCGGATCTGCGTGTTTGTGCGCGGCTGCTCGATGCATCGGGAGAAGAAGTCTGCGCCCTGGACTCGGATGTGAAGGCACCGGCTCAGGGTGACAATGCGAAGGTGGTACTGACACAGGATATCGTCAACCCAGCCAAATGGACAGCGGAAACTCCCACACTCTATACCCTGCTCCTGAGGCTGGAAAATGAAGAAGGCTACGCTGTGGAAGTGATGCGCTCCCGTGTGGGCTTCCGGAAGGTGGAGATCAAGGAAGGCAACCTGCTGGTCAATGGCAAGCGTGTGCTGATCAAGGGTGCCAACCGCCACGAAACGGATCCCGATCTCGGTCATGTCATGACCCGTGAAAGCATGATTAAAGATATTCTGCTCATGAAGCAGTTCAATCTGAATTCCGTCCGGACGGCGCACTATCCCAACGTGCCCGCCTGGTATGATCTTTGTGACGAATACGGTTTGTACGTTGTTGATGAAGCCAATATTGAAAGCCACGGCATGGGCTACAGCCGTGCTTCCCTCGCCCATCCGCCCGAATGGATGAAGGCGCATATGGATCGCACGGTTCGCATGGTGGAGCGCGACAAAAACCATCCCTCCATCATCATCTGGTCTCTGGGTAACGAAGCCGGTAACGGACCGAATTTCATGGCTACTTACGATTGGATCAAGGAGCGGGATCCGAGCAGGCCTGTCCAGTATGAACGTGCCGGATTCGATCGCAATACGGATATTTACTGTCCCATGTACTCCAGTCCCGCTGCTCTGCGTGATTATGCCGAAGGGAAAGCCGTGGATGGCGGCTGGGGCAAAGATTTCGTCATCAAAGAAGGGGAAGCACGGATGCGCCCCTTTATCCTTTGCGAATATGCCCATGCCATGGGTAACAGTTCAGGTAATATGTGGAATTACTGGGATCTCATTTATAACAAACCCTATCTGCAGGGCGGTTTCATCTGGGACTGGGTTGACCAGGCCATGCGTGAATCTGTTGCTCAGGCTCCTCCACGCAAAGCCCGGGGCGTGAAAGAAGGGGAAGCCTTTTTCTGGTCTTATGGCGGTGATTATGGTCCCGAGGATACACCCAGCGACAAAAACTTCAACTGTAACGGCATGCTTACACCGGATCGCGAACCTCATCCCGGTCTTTATCAGGTGAAACATGTCTATCAATATGTTCACAGCCAGTTGCTGGATGGTGCAGCCCGTCGTATAGAGATCAAGAACTGGTACGACTTTGTCGATCTGGAAGGCTGGCTGGAACTGCACTGGCTGCTGAGCGGCGATGGTGCCATTCTTCAGGAAGGCGTGATGCCCGCACCGGCGGTCGCCCCGCAGCAGACAACAGAACTCACCTTGCCTGTGGCGCCTTTTGAGCCTGCAGGTGGCGTGGAATATTTCCTGAATCTCAGCTTCCGTCTCACGAACAATGAAGCCTGGGCGACCCGGGGACATGAAGTCGCCTGGGATCAATTCCTTCTTCCTGATTCAGCACCGGCTCCATTGCTGGCCGGTGAAGCAGGCGCTGCTGTGGCCGTCGAGGAGGGTAACGATGAAATCCTGGTTTCCACAGGAGCATTCCGTTTCCACTTTGACAAGAAAAGCGGTGCCCTCGTGTCCATGAAATCCGGTGACAGCGAATTGCTGCACAGTCCCCTCCGTCCTGATTTCTGGCGTGCGCCCATTGACAATGACCGGGGACGTGCCGCTGAGAAGAGTCAGGGTGTCTGGCGCACGGCCCATGAAGGCGCTGAACTCACCAGTCTGCAGGTGAAAGAAGCCAATGAGACGCGGGTACTCATAGAACAGCAACTTCATCTGAAAGAAGCCGATGTGCGCTGGGCCAGCCGCTACACCATATTCAACACGGGCGCTGTCCGTGTGGAAAGCGACTTTCTCCCGAGAAAAACCAAAATGCCCCGCCTGCCCCGGTTGGGTATGCAAATGGTTTTGAATCCCGGTTATGACCGGATCAGCTGGCTGGGTTGCGGCCCTTACGAAAGCTACGCGGACAGAAAAGATGCGCTCATCGGCCGATACAGCGGAACAGTTCGCGAACAATTCTATGAGCACTATGTCAATCCCGGCGAAAGCGGCAACAAAGAAGAAGTGCGCTGGGCGGCACTGCAGAAGGAAGACGGCGCCGGTCTGCTGATTGTGGCGGACAAAGCCCATCTTCTCGGTGTCAATGCCATGCACCATACTGTGGAAGATCTTGCCGAAGCCATCCATCCCTTCGAATTGCCCCATCGCGATGAGATCGTGTTGAACGTGGACTGGCGCCAGCAGGGTGTCGGTGGCAATGACAGCTGGGGTGCCTGGCCTGAAGAAGAGTATGTCATCAACTGTCGACCCCAAACCTTCCGATTCTGGATGCATCCTCTTCAGGCGGGTGCTGATGTGGACAGGATTGCACGGCTGCAGCGTCCCTGATTCACGTTACAGTAAAAAGATATAGCGCAAAAGCAATGCCCCGGCAATGGCATACATGATGGGGTGTACCTCCCGGTGCTTTCCCGCCGCCGTCTTGATGACAGCGAAAGAAATGCACCCGGCGGCAATGCCTTCCGTAATGCCATAGCCGAAAACCATCATGACAATGGTGAAGAAGGCGGGGAGCCCTTCCGTCTTGTCGCTCCACCTGATTTTACTCAGGGGAGTGAGCATGAGAAAACCCACAACGATGAGGGCCGGCGCCACGGTGGGATACATGGCCACCAGTGCCGTCTCATTGCCCAGGGAAGCATAGTAGGCGGGCCCCGCATTGAATCCGGCCAGGGCGATGACCGGTGCGAAAAGGATGGCTGCGATAAAGCAGAAGCCCGTGACCACGGCGGCCAGACCTGTTCTTGCGCCTGCAGCCACGCCCGTAGCGCTTTCAATGAAGCTGGTTACGGTCGATGTGCCGAAGAGTGCCCCGATACAGGTGCCCAGTGCATCGGAGAGAAAGGCTTTGTCCGCCCGGGGCAATTTTCCATCCTCCGTGAGAAAGCCCGCCTGGGCACTCACACCCACCAGTGTGCCTACTGTGTCGAAGAGATCCAGAAAGAAGAGGAGGGCAATGGCGATCAGGGCATTTTGCCAGTTGCCCAGAAGTTCTTTGAAATTCAGATTGAAAAAAGTCTCTGTGGAAAGAGAAATTTCCGGCTGGGCAAGCGGGATGATGCCGAAGAGCAGAGACAGCACTGTGGTCACGGCGATACCGACCAGAATGGCGATGCTGAAACCACGGACGAGGAGAAACACGGTGACAGCGATACCGGCCAGCACGGTCAGGGGCAGGGCATGATTCAAGGGACCCAGGCTGACCAGAGTGGCCGGGTTCAGGACGATAATGCCACTCCACTGGAGGCCTGTGAAGGCAATGAAAAGACCGATAGCCGGACCGATGGCCTGTTTGAGACAGACAGGGAAGACGTCGAGAATCTTTTCCCGGAAACTGAAAAGAGACAGGGCTGTAAAGAGCAGTCCCGCAATAAACACAATGGCCAGCCCCGCCTGCCAGGAAAAACCCATGGTCAGGCACACAGTGAACACAAAGAGGAAGTTTTCGCCCATGCCCGGCGCAAGAGCAATGGGATAATTGGCGAGGAAAGCCATGAGAAAGCACGCAGCCGCTGATGAGAGGCAAGTGGCCAGCAGTACAGAACCCAAGTCCATCCCCGCCATGGCGAGAATAGTGGGCTGTACAAAGACGATATAACTCATGGTCGCGAAGGTGGTGAAACCACCGATGATTTCCCGTCGTACCGTTGAGCCTGACTCAGAGATTTTGAAGAAATTATCCAGCATGGTGTGGACCTCCCGATGGCTGTTGAATTCCGTCTGTGTATCACTGGTTTTAGCATACGCCCGGCACATGGTTGGATGCAACCGGGGGGATAGGGTGAGGGACGAGGAGTGAGGTGCGAGGAACGAGGTGCGAGAGAACGAGGGGTGAGGTATGCTTCAGGTAGGGGCACGGCATGCCGTGTCCATTTCAGCTCGATCCCAACCCCGGTCCGTCCCACATCCGTCCGATCGGACAGATGTGCGAGGGGCGTATTACAGGTCATAGGGCTGAGATCATTGAGTCGCGCACCTGGGAACGCCAATTTCCACATTGGCAGACAGCGTATGATGACC
>JAAYJV010000131.1 GCA_012522755.1 Candidatus Hydrogenedens sp.
AAAGCATGATACAATAGACGCGTGGACATGAATATTCTCCTTTTTTTGCTGATGAAACATTGCGGAGAATATACCATCATGTCCACAACCCTTAATTCAAGTACGCAAAAACCGGATGAGCCAAAAAAACTTTCTCCCCTCCCCTGTTTTGAATGGCTTCCTGTCTTGTGTCATAATAACTCTTTGGGTAGTATACCCGCTTTTTTTCTGTTATTTTTGTCATGTAGAACTGTATTTCAGGAAGTGGAAGGCATTATGGAAACAATCATCGGCCTGAGCAATATAGACATTTCCATTATCTTCGTCTATATGCTCGGAACTCTCCTTCTCGGGCTCTTCTGTACACGCTATATCGGCAATGCGGAAGACTTTTTCATCTCCGGCAAATCCTTGCCTTTCTGGGCAATCGGCTTTTCCATCGTGGTGAGTGATATCGGCGCCACGGACTTCGTAGCCGTTGCGGGGGCAACCTTCAGACACGGTGTTTCGGCGGCCAACTTTGACTGGATGGGTTCCATGCCGGCCATGGTTTTTGCCGCCTTCGTGTTTGTCCCTTATTTCTGGCGCACGGGCGTATTCACGATCCCTGAGTTTCTCGGGCGTCGCTACAATGGGGCCGTGCAGTTTTTGAATGCGGCCATCTGGGCGGTAGTGCTCTTTCTGATGCTCGCCATCATGCTCTGGGTGACAGCGGATAAACTGATGCATACCGTACTGGGCTGGAACGCCATGTATTCCGTGTGGCTCATGGCCATCGTCACGGGGTTGTACACTTTCTCCGGCGGTCTCACGGCGGTTGTATTTACCGACGTGGTTCAACTCGTTGTCATATACATCGGCGGTTTCGGGCTGCTGGCTCTCTCCCTTTGGGAAGTGGGCGGCTGGTCGGCTCTTCGTGAGCAGGTTCTTGCTAAAGGTCCTGATTTCCAGCAGCACTTCACCTTGCTTCTCGAACATGACACGACAGGGCCTTTCCCCTGGACAGGGATCATCTTCGGGCTAGGCATCGTTCTGGCCATTGCGTATATGAGTGGCAACCAGGTGATTGTGCAGCGTACACTGGGTGCCCGGACGGAATGGGATGCCAAGGGCGGCATGCTTCTGGGCGGATTTCTGAAGTCCATGATTCCCCTCATGGTTGCGCTCCCCGGTCTTTGTGCGCTGATTCTGGTTCCGCATCTTCCCATGGAAGAGGCGGACCGCGCTGTTCCCGAAATGATCCGTCTGCTGCTTCCCACAGGTCTGCGGGGTCTCATGTTCGCAGCCCTTTTCGCAGCACTCATGTCAAGTATTTCCGGCACCTTGAACTCGGCCAGCACAATATTCATTACGGATATCTGGACTCCCGGCCTGCGTCTTTTCAAAATGAAGCCTCTCACTGAAAGAGGCGCATTGCACATGGGTCGCGGTTTCACGGCCTTTTTGATTATCACGACGGCCATTCTGGCCAAACCCATTGCGGACCGGGAAAGTATTTACGTTTTTACCCAGACCATTCTCAGCATGTTCCAGGGGCCTACGCTGGCCATTCTTCTGCTGGGTATCACCTGGCGCCGGGCAACGCAATGGGGCGGCCTGGCCGGTTTGTCTCTGGGTGTCATTTTCTGCTTCATTCTGAACTACACCCCTAATCTCTTCACTTCTGAAGATCCCTTCCTCTTTGTGGCCTGGTGGTCCTTTGTCTTTGCGTTGATCGTGACCGTTGTGGTCAGTCTGCTGACGAAGCCGGAACCGGAAGAAAAACTCAGAGGTCTCACCTGGGGTTCTGTCATTCACAGCACTGAAGCACAAGCTGCTCTTGAGGAAAGGAATTTCTAATGCAATTAGAACAATCTCTTGAAGCTATTGGTACAAAATATTTTTATCCCATACTCAGCAAAATTTTTCACCCTATCAATAATATTTTGGGGCCCATTTACCAGCCTTACGCTACCATTGCCGCCATGCTTTTCTTTGTGGGAACCATGCTCTGGGTGGGATTCATTCTCAAACAATCCTATGTCAATGAAGGACGTCCCAACAAATCACTTTGGACCGATTTGCGTATCTGGACTGTGGTGTCCATGTTGCCCCACGTCTTTATCTACTGGTATTTCAGATAGGAGCCCGACATGAACAACACACCTGACAATCAAAATAGCGGTTTTAAAATCAAAGAGCAAGTCCTTGAAATCAAAGAACAAATCAACGATACCTGTTCGGACAAGGCACCGAATGAAGAGCCCGAATGCCATAAAAAGCGTGATGGCGAAACAAACATCGCCGTGGGCCTTTTCCTTTTTGCTCTGGGTATCCCCGTATTGCTGGGTACGCTGGGCATTGATGACAATGTCCGCGCAGCCACGGTCAATGCTGTCTGCGGTCTTGCCCTGCTGCTTACGGGCGGTGGCTGGATCGCCTATGGCTGGCGTCAATTCAAACAGTCCACGGGCAGATAAAGCTCTGTGAACGGTCTTTTCCTGCCGCTGCGTATCTCCTCGGCTGAGGCACGAGGTATATTCTATCGCAGCAGTATTAAAAATCTTTTCGGTCTGATCCGTCGGCGTCCGGTCTCTCTGGGTGCCGACGGTCTTCCTTCTTCCGTGGAACTCCTCTGGCTTCCGGCTTATGCCATCCGGCTGGAGTTGAGTCTTGGGGAGACAAAAAGCGAAGGCTGGGTTTCCGTGGATGCCAATTTCGGCGGTTTCTCTCTCTTCGAAAGAGTAGATATTCTTGAAGACCGTGAAGAGACCGGCGATTGTCTCCCTCTTATCCTCAGTCAGGAAGAAGCCGATAAAAAAGGACGGCACGGGCTGCTTCGTTATTTTCTCCGGCGTCGCGGATCGAAACCTCTCATAGGCGAAACTCTGGAGTATCTGATCTATCATGCACCGGTCTGGGTTTATTATTACCGCAAGGGCCGCAAAATTGACCTGAAGGTGCTGGACGGATACAGCGGCACTCCCATGGGTGGTCAGGTGCGAGTGGCTATTGTGAATGCCTTTATAGCCCGACGCCGCGAAGAGAATGCCTGATTCTTTAAGGGCAATATAGCCGCTCTTTTTCACCACGGAATGCACTGAACACACAGCGCAGCACAGCCGCAACCAAATGATCTTTTCTAATTGAACCACGAAGCCACGAAGGACACGAAGCTTCACTAAGAAAGAAGAAGAGGCTTATGTGTCTCCCCGGAGTCTCTTTTGTATCCCAAGACATACCTATGCCCCTCCCACATCCGTCCGATCCGACTGATCCGACCGATCCGTCCGAATCTCCGGACACTATTGACGCCTTCAAGTCTCTTATATGCCTCACGACATACCCCCGCCGTCATTCCGGTTTTTTTGCGACTCGGCCCGCCTATCAAAGCATTCAGCCATAACAACGCAAAAAAGACCGGCATCCAGATTGGGAGACTTTAAGGAGAATAACCACCTTTCTTCAGTATTGTATGCCGCCTTTGCGTTATTCTATCTTCTCGACACAGGCATAAAACCGTCTGGTACTTACCTGGGAACGCCAATTTCCACATTGGCAGGAGACCCGGGAAAAGACCATGACTTATGTATGCATTTGACGGGAGAACAAAGACTCAGAGTTTACAAAGGCTTTTATTTTATTCTTGGTCAGCAAAAG
>JAAYJV010000132.1 GCA_012522755.1 Candidatus Hydrogenedens sp.
CCTCATGTCGCACTAAGATTCCTGCTTCCCCAGCAATGAGGCAGGCAAGAGTGTTCTCTTGAGGTTCAGATGGGCATTGGGAAGACATCAGCCCTTCCCCTCTTCTTTCTTCTTGAACCGACCTGCCCTACCTGACTTCGTGGTTAGAAAAAAGCATCATCTGGTTGCGGCTGTGCCTTCGTGGTGAAATCAATGGGGGCTGTATACGATATCTTCCTGGAATTCCCAGGCGCAGGCTGTCTGAGCTTCCAGCGTCAGTTCAAGAGTTTGTCCCGGGGTAACTTGGTCGCTGCGTGTCGCGGTATTTTTATCCTGCAGGATGGTTCTCATAAGAGGTGTATCCTGTGTATTGTCGCCGGGTCTTCTGATGACGAGTTTCAGGGTGATCGTTTCGTCGGAGACATTGGCGAAGATGAGTGCCGTCTTCTTTTCTTTGGGGATGGACCAGGCGCCAGTGAGCAGGGCGTCTGTATTGACCCAGTGTTCACCGTGCCATTGCCAGTCGGCCCGTACTCTGGGCATGGTCCCTTCCAGGACAGGGGGTCGCAGCATTTCTCCGGCGTAAAAATAACGCCGTAACAGCCAGCGCAGTTGCACAGCCTGTTTGAAGAAGGCTCTGTTTTCTTCCGCCAGGGCCAGATCAGGGTTGATCCAACCGATCTGTTCACCGAAGACGAGCTGTTGCCCTGTCTTCATGCGCAGGGCAAGGTCTCTGGTCTCACCGCCTCCGAAGGCACGACCGAAGCATTGGATGGTGCCTCCGTAAATGGCGGGGAAGACAGGGAGTTGCCCGTCCGTCTGCCAGTGCCAGCTGAGATAAGCATCGAAACGGTTTACGAAAGTTTCGCCGTTGCATTCGGTGGTGATCATATGACCGGCGGGCATTTCGGCGCGTATCCTGTCGAGCATGGCCCAGTAACCTTCATTCCACCAGGAACCGCCTGCGAGAGGATGGCCGTGGCTTTCGTCCATGCATAAGACGGGGGTTGCCGCAGCCACCTGGTCCAGATAAACGCCTTTCGTTCCGCACTGCTGATGGAGTCGGCTCACAATTTCATTGACCTTGTCCTGCCAGAGTTCTGTGGAGGGACACATGACGCCCAGCGCCACTTCCGAGCCGTCTTTTTCCTTGCTTCTGTACTTTTCGGTTACGGGCGATCCGTCCTCGTTTTTTGTTACGGCGGGGAGAGCGACAGTGGTGAAGGAGCAGTCCTGATCTTCGCAATCGCGGGTATCCCAGAGCCTTGCGTTGATATAGGGCATGACATGAACCTGAGCTTCCTGCAGTTCCCGGACAGCTTCTTCAAAGCCCTCTTTGGCGGGGAAATAGTGGGGGTAGTCATTGTCAAAGGGGATTTCATGCCAGTTGTACCAATGAAATCCCACGGGCACGTCGAGGAATTCGGCAAAAGCTTTCACACGTTCCACCACCTCTTCGGGCGAGCCGCCTGTCTGGGCCCATACACAGAGTTCGCGCATCCACAAGGGGGTGTCTTCCCGACCCTCATCGCTCAGTTTCGGCCACCAGAGGACAGTGTCTTTCGCCCAGTTCTTGTAATAGAGCGCCGCATCAAACCAATCGCCTCTGAAAAGCCGCCAGACCGCTTTTCCGGGGAGTTCATAGTTGTTGGTCTTTGTCGTATCGGGGATGGCATGTTCAAAGAAGAAGGTGGCCGTTTTTTCTTCGGCTTTCGATTGGAAGACAATTTCTTTTTCCGAACCTTTGGGGTCATGCATGGCGAAGTAAAAGCCGGATTGGTGTTCTTCGGCCGACCATTTGGAAAAGGCGGCCATGAATTGCATGCTTCCCCAGCCGCCTCCATAGCGTTGCCATTTTTGCGTGTCATTGAGCCAATGGTATTGGATGAGCGCGCCGGGCCCGTCAGGATAGAGGATACCGCCATCACTCAGGCTGCTGTTGAGTGTGATCTGGGGAAAAGACACGTCCTCCAGTCTTGTTTCTTTGAGAGTGCCTTCTGTGCGTATATGCCATTGCCAGGCGTTATCGGCGGGCCGGGCCGAGGCCAGAACTTCCACCAGAAAATCTTCCAGCCCTGCTGTGGCATGGCCCTTCCATTGCAGGAGCACTTCACCGTCCTGCGCAGTGCAGGCTGTATGGTTCCAGCCTTTTTCAGAGCAGATGCGCAGTTCCTCATCGTCGCTGTCATAGAGGATGAGTTCGAAAAGGGCTTTGCCGTTTTCGGCGAGAAGGTTCCGGTCATAGTCCAGGTCGCGCAAGGCCTGCAGCCGGATACCCTCCGCTTTTTTCATGAACTCCAGCTCAAGAATCCCCGATGCGGCCCGGAGCTCCTCACTCTGTCCTGTGTATGGGGTCAGCAAAAGGAGCATGATGAAAGCGGGGAGGAGCAGGCTGTGAAAAAAGTGCTGTGATTTCATGGCGTGGAGCTTTCTGTCTGTCATGACGATCAATGTTCACCGACAGAGCTGCACACTTCCCGAAGCAGCGGAAGCAAAGGATTCAGTTCGGCTGTGAGCCGCTTATGTCAGAAGTCGATGACACTGAGGTCGGGTATACAGGAGTTTAACGGAATGGTTTCTATATGGGTTGCGCCCAGACAAGCCAGATCATAACGCACCTGTGCCAGAGGCAGATCGGGGTCGGCTGTGCGTACCTGAATATTGAACTCTGTGAAATTGATACCTTCATTCATGGTCGGCTCATCACCGAAGAGACGGTGTTCATCGAGATAGCCGATAATGGCGGGCACCTGATCTTTCTGGGCGTTGAAAAGAATGAGCACTTTGTTCTCGGCGAATACGGCGCCATAGAGGTTCAGCAGAAACATACGGGCCAGTTCATATTTTTCGGGATTGTTTTTCAGCCCCTGTGCCGCCCAGACACCGGCTTCGGATTCCATGATTTCTTCGCTGATTTCCAGTCCGTAATTACGTATGGCACTGCCGGTCTGTGTTATTTCCAGTCCGAAATCCACACTGCCATGAAGTACTTTGGCTTCCGTTTTTCCCCAGGATTCATAGACGACGAGGCCTTTTTCAATCTTCGGCGGCGTGTTGTATTTCTGAATGGAATAGCAGTCCCATTCTTCGCCAAAACCGAGGGCTGCACGTTTTTTCTGAAACCATTGAATGAAGAGATAAGGCATTTCAGAGACGGCACGGACAATCTTCTGTTTTTTCAGGAGATCGGAAAGCCAGTCATCAAAGCTGAGCCCTGCGGGTCGGGGCGCATTGATGATGACAATGCGCACCTTGCCTCTGTTGAGAGACAGTGCTTTGGACAGGGTGATTTCTTTTCCGTAATCCAGGCGGTACTCCAAGAGTCGTTCCGTGATCCAGTCATCGCCGCCAATGGCTATATCCACTTCATGGAGTGCGAGTTGCGCGCCGAATTCCTGAGGCCGTCCGTCCCATCCGAAGAGCATGGAATGGAGGGGAAAGGTGGTGGGTCCTCCTTTTTCATAACCTTTTGTCGGGAAGCCGGCCGCTTTCAATAAAGTAACCAGGTTGCCGCCGCGATTGACATCAGCCAGAGAACCGGCAGGCATACCGATGATGAGCTTATCTTTCATGAGTTATTCCTGGAAGCGGAAAACAACAGATTCCGCTGTAAAGTATGAGAGTTATATTTCAGAGAGAAAAATCAGACGAATTGCTTCATATAGGCCAGGCTTTTTTCGGCGATGGCCTCGGGTCCGGCTTCAAAGCGGAAGACTTCCACAGATACATAACGATCGTAGTTGATATCTTTGAGAGCTTCGAAGATGGGTGCGAAATCCACTTCGCCCCAGCCGGGTCCGTGGAAGTTCGTGTCGTTGGCATGGTAATGGCAGAGGTATTTGCCGTATTTGCGAATCAGGGTCGCCCGGTCTTCCTGAAGATAGGACATGGCTTTCGTGTCCAGAAGCAGTTGGAAATTCGGGTGGTTGACGGCATCAATGAGCTCAACGGTCTGCTCGGGAGTATGGCAGAAATTGGTTTCCCAGTGTGTGAGCTGTTCCATGCAGATGGTCACTCCCCGTTCTTCACAGGCGGGCAGGGCCGCTTCAAAGACCTCACGGGCATAGCCGAAGGCCTGGTTGTAGGTGACATCCCGGTCCACATTGCGCTGATTGGGTGATCCGAAGATGAGCACTTTTCCGCCCACATCTCCACAGAAATTGACGAGATCAATGAGATAACGCGCTGTGAAATCCCGCACCTCTTTATCGGGATGGGTGAGGAAAACCCCTTCCGGCCCGACAAAAACCCAGTGAATGCCGAGTATATCCAGATCGGCCGCTTCGGCGTGGCGTACGATATCGGCCCGGGTAGAAGCGGGGATATCGCTTACATAAGGCGCGAGCGTGAAAGGAGCGATCTCCAATCCGTCATAGCCGGCTTCTTTCACATAGTGAATGGTCCGTTCCATGTCGTTCCATTCTTTGAAGATTTCATTGCAGATTCCGAACTTCATAATTCCTCCAGACTGGCCCGTACAGGGGAGTGTTGACTGATGTGCTCAACTCTCGGAGAGGCTGTGGTTTTCGTCTGCGTCATAAATGTAGACGCGGTTGCCTCCCGAACGCTTTGCATTGTACATCATTTCGTCGGCATGGCGTATAAAGCTTTCCGCCGACGCTTCCCGATGGGGCGTTTTCTTGTTATAGGTCATGAGTCCTATGCTGAGCGTACAGGGGTCAAAAGCATAGCGCTCAAAAGAAGCGCGTATACGCTCGGCAATATTTTTCGCATGGATGAGATCGGTCTCGGGCAGAATCACGGTGAATTCATCGCCCCCGTAGCGGCATCCCGTATCCACATAATCGCGGGTACAGAGTCGGACCACTTCGCCGATGGTTTTCAGGAGCCGATCACCTTCCAGATGTCCGTGGGTATCATTATAAGTTTTAAAGTGGTCCACATCAAAGAGGAGCAGGGACAGGGGATGATTCTGCCTGCGGGCACGCTCGATTTCCTCTGCGAGTCGATCATAAAAATAGCGCTGGTTGTACAGCCCTGTGAGGCTGTCGGTGACAATCTTTTCTTTGAGTTCACTTTCCAGCTGCTTTTGTTTCGTGATGTTTTTGCAGATGGCCAGAAGGGACATGAAATTGCCCAGATGGTCATAGGCTTTGGACAGCGACATGATCACTGGGATCCAGCGCCCGTCTTTATGGCGCAGTTCTGTTTCGTGATTCTGAATGGCTCCTTCTTCGAGTCTGGCAAAGAGGAGTGTGGACTCTTCTTCGGCACCGCGCAGCAAGCCTTCAAAATACATGGCTGACAGATCTTCGGAGCTGTAGCCGAGCATGCTTTTTGCACCCCGGTTCGCATAAGTGATGGCCAGAGTGGTGCCCAGAGTGAATACGGCATCCATGGTGCTGTCCAGCAGAATATTCAGATGGTCTCTTGTTCGGAACAGTTCTTTCTGTATTTGCTGCAGCTCTTCAGATGAACTGTGTTCTTCTTTTTTCTGTCGGCGCAGGGCTTTTGCGATAGCGGCAACCAGGCGGGTGGGCTCTTCCGGATTCACCAGCAACAGGCTGAGTTCTGCTGTGGATGCAGGGAGGTCTTGCAGCATATCACTCACTTCGACTGTGATGAAGCTGCTTATGTGGGGATATTTCCGGCGGATCTCCTGGATGAGTGGCAGACAACTCTGATCCAGCCACTGCAAGGGGGCGAGAAAGATCTGATAGTCGCCGGAATCAAGCTTTGGGTGTACCTGTTCCAGACTGTCCACAAGATCCACTTCATAAGAAGCGGCCTGGAGACAGTTTATCGTCTCATCCTGCAGCAGTGCATGGGTCTTCAACCACAAAATCCGTTCGGACACAGTACCATCCTGTTTCTGCGGGGCAGATTCACCGCCCGATGTTTCTCATTGTGAGTCAAGAGTTCCTGAGGTGGAGAATCCTAAAGCGGATTGTCGGCATTGCCAGCGTCCTGTTTGCTCAGTGAAAGCCGGGATTGAGCCGAGCAGTTGCCGTGACTCAAGCAAATTTCATCACGGCTACCATAGCGATCACTGAGCCGATGGCAATGGTATATTCCAGCTTTCCGGGAAGTTTGTCTTTGTCGATTTCTTTGGTTCCCAGACCTTCCTGCTGGGCAAGTTTCTGATCGGCCGATTGAGCCTGTGCATCCTGAGTGCTGATGATAAAAAGGACAGCCATGAACAGGCAGCACAGTACGACAAGTTTCACTAAAGAGGTATTTTTCATGGTTGCTGCTCCTAAGCCATCTTCCGGTTCAGATTTCTATTCTATTAATGATACCTTTATTTGATTATTTATGCAAGGGAAAGGCATTGGCTTTTCATAAGTTGTTGAAAAAGACTTTTTTTTTGGGTGAGAGTGGAGAAACGGATCGTGGACAGATCCGGTCTGAGACAGTAAAGTTGACAAGCAACCGTGCTTTTGCAGTAGTCTAGTGGAAATGGCTTTGTTGGACAATGAGATGGAAACGCTTTCATGATACATATTTTTTCCATGAATATGCTGCAGGACAGCGTCCAACCTTTTTTGTATCTTTCAGGAGGGATACTTCTCGCCCTTTTTCTGGGTTTCGGAATCTGGTCGCTTCATGAACGTTTTCACCGCCAGAAAGAATGGAGTGTGCGCCGTCAGTTATTACTGCTGGGTGCCGTCACAGTCTTTTGTTCACTGGAAATTCTGACCCTTCGTCAGCTGATGCACGATGATGTGGTTCTTTTCATCTTTTCACTGCTGGGTTTGCTCGTTGCAGGTACGGCTCTTTATGGTCATCTCGCCGTATCGCTTCTTTCACGTCTGCTTGTGGAGCTGATTTTGCCGGATCATCCCGCAGCTTCGGATCGGCCGCATCTGGCTGCGGCTGAAAGTCTGGAAAGACAGGGGAACTGGCTGGGCGCTCTGCAGGAATATTTTATTCTGGTCCATATGTATCCGGGGCATCCGGTGGTGCTTTCCAGAATTACCCATAATCTGATTCATCAGAAGAGGTATATGGAAGCACTCCACTGGTTTGAGCGATTGGTGAAGCATGCGACCCGTGCTGATGAAGCCACTGTATTGTTGAAGGAGCTCATCGCCGTGTTTACCCGCAACGGGGATCTTTCTTCGTTGCGCAATGTGATTTTACTTTTTCTGCAGCGTTTTCCCAGGGAAACAGAGATCCATAAAGAGCTGGACGGACTGGAAGACGACACGGCTGCTCCCTTGCTTCCTCTGGAAGGGACCAGAGCAAGGAAGCCGCAGGAGGGTGCTTCGTCTATGATGGCATCGGGCGATGGTTTTGTCTCCGGATTAGCGCCTCTGGCGGCTCTTCGGAGCCCGGTTGAAGAACTTGCTGATCCTGAAGAGGTTGAAAGGCCTGTTCTTCCTTCGCTCCGGCCTCTGGAGGAACACCCTCTTCAATCCTCTGAGGAGTGAGGCGTTCCCGGGCTTTCCGGCTCTCCGGTGATCCGTGGTATACTTCAGCCGGGCCGTTGTGCCGCAAAAAGGGCAGCCCCTGTCTCAGATAAAGCGGACTTTTCTTTGGGCGCAGACAGTGGGTATACTTTCTGTTTATGCCCGAATTGTTAAATGACACTGCAGCCATAAGGAACTGGATATGCAAGCCTTGACGCCTCAGGAAATCGTTCAGGAGCTGGATAAATATATTGTCGGTCAGGATGAGGCCAAGCGCAAAGTGGCCATTGCGCTTCGCAACCGCTGGCGACGTATTCAACTGCCGGAAGGCATACGGGATGAGGTGGTCCCGAAAAATATCATCATGATCGGCTCCACGGGAGTGGGCAAAACAGAGATCGCCAGGCGCCTTTCCAAACTGGCCGATGCGCCTTTTGTGAAAGTGGAAGCGAGCAAGTTCACGGAAGTGGGTTATGTGGGTCGTGATTGCGAATCCATGATTCGGGAACTGACGGAAGTGGCTGTGAAAATGGCCCGTGAAGAGCTTCGCAAGGAGTGTGAAGAAAAAGCGCGTGAACAGGCGGAGCGTCGCCTTCTGGATCTGTTGTTGCCCATGCCTTCGCAGCGACCGAAGCGTGCGGAGTTCTTCCCCGGAGATCCCCAGGCCGGCGATGAACCGGGCGTGGAACCGGGCGTGGCCGCCCGGGAAAAGGTGCGCAATATGATTCGCAACAAGCTTGCGGCCGGTGAGATGGAAGACAAAGAAGTGGAGCTGACGGTGACGGAGTCCAAAGAAAACGCCATGCTCCAGATTTTCGCTTCCAGCGGCATGGAAGAAATGGGGATGAATCTGCAGGATGTTTTCGGACATATGACGCCCCGCCATCGTAAAGCGAAAAAAGTGACTGTGGCGGAAGCCCGTGAGATTCTGCTGCAGGAGGCCTTTCAGGAACTCATAGATATGGATCTGGCGGCCCGTCGTGCTGTGGAGAATGTGGAAAACAGCGGGATCGTTTTTCTCGATGAAATAGACAAAATCGCGGGGCGGGGACAACGGGGACACGGTCCCGATGTGTCACGGGAGGGAGTGCAGCGTGATATTCTGCCCATTGTGGAAGGCAGCACTGTTCTGACGAAATATGGTTCCGTGCGGACGGATCATATTCTTTTCATAGCGGCAGGCGCTTTTCATATGACCCAGGTATCGGATCTGATTCCGGAGCTTCAAGGCCGCTTCCCCATCCGTGTGGAACTGAGCAGCCTGCGTGCTGATGATTTTCTCCGGATTCTTACAGAAACGGAATATTCGCTGATCAAACAATACCAGGCCATGCTCCAGGCGGAAGGCGTGACCCTTCAGTTTGACCCTGAATCGCTGAAAAAAATGGCGGAAACCTGCGAGCAGGTCAATGCGGATACGGAAGATATCGGTGCCCGTCGACTTCATACCATCCTCGAATATGTTCTGGAAGACCTGTCTTTTACCGCATCGGAACGGCCGGGCGAAGAGGTGGTCATTACAGCGGAATTTGTGGAAGAACGTCTCTCGGAAGTGGCGGAAAGCCGTGACCTGAACAAATATGTGCTGTAAGGGACGCAGCTTCATGGAAAGCGGGTAGCCATGCAGTCTTTTTCATTTCTGGAAGAGGCGGGTCTTCGTCTGGCGGCCATGTCCGACAAGAGCACGGGCGATTGCGGTGGTCGTGAAAGTGCCCGTGAAAATACCAGACGCTTTCTTTCAGTGCCGGGCCAGCCCGACAGGGAGCCGGTCCGTGTTCATCAGGTGCATGGTACCCGGGTCGTAAGAGCTGATGAAGCCCGTTCGGGAGTTGTGGAAGCCGACGGCCTGTGCACCGACGAAACGGGTGTCCTTCTGAGTATGAGTGTGGCCGATTGCGCCCCTGTCCTTCTTTTTGATCCTGTGTGTCGTGCCATCGGCCTGCTTCATGCCGGTCGTGAGGGCACTTTCCATAATATCGCCCTTGCCGGTGTTCAGGCGATGAAAGAGCATTTTTCATCTTCCCCGGCTTCTCTGCTGGCTCTTGTGGGGCCCTGTGCTCACGTCTGCTGTTATGAGGTGTCGGCGGAACTGGCGGGTCTGTGGCGTGATGCGGGGTACCCGGCCCGGGATCGCAATCTTGATATTCCCTCCGCGAATCGTCTCCAACTTGAAAATGCCGGCGTTTTCAGGCACAATATCCACATTGTGCCCCACTGTACTGTGTGCGGCGGTGTTTTTTTCAGTTATCGAACGGACAAAACATCCAAGCGGAATCTGGTAGTAATGATGCTATAAATCCAAGCAGAAGAACAATCAGCTGAAAGCACGCGAAGGTACCCGCCACACGGGTTTCTCAGCGTGAATCGGTTGCACCGTTGCCGTGATCTATGTTATTGTACTGGTAACAGATAGCGACCGCAACAAGTGGGTCTTGACCCACTTTTTTTATTGATAATTTGCCTGATCTCCGGGCCGGAAAGGTATATTTTATGGAGACAGACGCCCTGGTGCGCCAGGCGTGGCTGTTACTGGAACCCGACTTGCAGCAGCTCGGCTTTGAGCTGGTGGAAGTGGAGATGTCACGTCATGCGGGTGCGCCTTTATTGCGCATATATATAGATAAAGAAGGTTCCGGCATCACGATGGATGAGTGTACGCAAGCATCCCGGATGATGGATCCTCTGCTGGACAGCGCCGATTTTCTCGATGGTCGTTATATGCTCGAAGTTTCATCGCCGGGGATCAGCCGTCCCCTGCGCAAGCCGGCTCATTTTGAACGCTATTGCGGGGAGCCGGTTCGTGTTGAAACCCGTGCACCTGTCGTTGGACGGTCCCGTTTTCGGGGCATTTTACGTGCTCTTGACGGTGATCTGATCCGTATCCAGATGGGCAATGTCGAGGTTGCTTTACATCTGGAGAACATAAAGAAGGCCAGGTTGGATCTCTGATCCCTCCTGTCTGAGGAGATAGTCTTGCCTGAAAACATGAAAATGATCCTGCAACAGCTTGAAGCGGAGAAAAGCGTGGATATGGACACGCTGATTGAAGCGATTCGCAGCGCCATTGAAGTGGCGGCGGGTAAAGCCATGCACAAGGCCGCCCATGTGTCTGTTGAAGTCGAAAAACAGCCTCTGTCCTTCAAAGTCTTTGAAATCCGCCTGGTCACTGAAACCGTTGAAGATCCTTCCTCGGAAATTTCTCTGGAAGATGCGCTGAAACTCAATTCTGAAGTCGTTGTGGGCAACAAATTGAAAGTTCCTGCTGAGCCCGCGAATTTCGGGCGTATTGCAGCCCAGACAGCCCGTCAGGTGATCATTCAAAAGATCAGAGATGCTGAACGCGAACGTATTTTCAAGGATTTCAAACAGCATGAAGGCGATCTGGTGGTAGGTTCGGTGAAGAGTATTGACCGACGCAATCTCTATGTTACCGTGGGTCAGGTTGAAGCTATTTTGCCCTATCGTGAACAGTCTCCCCGTGAAAATTACAAAATCGGTGATCGCATCCGCGCCATCATCATGGAAGTGGATCGTTCCAGCCGGGGTGCCAAGGTGTTGCTGTCCCGTGTGGCTCCTGATCTTGTGCATGCCCTTTTTGAATTTGAAGTGCCCGAAATCATGGACGGTACCGTTGAAATCAAAGCCATTGCCCGTGATGCGGGCAACCGGACCAAAATAGCCGTGGCTTCCAAAGATTCCAATGTGGATGCAGTAGGCGCCTGTGTGGGATTGAAAGGTGCCCGGGTCCGTGCGGTGGTTGAAGAACTCAATGGCGAAAAGATCGATGTCATCCGCTGGAACGATGATCCTTTGGAACTGTGTATCAATGCGCTGAACCCTGCTGATATTCTGGATATCGAGTTGAACGAGGAAATGCAGCGTATCCATGTTCAGGTGCCTCAGGAGCAGCTGTCGCTGGCCATTGGCAAATCCGGACAGAATGCACGGCTGGCCTCTCAGCTGGTCGGCTGGAATATTGATATTCGAGGTGATGCTGAGCCTCTCCCCGCGGAAGAGGAGAGCGCACCTGAAATAACCGACGAAGGCGGCGAAGAAGCTGCAGGCGAAGAGCCGGCTGCTGATCTTTCTGAAGCAGTGGAAAAAGAAGCCGATGCTGCTGAATCGGCTGAAGTGGCTGAGGTCTCAGAAGAAGGCGGAAGTTCTGAAGAGTCCGATGCTTCAGAGGAGACTGCGGAATAGGCTGTTTTTGCCGACTGTCGTATTGAGCTGTGTATTTGCCCCATTGAATGAGCGGGCCGAGGCATACCAGGAGATTGAAACAGAATGCATACCCTTGCAAATTTAAAAGGATTTGACTGGCAGCCTGAAGAGGCATTGGAGATGCTGCGTCAACTTAAATTTGAAGTTGACAGCATCGATGCTTCTTTGCCCAATGATGTGGTGGATCTGCTCTACGAAATTGATGAAGATTCCTCCGTTTTTGACAAGATGCTCAAAGAGGTTCAGAAACAGGAAAAGAAGGAAGAAGCGGAGCGTAAAAAGAAAGAGGCTGCAGAGAAGAAAAAGGCTGAAGCGGAGCGAAAGAAGAAAGAGGCTGCGGAAAAGAAAAAGGCTGAAGCGGAGAAAAAGAAAGCTGAAGCCAAGGCCAAAGCCAAAGCTAAAGCGAAGCCAAAAGCCAAGGCGAAGGCAAAACCGAAAGCCAAAGCCAAAGCCAAAGCCAAAGCGACTGCAGAAAAAGATGCCGTTGAGGCTGAGATTATTTCAGAAGACAAAGAGGAAGAGCTTGATACGGCTCAGCCGGAAGTCGAAGAGGAAGTCGCTGCGGCCATTATCATTGAAGAGCTGGAAACGGCTGCTGAGGTGGAAGGGGAAGCCTCCGCTGTTCAAGAGGCTGAAATTGTCGAAGAAGTATCGGAAAAAGTATCGGACGAAACACCGGGAGAAGAGGAGCCTGCTGAGGAAAAACAGGCTGCGGAAGCCGAAGCTCCCAAGGTGATAGCGGAAATTATTGAAGAGTCGGAAGAAGAACGGCTGGCTGATCTTGAACGACGTGATGCCCGCGTTCAGTCTCTGGAAGAAGAGCAGGGCTCCGGTGCACTGGCTCAGGCTGAAAAACGCAATGTGGAAGAACAGCGGCGCCAGGCCCGTCGGGAACAGCAGATCGCTGAGCCGCAGGGGCCTACCTTATCGAACATTCAGGCCGATCCCGAAGTGCTTCGTGCTGTTCTGGAGCGGGATGCCGAACGGAAGCGTCGCGCAGCCGAACCTCCGGCGGCCCGTGTCGGACGTCGGGGCGCAGACGGCCGTCGTGGCACTACTCCGGCTGCAGCGCAACCGGATCTGATTTCTCAGGCTCCCGTGAAGAGTGCTCCTGAAGGGGATCGTCGAAAACGGGCCAGAAAAGTGGATCGCTCCCGCTTGCGGGAAGATGGTGTACGACGTGAAACCGCAGCGGCTATCCGGGAGTTCCGGAGTGGTACAGGCTTTGGCGGGCCGCGTAAACGACGGAAAAGAAAACGTGAGGAAACAGTCATCACTACTCAAGAACCTGTAGTCGGCGGCACCATTGAGGTGGAAACAGATACTACCGTCGAAGCGCTTGCCGGTCTGATGCAAATCCCGGTCAATGACGTTATCCTCGCATTCATGGAAGAAAACCTTCTCATGAGTAAGAATCAGAGTCTTACGATAGAAGAGGCCCGCAAGGTAGCTGAAAAGTTCAAGTTTACCGTGATCGTGGCTATTCCAGAAGAGGAAGAGCTTTTCAAGGAAGAAGAGGACGATCCAGCTGATCTGGTCCCCCGTTCGCCTGTGGTGACTGTCATGGGCCACGTGGATCATGGAAAAACGACCCTCCTCGATACCATCCGCGCCACCCGGGTTGTGGAAGGCGAGGCCGGCGGGATCACGCAGCATATTGCCGCTTATGATATTGAATTGCACGATGGCAACCGGGTCACCTTCCTGGATACTCCCGGTCATGAGGCCTTTGCGCAGATGCGCGCCCGGGGTGCTCATGTTACCGACGTGGTTGTCCTGGTGGTGGCTGCCAACGATGGGGTGAAACCGCAGACCATTGAGGCCATTGATCATGCCAAAGCGGCGGAGGTGCCCATTGTCGTTGCGGTGAATAAATGCGATCTGCCTGCGGCGGATCCCAACCGTGTCCGTCAGGAATTGACGCAATACGAATTGCTGGATGAAGAGTGGGGTGGCAGCACGATCATGAGAAATATCAGCGCGAGAATGAATGAGGGCGTTGATGAGCTCATGGAAATGCTTGTTCTTCAGGCGGAAATGCTGGAGTTGAAAGCCAATCCGAACAAGCGTGCCCGGGGCACCATTGTGGAATCTGAGCTGTCTCAGGGGCTGGGGCCGGTGGCCTGGGTTCTTGTGCAGGATGGTACGCTCCGTGTGGGCGATTCTTTCCTGGCCGGAACTGCTTATGGCAGCGTCCGGACCATGATCGACTGTCGCGGTGTTCAGGTGCAGGAGGCGGGACCCTCCACCCCTGTAGTGGTCACAGGCTTCAGCACACCGGCTGAAGCGGGCGAAGTGTTCATTGTCACTCCGGACGAACGCATTGCCCGTGAAGTTGCCGAACAGCGTCTTGATCTGGAACGGATCCGACGGGGACCGACGACCCGCCAGATGACATTGGAAGATTTCCAGGCCCTTGCGCACGATCAGGAACAACGGGTTTTGAACATGATTATCAAGGCGGACGTTCAGGGTTCCGTGGATACGCTCAAGAGTATGTTCTCCCAGGATCTGGGCACAGCCGAGGTTGCTATCAATATCGTACATGCCGGTGTGGGTGCTGTGACTGAAACAGACGTTGATCTGGCTGTCACCAGCGAATCCATCATCATCGCCTTCAACGTGGTTGCCAACGAAAGAGCCAGGCGCAAGGCTGATGAGACGGGTGTGGATGTCCGCTCTTATCGCGTCATCTATGAGGCGCAGCAGGAAGTGCGTGCTGCTCTGGAAGGGATGCTTGCTCCCAAAAAACGGGAAGTGGTACAAGGCCACGCCGAAGTGCGCAATGTCTTCGCCTCTTCCGCTCTGGGTAAAATCGCCGGATGCTATCAGACTGATGGCGAAACGAAACGCGGTGCTCTTGCACGGCTTATCCGTGACGGTGTGATCAAATACGAAGGCAAGATTGCCTCCCTGCGCCGTCATAAAGACGACGTCAGAAGTATTGCCACCGGTTATGAATGCGGCATCAAGCTGGAAAACTATGAGGATATTCAGGAAGGGGACGTGATTGAAACCTTCGAGATAGAAGAGATCGCAAGAACCCTGGAGAGTGGTGCTCTGTGACCATAGGCGTGCTTCATCTGGATCTGGCCTTGCCCGAATCCCGTTCTCTGAAGGATCGGCGGCGGATCGTGAAGAGCCTCAAAGAGCGCATACGCAATCGTTTTAATGCTTCCGTCGCCGAGCTGGGCGACCCCGATCTGTGGAAAAGCGCATGTCTGGTCGTGTGTATCATCGGCAATGACGTGCGCCATGTTAACAGCCAACTGAGCAGTGTGGCCTCCTTTGCCAATCAGGACCACCGGGCGCTTTTGACGGATTACAGGATAGAGATGCTATGAAAGGTAAAGGCAGAGTCGCCCGCGTCGGCGCTTTGATTCAGGAAGAAGTGGCGCGGCTGATCTCTCAGGGGATCAAAGACCCCCGTATCGGTTTTGTTTCCGTCATGGGCGTGCGCATGTCCCGAGATCTGCGCTATGCCAATGTTTATGTGAGCCTCATGGGCACGGAAGCGGAGCGGAAGAGTTCTCTCATCGGTCTGCAGAGCAGCGCGGGCTGGGTTCGCCGTGAAGTGGGCAAACACCTGCATATGCGCGTACTGCCTGAGATCCGTTTTTTTCCTGATAACTCGCTGGATGAAGTGTATCATCTGGAAGGAATCTTTGAGGCGATTCATGCGGAAAAACAGCAGCAGCCCATGCTGCATCTGAAGCATTTTGAAGTGATCACGGAACTGCGTGCGGCCCATTCCTTTTATCTGGCCATACACCAGAATCCCGATGGGGACGCTGTGGGCAGCATGCTCGCCTTGCGTCTGCTGCTGCAACAGCTGGGCAAAACAGAAATTGTCTGTGCCTGCGCGGATCCCATCCCCGATATCTTCTCCGAGCTGGCCGGAGTCAGTTCCATTGTTGACGCAGAGGGTGAAGTGCCCGATTATGATCTGGCCGTCCTCATCGACTGCGGTATCCGGAGCCGGACCGGTGCTCTGGAAGATAAGTTTGATCCGGAGAAGCGCCTGCTTATTCTTGATCACCATCAGGAAACAGGTGAGCCCGGATCTGTCGGATTCATTGACACGACCTATGCCGCCACAGGTGAACTGATCGCTGAACTGTATCAGGCTGCGGAAGTTCCTTTCACTTCTGAATCGGCGGCCTGTCTTTATGCGGCCATTGCCAGTGATACAGGATGTTTTCGCTTTTCCAACACGACAGCCCGAAGCCATCGTCTCGCGGCGGAGCTCATGGAAACAGGTATTGATGTCGGGGCTTTGAACAAACGCTTTTTCAGTGATATGTCCCCCCGGAAATTTGAAATCATGCGCCGCGCTCTCCAGCGTGTTGAGCTTCATCAACAGGGAGCTGTGGCCATTTCCTGGCTCACAGCGGAAGACCTGGAAGAAGTGGGCGCCACTGCAGCCGATTCGGAAAATCTGATCAATCTCTGGCAAAACATCAGTGGTGTGGAGGTTTCCATTCTGATGAAATGTTTTGATGAAGGAGAGACCCGTATCAGCGGACGTTCCACGGCTCTTTTCAACAGTGCGGATTTCATGCGCAGTCTGGGTGGTGGCGGTCATGCCATGGCGGCCGGTGCAACCCTGCCCTATCCTCTGGAAGAAGCCCGGAGCCGCCTGCTCGACGCACTGGCTCAATGGCCGGACAGTCCCTGGGCTGGCTGATCAGCTTTCAGGCCCCATCACTTTTCTTTCACAACTCTCAGCCCTTTCAGGAAACTGATCTGATGCAACTGAACGGAATATTACTGGTAGACAAGCCTCAAGGCATTACCTCTCATGACGTTGTTGACGCACTGCGCAAAGCCACCGGTATCCGCCGGATCGGTCATACGGGAACACTGGATCCCCGGGCGACAGGATTGCTGGTCATGTGTATCGGCCAGGCGACACGCCTTTCCCAGCATCTTTCGGGACTGGACAAAAGTTATGAAGGAGCCCTTCGTCTGGGTCTGACAACAGACAGCCATGATCTGGATGGAAAAATCCTGGAAGAAAAGCCTGTGCCCGGCGATCTTTCCCTGGATGCGGTACAAGCGGTCTGCAATCAGTTTCTGGGCGAGATCAAACAGATTCCGCCCATGGTCAGCGCCATCAAAATCGGAGGAAGACGTCTCTACAAAATTGCCCGGGAAGGACAGGAAATTGAACGGCCTCCCAGAGATGTACGGATAGATCGTTTTGATATACTTGATTGGGAAACGCCCGAGGCCGTCCTGTCCATAGCCTGTTCAAGCGGTGCTTACGTACGTACATTGTGTCACGATGTGGGGACTATTCTGGGCTGTGGTGGCGTGCTTGCACAGTTGCGCCGTACGCGGGTGGGTCAGTATTCCATAGAAGATGCCCTTCCGCTGGATCAACTGGACACGAGAGAAAAGGTGGCTGCCCATCTCCATCCCATGGATGATGCTCTGCATTTGCCCGTCATTGTTCTCGATGAGACCCAGGAGAATTTTATAAAGAGCGGTCGTGTCCTTTCCTCCGAGTATCTCAGCCTTCCGGAAGAGATCGAGGCGGGCTGGGTTCAGCTGAAGAACAGCCGTCAGCAGTTGATTGCTCTTGCCGAGCTCCAGAAAACACCCCAGGGCAAGCGTATACAGCCCAAAACTGTTTTTGTCTGATTGACAGAGGAAAAGAGTTGAGTCATGCACATCATTGCCGATGCCAGAACAACCAGTGAGCAGTTTTCCCGCCTTGTCCTGGCTGTGGGCTGCTTTGACGGGGTGCATCTGGGACATCGGGAGATTATCTCCGCTCTGGTGGAGGAAGCGGAAAAGATGAAGGGCGTCCCGGCTGTCATGACGCTGGAACCCCATCCGCGCCAGTTTTTCGCTCCGGATACGGCCCCTGATATTCTGACGCCCAATCCCGTCAAATGCCGATTGCTGGCGGAGCTCGGCGTACAAGTGCTGTACTTTCTTCCTTTTGATGCCCACACAGCCAGCCTCACTCCCGGCCAGTTTGTCGAAGAGATTCTTCTGAAACGCTGTCATATCAAAGGGATTATAGCGGGACATGATTTCGCCTTTGGAAAAGCGGCTGCGGGCAATTTTGACTTTCTTCAGGAGGCTGGAAAGAAACACGGCTTTCTCGCCCGGCAGGTGCCGCCCCTGATTGTGCAGAGACAGCGTATCAGCAGCACACTCATCCGGGAGAAGATCCTTCAGGGTCAGCTGGACAGTTTGCCTTCTTTTCTGGGCCGCCATTACAGCATTTGCGGTGTGGTTCAGTCAGGACGGGGCATAGGCCGCACTCTTGGCTTTCCAACGGTGAATCTGGATCCCTGTGATTGCGTGATTCCCGCCCATGGTGTCTATGCGGCAAGGGTACGTCTGGACAAACGGGAATTTCTGTCAGCCGTGAATATCGGTATTGCACCCACCATCCAGCATGACAAGCCCATGATAGAGGCGCATCTGCTGGACTTTTCTGAAGACATCGTCGGTGCGGAAATAGAGGTGATCTTCTGCAAGCGCATGCGGGGGGAGGAACGTTTTGATTCCCATGAGGCCTTGATTGATGCCATCGCCCGTGATGTCGCTGTGGTCCGCGAATACTTCGCCGCTCTTTGAGAGGGGCACAGCGCAGTTCATCCAAAGGCGACGTCGAGCAGCATCATGAGCGTGAAGCCGATCATGAGTCCTATGGTTGGAATATCCGTATCGCCTTCACGCTGACTTTCAGGGATGAGTTCTTCAGCTACAACGAAGATCATGGCTCCCGCTGCGAAAGCCAGGGTAAAAGGAAGAACCGGCCGCGCGAGCATGACCAGCCCCGCACCCAAAACTCCGGCGACAGGTTCCACCAATCCGGAAGCCGAACCCAAGAGAAAGCATTTGGTCCGTGACAGCCCTTCGCGACGCAGAGGCATGGCGACGGCCGTTCCTTCAGGGAAGTTCTGCAAAGAAATACCAATGCCCAGAGCAATGGCACCGGCCAGCGTGGCTCCGGGCATACCGGCCGCAGCCGCTCCGAAGGCGACTCCCACAGCCAGACCTTCGGGAAAATTGTGCAGTGTAATGGCCAGAACAAGCAAAGTGCTTCTGCGCCAGGAGGTGGGCAGGCCTTCCGCATCGGCATCGGCCAGACTGGGGTGCAGATGAGGCAGGATTTTATCGATGAGCAGAAGACAGGCACCACCGGTGAGAAAACCCAGTGCAGCAGGCAGCCAGGGGGTATAGCCCAGCTCTTCAGCAATTTCAATGGCCGGCAGAAGCAAGGACCAGAAACTGGCGGCAATCATGACTCCCGCCGCGGCACCCAGCATTCCATCCAGCAGTTTGCGGTTGATTTCTTTAAAGAAAAAGACCGGCAAAGCGCCCAGGGCTGTGGTACTGGCCGAAATCATCGTGGCGATGAAGGCCTGCATGACCGGACTCAGGGAAATAAAGTAACTCATGAAATTGTGTTCCTTCAAAGATCAAAGAATAAGGCCGGAGCGCCTGCAATGGATTTAAAAAGACAGGAGGCCCCGACTTATTTTCTAGTGCCGATTTTCCTGAAATTGTAATGACCCCCGCCGGATAATGCAACTTTTCCCGGAAAGCAGCCTGCAGGCGGGGGGCGATGGCCAGAAAGAACTCTTCGCTCTTTTCATGCCTCTCACCGGGTTCCCCGCTGTGCCTCCGTGTTGAAAATATACCATCAGCGGAAGTCTTCTTCATTTCATAAATCGCGTTTCATGCTTCAGCCCATCCCGGCGGGAATTTGCATTTAAAGCCTCCTTTCAGGTAGTTTATAGCACAGGGCGGGTATCATGTTTCTCTTTGAAATAAAGGTCTGCATGACCGAAAACTCATAAATCCCCGAAGGGGAATAGGTCCCGATCCCCCTTTCGTTTATAAGATGGACACGGTTCAGAGGCCGCGCCCAGACTCCCTACTATTCTTAAGCCTCTGGATGGAGAATATCTCATGTTGCGCGTACTGCTGCTGGACAATTTATGCGAAGAGAGCATCAAACTTTTTGAAGAAGCCGGGATTGAAACGGATGTGAAACCGCCTCAGTCTCCGGAAGAACTGGCTGCGATTATCAATGACTATGATGGTCTGGTTATCCGCAGCGCCACAAAGGTTACGGCCGAGGCATTGAAAGACTCCAACCGCCTTCAGG
>JAAYJV010000133.1 GCA_012522755.1 Candidatus Hydrogenedens sp.
CGGATGTGGGAGGGGCGGGGGTTGGTTCTGGGCATTACTGCGGGGTCAGTGGACCAAGTGGATCAAGTGGGCACGGCATGCCGTGCCCCTACCTGCCGTCGCTCCTCGCTCCTCGTTCCTCGCCCCTCGTTCCTCGCTCTTCGTCCCTCGCTCCTCGCCCCTCGCTTCTCGCCCCTCGCTTCTCGCTCTTCGTCCCTCGCCCCTCGCCTCTCTCTTTCTATCTCTGTGGTGAAAAACATTCCCCGTATTTTCTGCTCTTGGGGTAGAATGTAAGACATAAATCAAGTTTTGACTTTGAAAGGATGCATCTCATGACCACTTCCCCTCAAGAAAAAGAATGGATGATTTACGGTGTGAACGGCTATACAGGCCGGCATTGTGCTGAAGAGGCCTTGAACCGGGGGCTTCGTCCTGTTCTGGCGGGGCGCAATGAAAAGGCTGTCTCCGCTCTGGCGAAAAAGCTTCATCTGCCCTATAAGATTTTTGATCTGGAAAGTGCGGAGGTTGTCGCTGTGGCTTTGAAGGGCATGAGCGTGGTATTGAACTGTGCGGGTCCTTTCTCGGCGACAGCGGAGGTTTTTCTCGCAGCCTGCATGCAGACGGGTTGCCATTATATGGATGTGACGGGCGAGATCTCCGTTTTTGAATATGTCCACAAAATGAACCGACGCTGGGCATCGAAAAATGTTCTGGCCTTGCCCGGTGTGGGTTTTGATGTGGTTCCTTCCGATTGCATTGCCGCCATGCTCAAAGATGCCCTTCCCGACGCCACCCATCTGACCATGGCTTTCAAATCGAAGAGCGGGCGGGTGAGTCCCGGAACGGCCAAGACCATTCTGGAAGGTTTTGCTCAAGGCGGTGCCATACGCCGTGACGGTAAACTGACGAAGATCCCCATAGTGTCTCTCTCCCGCAAGATTCCCTATGCCAGCGGCGAATCCCTTTCCGTGTCCATTCCCTGGGGTGACGTATCCACGGCCTTCTATTCCACAGGGATTCCCAATATAGAGTTTTATACGGCTGTGCCCGGAATGCGTCTGTTACAGATGAAAATGATGCGTTATTTTTCGCTGCTGATCCGGCTCGGGCTGGTGCAGCGTCTGGTGAAGTGGTGGATAGGCTTTTCGGTGAAGGGCCCTGAAATGTCGGAGCGGCAAAGCGATTCCACGGAACTTTATGGCGAGGTGGTGAACGCGGCCGGTGAAAAGAAGGCGCTGGTCATGTCCACGCCCAATGGCTATGACCTGACATTTGATGCGGCCGTGAGTGCCGTGGAGCGCTGCCTGTCTCTGGAGAAAGTGGAGGCGGGCGCTCAGACACCTTCCTCCGCTTTCGGAAAAGACTTCGTCACCTCATTGAAAGGCGTGAAGATACAGTGGCTGGCTTGAGTCTGATCGCTTGTATGAAGCGTCAGCCCATGAGTTCCTCATAGGCGTCGAAAGAACCGGAGACCATGCGTTCCACGGAGAATTTTTCCCGGACAAAAGAGATGGCTTTTTCCGCCATTGCCCGGGCTTCTTCACGATTTTTCAGTGAGCGGATCATGGCCTCGGCCAGTGCCTCATCATCGCGGGGAGCGACCAGATAGCCCGTTTCTCCGGGAACAACCATTTCCCGGGCACCGCCCGCTTCAGCGGCCACAACGGGTGTTCCCGAGGCGAGTGCTTCGAGAATGGAAGTGCCCAATCCTTCCGACCAGCTGGAAGAAATATAGAGGTCGGCTGTGCGGGTGATTCCCGGCGCATCGTTGCGATAGCCCAGAAAATGGACGGACTCCGTCAGATTGAGCTGCGTGCGTCGGGCTTCCAGTTTCTCCCGTAAAGGTCCCTCTCCGGCAATGCAGAGTTGCGCATCAGGAAATTCTTTGCGTACTCTTGCGAAGGCATCGAGCAGATTGGCATGGTCCTTATGGTCCACGAGCGAGCCGGCGGAGAAGAGGAAGGGGACGTCCGGTGGGATGGAAAGGGATTCTCTGGAAACAGGAGGCATCTCCGCCCGGGCAATATCCACAGCGCTGTGAACGGTTTTGATCTGCGGAGCGCTCAGGCCGTAGTCATTGAGGGTGTCCGCCACTTTTTGGGATACACAGAGGATACGGTCAGCGCTTTTATATTTCCAGCGGTTGAGGAAATGGCTTTTCGGGGTGAAATTCACGCGCCGGGTCACGACTACCTGATGCCGACCACCGAAGAGTCGGGCCAGTACGGCGATGCCATGGGCGTGGCTCGCATGGGCATGGACAATATCCACCTCGTGGCGATTGACGATGCTGGCCAGTTTCCAGGCTGAATACAGATCCAGTTCACCCCGCAAGGGAAGGGGGATACGGAGGAGCTCTTTTTCTTCCTCATGCATCTGAATGAAGGGGCGGCCCGGCCTGCCGATGACCAGACAGCGCACCCCGCGATCCAGCAGGCCCCGCACGAGCCAGGTGGCCTGTTGTTCTCCACCGCGCAGGCTGTCCTGTTCATCGAGATGGGCTACGGTCAGCATGAGGTATCATCCTTCCCTGATTGCTTTTCATGAACAAGCCGCTCATAGACTTCCAGTGTGCGGCGGACAAAAACATCGCTGCTGAATTCGGCCTGCACTCTTTCGATGCCCTTTTCAGCCATGGTTGTACGGAGGGCGGGATCATCCAGAAGTGTTTTCAGTGCTTCAGCCAGCGGCTCCACGGTTCCGGCGGGGATGATCAGACCTTCCACGCCCTCGTCGATGATTTCCGTGAGTCCTCCATAATCGGAAGCGATGAGCGGAATCCCGGCGGCCATCTGTTCTTTCATGCTGAAAGAGGAGGTGTCGCAGTCAATGGAAGGTTGTGTGCCCATATCAAAAGCCTGGATGCAATAGTCCATGTCTTCGCGAAAGCCCAGGAACTGCACACGGTCGGCAATGCCCAGTTCTGTGGCCTGATCGCGCAGCTCCTGTTCAAGCACACCCTGCCCCAGCACGGCGATCTTCAGTTGCGGATACTGATCTTTGAGCAGGGCTGCAGCCTGAAAGAGGAAAGTGTGGCCTTTGGCGGGGACCAGCCGGGCCACGATACCGCAAACCACGTCTTCATCACTGTATCCGAATTCTTCCCGGGCCCGGCGTCGCGCTTCGGCGTCAGCGCGATAGAGATTGGCATCCACGCCGTTATGAATGGTGAGCAGTCTGTCGGCCAGAAATACGGGGTGCCGCTCCAGATCCTCCCGGACCGTATGACATACGACAATCTGAAAGTCCGTATATCGCCGGTTCAGAATACGGTTGGGCCGGTTGTCGTTAACCTTGTAGGTATTATGCCGGGTCCGGACGAGGGCTGTGGGCCTCTGGAGCCAGGCATTGGCAACGGCAAAAGTCCAGTGATCCTGTGATCCGTTTACATGGAGGATATGGGGTTTTTCTTCCCGGATGAAACGGCTGGCTTCCCGATGATCATGAAGCCAGCCTCTCATGCGAACTCCGCCGCGAAACTGAAAGCTGTCCAGTGTCTCGGCAAAGCCGCGGGCATGGTCGGCAAGAACGCTTCCGGGCCGGCAGGCAATGGTTACCCGATGGCCCAGCGCATGAAGCCCCCGGGTCAGGGTCGCCACATAGCGCACCTGTCCGCCTCCATGGAGATGGGGATCAGCAATCATGATATGCAAGGGTGAATGGGACATGGCATCCTCTTTGACAGACGGTTACCTGTCCGCTTTCCGGGACCTCATAACCGTCGCTTTTATTCTTCTCCGGTATCCGGGGCCGTCACTTCTTCTTCGTTCCCGGTCTCGGGGCGCAACTGATCATCCAGCAGTGTTTCCACGCGCTGGTTGGCGACGTCCAGCGCCTGCATGGCCAGCGTCAATTCGTTGTCCACTTCCTCATAATCATCGTTGCGTGTAATCTGTATTTTGCCTTTTTTTGACATGATACTTTCACCAGGCTCTTTTCTGTCCTGGCTCCGGGGTATGTCATCCTGTACTCAGCGTACGAGGAGGACGGGACACTGGGCCTGGTTCAGCACATGAGAAGTGGTGCTTCCCAGAACCATCTCATAGAGTTTACTGCGGCCGTAGGCGCCGATGACCAGAAGCCCTGCTTTCTGTTCTTCCGCAAAGCGCAGGATCTGCTCATCAGCTTCGCCGCTTCTTCTTTCGAATCCGGCCACAGTCGGATGTTCATGAAGATATTCGCGTGCATCATCGAGCCAGCCCTGAGCTGTTTCATCGCCCACGGAAAGCAACTGAAAAGGCCGGTTTTCATGTTCAGCCAGTTCCGCAGCGAATCGCAGGGCTTTTTTCGCCTGTCGCGAGCCGTCATAAGCGACCACCATCTGATCGGATTCGGGGACCTTGCCACTCACGACCAGGACGGGAATGGGCGAGCGACGCACAACGGCTTCTGTAGTGGAGCCCATGAGCCCTTCGAGGAAGGGCGCATGTTCACCACCGCGACCCATGACAATCAGGTCGGCCAGGTGGGCATGTTCCACAATCACCCGATGGACGAGCCCCGTCCGCAGAAGGATATCGGTGGTGATCCCTTCGCTTTCGCAGAGAGATCCTGTTTTTTTCAGAGCTTCCTCGCCCCGGTCTTCCAGAAGCCGGGAGATGATGCCCTGATAATTCATGAAAGGAACGGAACCGAGGGATGCGGAAAGATCACGTACGACGGGACCTTCCAGCAGCTTGATATCCACCACATAGAGCAGGGTCATGGCCGCGCCGTGTTTTTTCGCCATGAGAGCGGCATAACGCACTGCGGCCAGAGAAGCTTCGCTGCCGTCTGTTGCGGCTAAAACTCGCCTGATCATAGCTCCAGCATGCCTTTGGTAGAGGGTACGTCTGTAACCCGGGGATCCATTTCCACAGCGCGACGCAGTGCCCGGCCGAAGGCTTTGAACAGAGCCTCCAGACAATGGTGCAGGTTCTTTCCGTAACGCAATTCCATATGCAGGGTCATGCGGCTTGCAACGGCAATGGCTCTGAAAAACTCTTCGCCCAGTTCCGCATCAAAGCCGCCCGGGCTGCCGACGGGCAGGTCTCCCCGGAATACCAGAAAAGGGCGTCCGGAAATATCAATGCTCGCCTCGGCCAGAGCCTCATCCATGGGAACGACGGCATTGGCATAGCGCGTAATCCCTTTAGGTGAGCCCAGAGCCTGCAGGAGAGCCTGACCCAGACAGATGCCTGTGTCTTCCACGGTATGATGGGGATCCACCTGGAGATCGCCGTCCACGTGAACACGCATATCCAGCAGTCCGTGCCGGGCTATATGGTCGAGCATGTGATCAAAGAAACCGTGGTTCGTATCGATGTCCGCCTGACCCGTGCCATCGAGATTCACTTCAATTTCAATGGAGGTTTCCCGGGTCTTGCGTTGAATTTGACCGTAACGGCCATTTTTGTTGACTGTCATGGAAGGACTCCTTCTAGCGACCGAGAACCAGCCTTTCCGCAAGAAAAGCCGGCAGTTCCGCATCACGAACACGCTTGCTGGCGCGCTCGGCATCATAGGGGACCCGCACCAGTTCATAGCTCATCTCTTCCGTATCCAACAGACCGAAGGCGGCCTGGGAATTTTCATCGCGGGGTTGACCCACGGAACCCGGATTGATGAAATAGGGTTTGCCGGGCTCAAGTTTGAAAAGACCCTGGCCACTGACGGGAACAGGTCCTTCTTCGGCAAAAATCACAGGCATGTGCGTATGGCCCATAAAACAGATATTGCAATTCTGTTCTTCCAGAAAATATTTGTGAGGCAGCGTATCTTCCCAGGCGAAAAGATAGACGTTGTGATTTTTCGGAGCTCCGTGAACACAGGTGAATGATCCGTAATTCAGGGAATCGGGCAGGCTGTACAGCCAGTCGCGGGCTTCATCCGTGAGTTGTTCTCGGGTCCAGATGGCCGCTGTCAGCGCCACGGGGTTGAAGCCCCAGGGCTCTTCCAGCCCGCAGGCCACGGCATCATGGTTGCCGAGAATTGTTTGGATGTCCCTGTCCGCAAGCAGCTGAACACATTCGTTGGGCGTGGCATTGTAGCCCACCACATCGCCCAGACAGACCGTCTGGTCCACTCCCAGGCTGTCGATACGTTCCAATACTTTTTCCAGAGCATCGATGTTGGCATGAACATCAGACATGATTGCATATATCACAGAAATGAACTCCCGTTCGGCGCTCAGGGTCGACACGTTACAATTATGCCGTCCGGAACTGATTTTCAATAAAAGCCGATCAAAGGTATATTTTGCACACTCTGAAGGGGAGTAATCAAATAATGGCGGGATTCAGGAAAATAATCACGGGAGCCGGGCCGGGACTTTCGCCGGGATTTTAAAAAAATAAGGGCCGGGAATGTTCATTTGAAACACTGTGTTTGGTTTAAAGCTGGTGCAAATTCATTGAGCTGTGGTGGCTGCGGGTATGTGCATAACTGAAGAAAGACCCTGTTATGCCCAAAAAGGATGTCCTGCAGACTCTCCTTCTCACCTGCGCCCTCATGCTTTTCTTTCTGATCCCGGCTCAGGCACTTTATTCAGGTCAAAATGGCAAAGGCACTCCGGCCAATCCTTTCCGTATCAGCACGATTGCTCATTGGCAACAATTGGAAACTGAGGAACGGCATTGGGACAAATATTACAGTTTGCAAAATGATCTGGACTTTGCAGAGGAAGAGCGTACCCCTGTCGGCACCTTCCAGAAGCCCTTTACAGGCCATTTTACCGGAAATGATAAAGAACTGAGAAACTTCAAGCTTTCCTCCCCCGTGGTGGATAACGGGCTTTTCGGTATGATTGGCACCGGAGCTGAGGTGACTTCCCTGCGTCTGAGGGGTGTGTTTGTAGGTGGCGGAGGCAGCTCCGGTGCATTGGCGGGGCGCGTTCACGAAGGCTTCATTCACAGCTGTCCCGTAACGGAAGCACAGGCCCAGGGCCATACGGTGGGTGGTCTCGTGGGAAAGCTTGAGGGCGCCAGTGTGGAGGATTGCTCTGCGGCTGCAGAAGTGCGGAGTACCGGTCCGTCTGGCGTGCTTGTTGGTGCTGCATCACCGGTGGACAATGGTGCAGAAGTTGTGTTCAGCAGTATTTCCCGGTGTGAAGTGTCGGGCGGGAAAGCAACGGGTATCCGTCAAATTGGCGGACTTGTCGGCTTGTCGGAAGCAGCACAGCTCTCCGATTGTATTGTCGATGCCGAGGTTGAAGGGACAGACAAGGTGGGAGGGCTCGCGGGTCACCAAATCGGTGGTGTCATCGCAGGGTGCACCGTCCATATGGACTGCAGCGCTTCCGACGATGTGGGCGGTATTGCTGGCTTGATCGAAGGGGAAAGCTGGATTCAATTTTGCTCTGTCACAGGTGAAGTGACTTGTATTTATGAAAATGGAGGTGGTCTGGCTGGGCGTTCCCTGGAAGGAATGTTTAACAGCTGTGCCGTTGACAGTGCTGTGACAGGCAAGGATCACACGGGAGGCCTGGTTGGAAAGGCTTCCGATTCTTTTTTCCAGTTCTGTGAATTTGACGGTTCTGTTTCCGGGTCCAGTTATACAGGCGGATTTGTCGGCTCCCTTGTCACCTCGAATATCATTTTTGGAGAAGTGAAGGGCTCCGTCCTGGGAAAACAAGATACAGGCGGTATTGTCGGGCGTTTTGAAGATGGAGGTATTCAGAACTGCCAGGTTGAAAACACTGTTCTGGGTTTGTCTTCCCGCACAGGCGGCATTGTCGGCTACGGTGAAGATATCATTATCACCGCTATGGAAGTGAATAACGGCGTTCAAGGCCTGGGTTCCCATACGGGCGGGCTCGTCGGATATTGTGAGAATGTCTTCATTGACGCTATAACAGCAGCCACAGAAGTTCAGGGAAAAAATATGACTGGCGGTCTGGTGGGTGCTGCGCCACGGTTTACAACTATTGAAAATGCCAATGTGAATGCCATAGTTGTTGGTGAAGAAGCAGTCGGTGGCCTCGTTGGCGAAATGAGACGGGGTTCTTTGTCATCTGTTAAAGTTCATGGTGACGTACAGGGAGTGAAGCAGGTTGGCGGTGCTGTCGGTCTGGCTGCCGAAAGCGCAAACCTTAACGAGGTGACTTCTTTTAATTCTGTTGCAGGCGAAACAGAAACTGGCGGCCTGGTGGGACTTTTGGAAGAAGGGCTGATTGTCCTGTGTACTTCTTACAGTGCTGTAAAGGGCAATACCTTCACGGGTGGTATTGTCGGTCGTGCCGAAGCTGGCGACCTGAGGCGCAGCACTTCGCTCGGATCGGTGAGAGGTGGAGATTATACAGGAGGCTTTGTCGGAGACTCTGAGATGAATCTTGACAGAGTGTATTCATCCTCCAATGTGACAGGAACAGATTATGTGGGCGGTCTGGTGGGGCGGGCATCGGGCGATATTTCAGGCTGCAACGCAAAAGGCCGGGTGATGGGCAACAACAAAGTGGGTGGTCTCGTGGGGCTTTATAGCGGCGGGAATATAGGGGTTTGTTTTTCTGAAGCGACTGTATTCGCTCAAAAGGACAGTGGCGGCTTAATCGGGAGTAATGCGCAAGAGGGACTTGTGAAAGACTGTTATGCCACAGGCACAGTGCGAGGGGATGAAGTGGTGGGCGGTCTCATAGGTGACAACGGCGGGTGGGTGGTGAACAGCTATGCCATAGCCCGTGTACTCGGACAAAAGGATCCGGGTGGTCTGGTGGGAAAGGGACCTTCGAGACAGGTTGCTGATTGTTATTGGAATACAGAAACATCTGGTGTAAATATAAGTGCCGGCGGATATCCGGCTACAACAGCTGAGATGCGATTTCCCTTTGGTGAAGAAATGTATGCAGACTGGGACTTTGAGGATATCTGGGGGTTTCGTGAAGACGATATCATCAATAATGGTTTTCCTTATCTGCAAAAGAATGTGGGTTCGGTGCGGCTGCACAACTTTCACCCGGTGGACTCGAATGAGAATTGGCATATAGATGAAGATGAAAAAGAGTTCTCTTTGATTCGATGGCAATCGGGTGATATGGCATTGGAAACAGCCATGCGTGCTCTTTATATCTTCCGGAAAGGGGGATTTTATCGCTATGATCCCAGTCTGCTGCAGCCGGAATCCTGGGTTTGGATTGAAGAGCCGGAAGATCTGTAAAACAGGAAGTTTTTTTTTCTTTGAACCATGTAGATGCAGAGGATTCAGAGAATCCGATGAAAGCCCGTATAAATGGCGAGAAGAGAATAGAGACCGAAAACAAACGATATAAGAGGGCGGACATCCTCCTTAAAGTCTCCCAATCTGGCTCCCGGTCTTTTTTGCGTTGTTGTGGCTGAAAGCTTTGATAGACGGGCCGGGTCGCAAAAAACCGGCATGACGGCGGGAGTATGTCTTGAGGCATATGAGAGACTTGAAGGGATCAGTGGTCTCCGGGGAGTCGGTCGGATCGGACGGATCGGTCGGATCAGTCGGATGTGGGAGGGGCGCAGATGTTATTCTTTAGAAATCAGTGTTTATCAGTGTGCATCTGTGGTTGCGGCTGTGCTGTGAATCTTCGTGTCCGTCGTGACTGCGTGGTCGCTTTTCCTCTCCGTGTTACTACCCGTTAAGTTGCATTATTTTTTCGAAGAAGTTTGTGTTGCTGACTGTGCAAGTCATTTATGTTCAAGATATTGTGAGATCCCGGATTGGCAAGGTATCTTGTGATAATCACGAACAAATAGTGCCTTGGGGAACCCTGAAAGACTTTGATATTCACTCCTGGGAACGCCAAATTCCACATTGGCAGACAGCGTATTATGACCCGGAGAAGTTATAAACC
>JAAYJV010000134.1 GCA_012522755.1 Candidatus Hydrogenedens sp.
GTGTTGCAACGCCGAGCCTATGGATTCCGAGATATGGAGTTCTTTAAATTAAAAATACTTGCGTTACACGAAGCAAAAATCAAACTCGTCGGATAGAAACATTAAGTACGCAAAAACCGGATGAGCCTCTTTTCTTTCATGCTTGCATTTGCTGTATGGGTTATTCATATAATCAGTGAAACTTGAATCGTACTGCTACTTGGCATGTTTCAAAGTGTTTTATGGCTTTTCACTTACTTATAACCGTAAAAAAGGAGAAAAGGATGGATCTGAAAAAATTACGAAGGGTATCGCTCCTATCCAGTAAGATTATCCTTCTTGCACTTTTTATTTTTTTGTGGGTAGGTCATATGATTTTCAGTGATGGGCCCATGATGGACGCAAATTCCCGGACAGAATTTCTGGCCCACTATAGTTTCTACGTTATGCTTATAGGTTTACTATGGCTTTTGAGCTCTTTTATCTTCGGACTTCTTTCCGTTCTTCAGGCCGTAGATATCTTGCTTGAAGAGAAAAAAAGAGTGTCTTCAAGCTCCAGTGAAAAGATGGGCGGTGACAATGCTGTTTCCCTGGATTCTCAGAAAATAAAGACAGGCTTCAGGAGATCTAAAATAGCACTGATCCTGTCTTTCCCCGTATCTGTCCTTACTGCAGTGTGTGGCAGTCTCTGCTTTTTTGTTTTCTTCCTCTCCAACCCTTATCGCGCTCCCTTCAACTTTGAAGCTCAGATAGAAATTCTCTTTTTTGAGAGCCTGGCTTTTGTGTTGATAACAGTATCGCTTTGTTTCGGAGTTCTGGCAATGCTCAATGCTCTGGAGACTCTGATCAAAAAGCAGGAAAGCACTGTAACAGCGTCAATGCAGGGATGTGTTGAAGCAGAGTCCGGCGTGGAGAAATGACATCCACGTCTTCATGTAGCATTGCATCAGGGAAAAAGGATTTGACCATGAAATTTACGAAAATAAAACGAGCATTGCTTCTGATGGGTACCGTTGCCAGTCTGGCGGCTCTGGGAAGGGGTGTCTTCATTTGTATCAGATTTGGCACGCTTTTAACAGGAGGATATTTCGGGCTGCAATCCGTCTTGGAATATTTTTTCTTCCATATTTTCTGTGCTGGTGGGTTATGTGTTGCAGGTGTTCTTTGCTTTGGAATCTTCCGCGCTCTCCAGGCTCTGGAAGTCTTGCTTGAGGAAGGTTGAAGCGGGCCGACTGATTAACAAAGGAGAATAAAATGGACTTTAAATTATTCAAACGGGCTATCTTCCTGTCTTGTTTATTTGCATGTGGATCCGCTAGCGGGCTTCTGCTTCTCTGGGTCAGATACTATGGCACATACCCTCGTCTCATCAGGTATGATCCAATGGGAATCTCTTTGAAAGTGCTTTTACTCGTGGGAACAACAGGTCTGATTGTTGTTTGCTGCGCGTCTCTTTTCTACACGCTTCAGACTTTGGAAGTTCTGGTTGAGAAAAAGAAAATACTTCCCAAGAGCTGATGGACACCCCTGGGACTGACAGGCATCATTAAAAAAAGAAGGTGTCATGAATATTGAAAACCTGAAGTGACTCGCACCTTTATTTTTCCCAGTCAAGTTTCGGATATTTCCCTTCTTCCAGCACCCAAGGGGCTGACCATCCGGCTTTTGTAAAAGGCGTCATCGTCTTCATCTCCGCTGTGGATAGTCCTTCTCCGAGATCGCTTTCAGTCTGTCCTGTTGCGTCCATATCCCAGAAACAATTGTTGGCTGTGCAGTTACTGCCACTTCCGACCAGTCCGCCAGCCTCGGAGTCACTTTCAACGGCTCCCGTTGCATAGGAGTTGCTCAATACGAGTTCGTAATAGGCGGAACCAACCAAGCTCCCTGTATCCCAATAACCCCGGACCGATCCATGGGCATAGCTATTGGTGATATTACCTTCTCCCCAGGCATAACCGACCAGTCCTCCCACCTTGGAAGGACGTTCTCCCTCGCCTGTCACAGCCGCAGTGGCATAGGATGCTTGAACTTCTCCGTTATTTACCTGACCTGCGAGACCACCCACCAAATCTGTTCCGAAAACCTGGCCTGTGACGTAGCATTGGCTGATTGAGCTCGCCTGAATATTTCCGGCCAGTGCTCCGACATTTGTTGCTCCTCGTACCAACACATTTTCCACGCCAAGATTATTTACCTTTCCTTCCACAATATTGGAAAAGATTCCCACTGTATTGCGGCGGGGGAAATCCAGGGTGGCATTGCGCAGGACATGATGCTGTCCGTCAAAGCTGCCACTGAACCAGCCGAGTACGCCCAGAGCTTCCAGGCTATCCAGCGCGCCCAGATCGAGATCATTTCCCAGGCGTATATGGGCATCCAGAAAGACAATGGAATCGCTGAGAGAAGCAAAGTCTTCTACGGTCCGCACCAGCCAGGGACTCTCTTCCGTGCCTTCTCCTTCCAGTGTTGGCGTTTCCGCAACGGGTATGGCAGACGCTCCTGTCTTTTCCCAGGCCAGCCGGGGGTGACTCCCCTCTTCCATGACCCAGGGATAGGCGCTCCATCCTGCATTTCGATAGGGGCGCAACTCAAGCATCTGCTCCGATGAGAGGGCTTTCCCGGCCGCACTTTCCATGGCGGACACCGCATCTTTTTCCCAGAAACAGCCCAGGGGGTACGCGTGGTATGTTGAAGAGGTAAAGCCGCCCACATCCCTTTTTCCACTCACGGAGCCGGTGGTGTAACTTGCCGCAATGGATGCCACAGCGCAGTTTCCGACAAATGCGCCGCCGTCTTCTGTGCAGACTACTTTGGTGGCAGTGAAACAATGGCTGATGGTGGAACGATACAGTGATCCCGTGATACCACCGCAATGGGCCTTGCCCTGGATGCGGCCTGTGACATAACAACCGCTGATAATGGCATCGAAGCCGATATTGCCGGCCAGTCCAGCCGTGTAGTCCCGTCCGGAAACCTGTATGTTTTCCACACCGAGATTACGGACAGCGCCGGGGCTTCCCAACTCGGCTATGATTTTCACCGGATAGACTGTAGGCAGGTCAATGGCACAGAACATCTCCTGGGCGCTTCTGATCTCTGTGAAGAGGGCCACATAATCACTTTCAGCAGCACGAAGCCGGGCATTGCGCAACACATGACCGTTGCCGTCGAAAAAACCGGCGAAAGGTCCGAGCACACCAATGGGCTGCAAGTCTTTGATTTCAGCCAGGTCAATATCATTTTCGAGGCGTATCCAGCCCAGAAGACAGGCAGCATAATTACTCAGGCAGGCAAAGTCTTCCGCTGATTTCACGAGCCAGGGATTTTCAGGAGTTCCCTCACCTTCCAGGGGCACTTCTTCTGCTTCGGGGATAGGAGCGCCGTCTGTCTTTTCCCAGGCCAGACGCGGATACTCCCCTTCTTTCATGACCCAGGAACTGTTTTGCCAGCCGCCATTACGGTAAGGTCGAAGGTGCTGCATCTCATCTGTAGAGAGTCCTTTACCCAGAGAGCTGCCTTTTTGTTGACTGCTGTCTTTATTCCAAAAAGAAGCGAGCACCGTGGCATTTTGAGCCTGACCGATGAGTCCTCCCCCATTCTTTGGAGCTTTGACAAGGCCGGAGGCATAGCAGCGGTTAACGGTCCCCGACGCGATCTTGCCGATGAGTCCTCCCGTACTCCAAAACCCTGCAACTTCGGCGGTACTGTAGCAGTCTTCCAGAGTAGTGCCGTGAAGCATACCTATCAAGCCGCCCGTGGAGTCAGAAGCGGAAAGAACTTTTCCCTGAAAATAACAATTTTCGATGGTGGAGAAAATAGCATCCCCGGCCAGTCCACCGGCGTCGTAGCTGCCCTCTGCCTCTATGGTAAAGTCTTCCAGACCCAAATCCCGGACCTCCGCATTTTCGAGATGTCCGAAGAGTCCCACTTCCGTACTTTCGCCCGGACGAACTACAGCATTGCGCAGTATATGCCCCTGACCCTGGAGTGTACCTGAAAAACGTGGCCCATCATAAGAGCCTACGGGAGAAAGAACAGCGCCATCAAAATCGAGATCGGCGGTGATCTGAAAATGCATTTCCCAATGGGCGGGCGTGTTCATGAGTTCTTCCCAATCGGTCACTGCTCCAATCTGCCAAGGGTCCTCTTTGCTTCCTGAGCCGCCTGAATATGCGTGGACGTCGAAACTGGCCAGAAGCAGGACAGAGATAAGCGAGACAATGACAATCCGGAAGTGTTTGTGAACCATGGTAATTCTTTCTTTATGGTTGGATATCTGATTCTATTATGGTGCAATCGATATTAATTGTCAATAGTGTTACAGTATGAAAAGGAGCGTATCAGTTGAGGAGCCTCGAAAATGGTAGGGTCAGTCAGATTATTTTTGTCTTCTACAGCTCCTTTCTCTTGAAAGCAACAGGAGATTTATTGCACCATAGATACAGTAATCGGGATATAAAACTGAGGAGCATGCCATGTTATCTTTTCTCAAAAAGAAAGAAGCCCTCCCTACTCCTTCCCTTCGTCCACCCGGCGAAGTCTTTCAGGATCCTTTCGCAGATACCATTGACTGGACCCTTTTGAGTACTGCTGGAGACGACGATTTTTTTTCTTTGAAAGTATTCAGGGAAAATCCTCAGCGTTTGAAATATGGAAACAGCCTGCATAGCCTTATACGTGATCCCCGTGTGTGGTTTTGGGTTGCTCTGTACGCGTTTGTGATATGTGGTATTGAAATATCTTTATTTCAGGAAAAAGCCTCAGATCCGGAATTATTTGTAATATATGTACTGCGGGGTCTCAGGCTCTTCAATGCTTTAGGGATAGGCTATACAATTTTTGTTGTTTGGAAGGATTGGTCGAAGTTTGTTATTGACAGATCAATGGGATACTGCTGGCGAGGGAAGGGCTTTACAAGTGTCATGACAAATCCCAATCTTCTGAAAAATGCTCATAGCCTGGAGGATGTGTATGCGCTTCAGTTGTTGCACGGGATAGGAGCTAAAAACAACGTTTTCTATGAATTGAATCTGGTAACTCGGGACGGAGATCGTCAAAAAATAGACGCCAGGAGTCCGCTGGCGAGTACTCAGAAAGTTGCACAAGAGCTGGCAGACTTTCTGGAGGTGCCCCTTTGGGACAGGAGTGATGTTCTGGCGAAGCCAATAGATAAGATGGCTATATTTTTTAAAAAGATACTGGAAAAATATTATAGAAAGCCTTCCTGATCGAAGGACATCACACCTCTGCACAGCCGCAACCAAATTAGCCTTTCTCTTTTAACCACAGAGGCACAGAGAGCACCGAGGACCACAGAGAAATGGGATGACTTTTTAATCAGGTTGTCAGGTCGAGCCACGAAGGCGCACAAAGGAAATGAAAAGAGAGACAAAATGATGCCACCCAAAGATTCAACTGACCCTCAAGAGACAACCCCTGCCGTCATGCCGGTTTTTTTGCGATCAGGCCCGCCTATCAAAGCATTCAGCCAGAACAACGCAAAAAAGACCGGCAACCAGATTGGCAAGACGAAGAGAAGCTTAACCTACTCTCTCCGATGTTTTATTCATGCTTGGTTTCTCTTACTTTCTCTTAACACCATTCTTCTGGACTTTATCCTGGTTCCCGGTCTTTTTCTCGTTGTCTATGCAATCATCTTTGTACACCGTCCTCAGCGAGAAAAAACCGGGATGACGGCGGGGCTTAGCCTTTGGTTGGGATTGTTGAATCAGGGTATTTATTTATCTTGTTTTCCACGACACAGTCGGAATTGCACATCAAGTTATGGCATGAATTGCGGTCGCATCACATATTGTAAATAAAGGACTTATGTCGACAACAACACAAAGTTCTTCAAAAAAATGTTGGAAAATGATGGGTAGCAACACGAAACCGTGGCTTGTCATCAGGAACCTTCGCTTTCACAAAAGGAAATGTCATGTTCAGATCTCTGCTTCTTTCGGTCTTATTACTTGTCTCTCTTGGCGCTGCTTGCGAAGAATCCCTTCTCAGCTATCAACCTGCGGATACAGGCGAGGCTTTGGTCAATCCCATGATGGGTTGGCGCTTGAACTTTTACTCAAATATTCTGAAAAATTATGGGTCCAAACTGTCTCTCTCGGATACATTGGACGATTTTCCCGGGCTGTCCACTATTTATATGCGCCTGCCCTGGTGCTATATAGAAGCCGAGGAAGGAGTGTATGACTGGTCTGTTGTGGATGCGCCCGCACAACGCTGGATTGACAAGGGCTTGCAGGTAGCCTTTCGCTTTTGCACTTCTGAGTCCTGGATGCGCTATGCTACGCCGGAATGGGTGGAAAAGGCCGGTGCCAAGGGCTACAATTTCACGCCGGGAACGGGGGCTCATGAAGACGGCCCCTGGTGGGAACCGGACTTTGACGACCCTGTCTTTCTGGAGAAGTTGGAGCAATTCGTGAAGGTCGCCGCTCAACGTTATGACGGCAACCCCAATGTGGCCTTTGTGGATGTGGGCTCTTTCGGTGTCTGGGGCGAAGGACATACCGATGGCAGCACACGCATCGACTATTCAGAGGAGGTCATCAAAAAACACATTGATATCTACAGTCGTCACTTTACAAAGACGCTGCTGGCCGCCAACGATGACTACAGCCTCCAAGGGGATACCGTTATCGGGTACGCCTTTGAAAAAGGGTTGACTCTCTGTGACGACAGTATTCTGGTGCAGCCTCCTCCCGAGTCTTATTACAATGCGGACCTGGCCCAGGTCTTCTGGCCGGTGCACCCCGTTATTCTGGAACATCAGCATTATGAAACCTCCAAAAGCTGGGGTGCCTGGCATCCGGAGATTTTCCTGCGGGCCATAGAAGAATACCACGCCAGTTATATGTGTATTCACTGGTTTCCCCGGGAGTTTCTTGAGCAAGAACGGGAACTCATCGACAAGGTGAACCTCCGCCTGGGATACAGAATCCAGTTGCATAAAGTGCAGTGGCCCGCCAAAATTTCCATTGATGAGCGGATCCCTTTTGAGTCCACCTGGACCAATATAGCTGTTGCACCCTGCTATCCCGGTGGATTTCCGGCTTATACCTTGAAAGATGATGAAGGCGGAATAGCCGCTGTCTTTGTAGATGAAGCCTTTGATGTGCGTTGGTTGCCGGTAAGTAAAACACAGTGGCCGGTTTACAAAGATACACGCTCCGACCATGGTTTCGCAGCCAATATGAAGCCGGGGAAATATACGCTTTATGTCTCCATCGGCCAGCGTGATGGAACGCCCGTCATTGCTCTGCCCCACAATGACGATGATGGATACCGCCGCTATAAAGTAGGGACTGTGGAGGTAACGGAACAAGAGGCTGCGGAGAAATGATTGAAGCCTGTTCAAGTCATTTGTTGAATTACAGGCATAACAGCAGGATTTTTATAGTATTATTTTCTTCTTTGTTTTCTTCCACGAAGTTACACGAAGTCACACTAAAGGAAAGACGCTGCAAATATAAAGGCATGAAGTCTGTTCAGGTCATTTGTTGACTTCCTTGGTATTTTGGCCAGTTTTTGTCTTCATTTTCCCGGTTCCCAGGATCAGGTTGACTCATCGTTGACTTGGCCTGTCCAAGAAAAGCTGATTTGGACAAGGATGAAGAGTTTTTATAGTTTGCCTTTTCTTTTCTTCCACGAAGTTACACGAAGTCATACTAAAGGAAAGACGATGCAAATATAAAGGTATGAAGCCTGTTCAAGTCATTTGTTGACTTCCTTGGTATTTTGGGCAGGTTTTGTCTTCATTTTCCCTGTTCCCGGGATCAGGTTGACTGATCGTTGACTTGGCCTGTCCAAGAAAAGCTGATTTGGACAAGGATGAAGAATTTTTATAGTTTGCCTTTTCTTTTCTTCCCTTCGTGTTTCTTAGTGTGACTTCGTGGAAGAAAAAATAATTCAAC
>JAAYJV010000017.1 GCA_012522755.1 Candidatus Hydrogenedens sp.
AGCTGCCTGGCGTAGTGTTGAGATATTCCCCGGCATGGCGGACAGAACCATCTTTTTCCACGATGTGATGTGAAAACTGAAAAGCGATGCCCTCATAGGGATGGTGCCCCTGCAGGAAAGGAATAGCAGCCTGAGAGGTCTCAAAGTCGATAAAATGTAACGGAAAGCGCAAGGTTTGCATCTCTGCTTTCAGCCCTGCCAGGTCAACCCATGGTTCATTGTCCCCATTCTGCACTTTTTCAACCTGAAGCCACTGGCGCTGTCCGGTACTGAGGCCTCGTCCGTCCGGATTGACCGTGATGTTAATGTCTGACAGGCGCACATCCTTCAACTTGGCGCGGCCGGCGGCAATCAGCTCATCCTTCCTGCGGAAATTCCACAACTCCAACACGGTCGGATCCAGAAAATCGGCCTCTGTCCAGCCCAGCTGTGCCGACCAGCATTCTCTTAAACCGCACTTCATCCTGGCAGCCAGCTGTTCCTGTGTGGCCCGGAACTCACAAGCCGCACACTTTTTCCCGATGGGACTTACAACCTTTTCGTCATTCTGCAATGCTTTGGCCAGACGATCCACATACTGAGGAAAGTCGAGCATTTTCCCCTCAAGCTCGTAGGCATCTGCAAAGATACGGTCACACGCCTCATCTGCTCGAATAGCAGCAAGAATAGACGGGTGGAGATGAGCACTTGTCACTTCTGCGGTTAACCTGACACGGCGATGGTCAGCAGCATCCTTTACCACACGAAAAAGCTGGTGCAGACCATCCATGGGGCTGAAGTCATCCTTATCACACAACGTTAAGTTCGTTTCAATGGCAATGTCCGGAAATGCTCGGCTCACCACATACTTCTGAAAAGCGATATCCATAATGTAGTCCCTCCAGCCCGAGGTAAGGCTGCCACTTCTATTGAAGAAGCATTCTGTATCCCGGCGAAAAGACTTGGCCTTCACTTCATTGATGGTCAAGCGCTGTCCGTCCTTCTCCAGGATGTCCGTTCTAACCAGCAGGGGGCCGTGTTGGAAAGCCGCCTCAAAAATGACAACACTCTCCCGCTTCAATAACTCCTGGGTTTTTTCAAGCGCTTCCTGGGTACTCAAGTCCTCAAGGTCGATCCCCTCCGGGAAATGACATTTCGCCAGCGCTCCCACCTGAAAGCCGCCCTCAGCCAGGGAGGCCAGAAAGGGATCGTCCAAGGCGGCGTTCGCATATTCCGTTTTGCCCTCGTAGTACAGTTTGGTGGGGCAGGACAGAGCGAGTTGGAAAAGGGATTTGGTTAGTGGTCGGCTGATCATCTCATCCTGCTTTCACCAAAAACATCAAGGTTCTGGGTTCTTGTTGTGTGTTTTTGCCAGGTAATCATCTGCTAACTGCGCAAATTGCTGATAAAGTTGTGAACGCAGCCTGCCGACAATTGTTTGAAGTGATTGTTCTGCCTTTTCCTCACTGCTGAAATCTACCGCAACTCTCTCACAGTGAAGATTGTTTCCTTTTGGTAAATTAAAGTGTTCTCTAATAGCCAAATCATTTGTTTCCAGATGCGCATAGAGCAATACATTATCGTTCTCGTTGAGTTCGCATAATTTCTTTTCTGTTTTTTGCCAGTTTAGTTCAAAATGAAAGTTAAGTTCCTTCCAGTTTCTATCCTCCCATAGTTGCCAGTACTTTGTTGGTTTTGGTGCATCGGCCAGAAATCGACTGTCGATTTCTTTCGCTCTCTTCACAAGCCAATTTCCTAAATTTTCGTTGTATTTCTCATATTCTTCTTTTGCTTTACGTAATACAATACTATTTGAGTGATACAACTCAACGGTTTCATTCATCTTTGGGTATCCGGTATTATTGGCGTCCATTAGTTCTTCCTCCACATATAATAAGTACTCGTAAAAAAAGAAGTTCTTACGATGATCCCCTTGATACTCATATGGTATTTCTTTAAGCTTATTAAGCCAGTCAGAGTAAGTAACCACAACAAAATGATCGCAGACAGGCTCACCGGAATTTGCTTTCGGTGTCAAATAGATTGCCACAGTCCCTTTGGGCTCGCTGGGTTTCTGAGAAAGATTCTGATTTTCAGCATCACGAAGTTTCAAAAGCCCTTGCCAATAGTCACTTGTTTGGTCTCCATGTTCACCAGCGTCAATTTTGTGCTCAACTCCTATCACATAGGATTCTGTTGTAATCAACAGATCAATGCGGCGTCCACTGTCCGTAAATGTGTATTCTGTTTCCACAGAAACCTGTTCAGCATCCGTAAGTATCATGCTGTCTGGATCCTTCTTCGCCCGCTGTGTATAACATTGCAATAGCGCATTCAGTGGAGCAAGGCCAAGCCCGTTAATATCCGGGTTCAGCAGATAGGCCAGCCAAGAAGTGATAAATGTTTCATTCCGCTGTTTGCCAAAAATTCCTGGCAGAGTGATGATA
>JAAYJV010000135.1 GCA_012522755.1 Candidatus Hydrogenedens sp.
CCATAACAAGCATCATGCTTTCTTTCACCATGGGACTAGCCTTCCTGGCCATGGGCTTCAATCAGGGTGAAATGTCACCTGTCCTGTCCATGATGTGGGGCAGCATCCTTTTTGTCCGGCTGCCCTCCCTGATCCTCATGGCTGTCCTGGCATTGATTCTCGTGCTGTTTTTATATCTCTGCAGTCCCTCCATGGACAGTATGCTTTTCAGCCGCTCTGTTTCTCGGGTCAGTGGGCTGAATGAAAAACGGCTGCTCCTGGTTTTTATGTTTATTACAGCACTGATCATTACGGTCAATCTGCAAATTGTCGGTGGCCTGTTGATCTACAGTCTTCTGACCAATCCGGCCGCGACGGCCTTCGTTCTGGGCAAATCCATGAAAAGCGTCCGCCGCTGGGCTGTTCTCAGTGGTATGGCCAGCACTCTGGGAGGTCTGTGGATCTCTTATGTTCTGGATTTGTCTACTGGAGCCTGTATCGTACTTGTTTCAACCGCTTTGTACAGCCTGGCACTTATAATAAATTGGCGTTTTCGCAAATACACCTCCCATTAACTTGATCCAACTTGAAAGTGATCCCATGAACTTACAAACAGACGCTGACCTGGCATCCTTCTTTGACCAATGCATCCGTAAAGGAGAGATGGAGGAATTTGATCCGGAAGAATATGAAAAAGTGAAGCAGCTTCTGGAAGATTGGAATATCCAACCGGGCCAGCGACTTCTGGAAGCCGGTTGCGGTGCCGGAAGGCTGACTGTACTTCTGGAGAATGCTGTTGGTCCCGAAGGCGAAATTCTCGGCTGCGATCTCTCTCCTGAAATGATCGCCTTCGCCAAAAAAAGAATGCTGCCCGATCATGTCCGTTTTCAATGTGTCTCCGTATTGCATACGGGAAGTGAAACAGGCCGCTATGACAAGGTCATATGCCTCAATGTTTTTCCCCACTTTTTGGACAAAAGCGCTACCCTCAGGGAGTTCAGAAGAATCCTGACGGACGCCGGTGAACTCTGGATCAATCATCTCTGCAGCAGAGACAGAATCAACAGCTTTCACCGTCATGCATCAGAAACCGTTTCAGATCATGCACTTCCAGACGAAAAAGAAATGCAATTGCTCCTGGAACAAGCAGGCTTCCAGATCATCTCTCTGGAGGACAGGGAAGATAAATACAGCCTTCTTGCCCGATCCGTCTGATTCTATTTTATATGAGCCTCTTATCTCCCCTTCTCATCAACTGCAACTATTTTCTTGAACACTGTTCAAAATCTTCTAAATCGTGTATAATTAAAACAGGATTGTTTTTTTTAACATAATAAAGGAATGTATTTATGAACAGGCGTGGATTTACACTGATTGAGTTGCTCGTTGTCATTGCAATCATTGGAATTCTGGCGGCTATTCTATTGCCAGCCCTGGCCCGTGCCCGGAAGCGGCGCGGAGATCCAGTTGCCAGAATAACCTCAAACAATGGGGAATCATTTATAAAATGTATGCCGGAGAGGCACCCGGTGAAAAATTTCCGCCCATCGCCTCCTGGCCCTTTGTCGCTTTCGGACCAGAGCCCGTGACGATTTATCCTGAATACCTGACGGATCCCTCCATTGTCATTTGTCCGTCAGACTCCAAAGGCTACCCCGGCATGCTCTTCTGCTGTGACGAACCCGGTGATGCCACCTGGCAGAGCAATCGTACCCACAAGATCTACCACAAAGGTGAAAGCTGGATTGTGGACCGTGCATATATGATGCAGGAAAGCTATGCCTATCTCGGTTGGGTCTTTGATCATCTGGAAGAGGAGCCCCAATATCTTGATCACCTGAGCAATTGCGCCCCTGTATTCTCTTCCCTGCTGCCCACAGCATTTCCCCAGATTGACCCTGCACTCATAGAACAGACAAACAGCTCTGATGTACCCATCCAATTGGCCAGGCTTTTTGAATCACTTCTGCCGAAGCTCGTACCGGCTATTTTGAACCCTTATGATCCCTCATTGGAAAGTTCCACCAAGTCCGCCATTGATCAGGATTATGTTGTAGATGCTCCCCACGGAAATGGGAACAATGACACCGTATACCGACTGCGCGAAGGCATTGAACGTTTCCTCATTACAGACATCAACAATCCAGCCGCCTCCGCCAAAGCACAAAGCACTGTTCCCGTCATGGCCGACCTCATCGGTGACGGACCGGGCATCAGCGTTTTCAACCATGTTCCCGGGGGCAGCAATGTGCTGTATATGGATGGCCATGTGGAATTTATCCGCTATCCCACCAAAGGCCCCATTGTCCAATCCATGGCCCGTTTGCTCGGACTGCTTGCAGCCGGATTTGATATAAGCTGATTTCTTGAATGAGGAGTCTCTTTTGATTGATCGCTTTACAAATCACTACAGGCTCCTCTTCCGTCTGGCTTTGATATTTTATTTACTGCTGCTCCTGCTGGCCGCAACACTTCCTGTTCCTCAAGCCGGAGCAGCAGTCTTTTTTTCTCTGGATCACATCATCCACGGGTTTCTCTATGGAATCCTCTCCGTCTTTTTTTTTCACGCTCTCCACACAAAGCCAAAGGCTTGCAAGCCTTTCCCAGCCTTTACAGCGGCTGTTCTTCTGGCTTCAGCCTATGGGGCTCTTCTTGAATCTGTTCAATACCTGCTTCCCTACAGATTTTTTGATCTCCGGGACATTGCCGCCAATTGTCTGGGTGCTCTCTTCTTCGGTGTCGCAGCCTGGCTATCCACTTATTTTTTCAAGCTTCCCCTGTGCAAATAAGATGTCCGTCAGTCTGTTCCTCTTCGCAAAAGGATGAGCATGCCCCTGAAAGAATTGTCTTTGTCCTGCAAAGAATGCCGTGCAATCCCCTTCAATAGCATGCTTACATAATTTTCTTCCATTTGTATTTATAAAACCCTGTTCAAATCAGCCGGTATTGTGTATAATGAAAATAGATGAGATCGTCTCAACATTATAGGAGGATTACATTATGTACAGGCGTGGATTTACATTGATTGAATTGCTCGTTGTCATCGCCATTATCGGAATTCTGGCAGCCATTCTCCTGCCGGCTCTGGCCCGGGCAAGGGAAGCAGCCCGAAGATCCAGTTGCCAGAATAACCTCAAACAATGGGGAATCATTTATAAGATGTATGCCGGCGAAGCACCCGGTGAAAAATTTCCGCCCATAGCCTCCTGGCCTTATATCGCCTTCGGTCCGGAGCCTGCAGTGATTTATCCGGAATATCTGACCGATCCCCATATTATTCTCTGCCCTTCCGACTCCGACGGTGATCCGGACGACCTGTTCTGCTGCTACTATCCCACTTCCACCACCTGGCACAGCAACCGCACCAACAGAAGTTACAAAAAAGGCGAATGCTGGATCGTTGACCGCGCATTCATGATGCAGCAAAGTTATGCCTATCTCGGTTGGGTTTTTGATCATCTTGAAGATCAGCCCGAGTATCAGGCCCCGCTCATTGATTGTGCTCCAGCCCTGGCAAACCTCCTTCCAATGGCTTTCCCGGATATTGATCCCGCAATCCTGGCGGAAACAAATGTATCGGAAGTACCCATACAATTCTCCGTACTTTTTGAAGCTCTCTTGCCAAAAGTTGTCCAGGCACTTCTGAATCCTTATGAGCCCTCATTTGAAAGCCCCACCAAATACGCCATAGATCAGGACTGCCAGGTTGAAGCCCCTCACGGCAATTCCAACTCTGACACCATATACAGGCTCCGCGAAGGAATTGAACGTTTTCTTATTACAGACATCAACAATCCGGCGGCCTCAGCCAAGGCCCAAAGCGTTGTTCCTGTCATGTCCGATCTCTTCGGTGATGGACCGGGAATCAGCGTTTTCAATCATGTACCCGGTGGATGCAATGTCTTGTACATGGATGGACACGTGGAGTTTATCCGCTATCCCACCAAAGGCCCCATCATAAAATCAATGGCCCGTATGGTTGGACTTCTTGCAGCCGGATTTGACGTGGACTGATTTTCCTCCGAGAGGAGCCTGTTATATCGTTGACATCAACAATCAGGGATCTTTTCTTTTCTGAGCAATGACCCTTTTCAAGCCTTTTTCAGCTCTTCCCTTTGCGAATAACAGTCAGCCTTTACTTGCCCTTCTTCGTGAAAGCGTGATAAACTTTGCTTCATGAACGAAGACTCTTCAGAAAATACCCGAAAAAAACGCGGATGCATGGGCATCTTCGTGCTTCTTTTGCTTTGTGTTGCGGCCTTTTGGGGAGCAGGCCTCGGATTCTTTGCCTGGCTCATAGGCGATACACGGCACGATGTTTCTGAAGCACTTGCCAATTTCCGACCGAAAGTAGGCACAAAAGTCTACAGTTATGACGGTCAGATCATCGGTGAATTTTCCATAGAGGAACGATCACTCGTACGCCTTTCCGACATCCCGCTGCATACCCAGAAAGCCGTTATCGCCACAGAGGACTCCATCTTTTTCGAACACAAAGGGGTACGGCCCGATGCGATCATCTCCAGTGTTATCTATGGACTCCAAAGAGGAACCAGTCCGAGGGGCGGCAGTACCATAACCCAGCAGGTGGTGCGCAATGTGGAAGACCTGAAGGTAGGTCAGGAACGCACCTACCAGCGGAAACTTCGTGAGGCACTCACAGCCTTGCAGATAGAACGTAATTTCACCAAAGATGAAATCCTTGAACTCTATCTGAACCAGATTTTTCTCGGTGGCAGCGCTCATGGTATTGAAGCGGCTTCCATGCAATATTTCGGCAAGAGCTGTTCTTTTCTCAGCATAGCCGAATCAGCCACCCTCGCCGGGCTCATCCGTTCTCCCAATCGCAACTCCCCTTTCAAAAGCCCGGAAAACGCTCTTTTGCGCCGCAATGTTGTTCTGAAGCAAATGTTCGATAATGCCTTTATCACCCAGGACGAATATGATGCAGCCCTGGAAGAGAACCTCATGGCATCTCTGGTGCAACCCTCTCTGAATAAAGAATCCATCGACTATTCTATCCAGGGAAATTACCGGGCCCCTTATTTTGTGGAAGAGATCCGCAATTTTGTTTTGCAGCGTTATGGAAAGCAGGAAGTCTTTGAAGACGGTTTTGAAATCTATACGACTGTCGATATGCGTCTGCAACAGATTGCTGAAGAGACCCTTTTAAATGCGCTCGATGAGTTTGACAAGAAAGTCAACAGAAATCTCACGCCGGAAGATGAAAAATACGCCACTGTATCCGGTGCTCTCGTATGTCTGGACAATCGGGCTCCTTACAGAGGGCAGGTTCGGGCAATGGTAGGCGGCCGTGATTTTACCCGGGAAAAATTCAATACGGTCACACAGGCGAACCGCCCCCCGGGATCCAGTATCAAACCCTTTATCTGGGCGGCCGCTGTTGCTTCTGGCATGACCCCCTCCACTGTCGTGGTGGATGATCCTTTCGTACGGCGTGCTCCCAATGGAAAGATCTGGGCTCCGAAAAATTTCGGCGGCACCTTCAGCGGACCTGTTGCGCTGCGTTATGCCCTGGAACGTTCCATCAATATTGTCTCTGTAAAACTCGTGGAACGCGTGGGCCTCCCTCTGATTCATTCCTATCTGGAACGCTGCGGTATTGCGACTGATGTGCACAATCTGACTGTGGGTCTCGGTTCCGGAGGTGTCTCGCCTCTCAATCATGCCGTGGCCTACTCCGTCTTCGCCAATGGCGGCATGCGCTATGACCCTGTTCTGGTGACAGAGATTTTTGACCGTGACGGCATGCAGCGTTACAACTACCGGGACTTTACCCGGGCTGAACAGGCCATGGACCCCAAGGTGGCTTATGTCAGCCTGTCCATGCTGGAAGGTGTCTGCAAACCCGCTGCGGACTATGGCTATTATCCCACAGCCTGGCGTGCCCATGTGCTGAACCGTCCCTGTGGCGGCAAGACAGGAACTACCAACGACAGCCGGGACGCCTGGTTCTGCGGCTTTACCCCTGAATATACGGCCGTTGTCTGGGTGGGCTACAGAGACAATCGTTCCATGGGTCGCGGTGCTGATTATACGGGCGGCCGGGTCGCCACTCCCATCTGGGTTGATTTCATGCTCCAGGCCCATGAAGGTCTTGAAGTGGAGTCTTTTGATATACCTGAGGGCATAGACTTCTTTGATATCAACAGGAAAAGCGGAACCCGGGGCGGTAAGTACAAAGAAGCCTATGTAAGGGGGACAGCTCCTTCCTACTACGAGCCTCCGGCTTATGTTCCGGCTGATGATGACACACTTTTTGAGATGCCCCTGGAAGAAGATATTCCTTTGCTGATCGCCCTCTGAGCTGAAGGCTCCCTGTCAGCTCCGGACCTGTGCCGGCCGCCCTTCTTCTTGTGATACCATAGATACCAAACTGTATCCTCCGTATACCCATTTCCAATACAAAGAAGGAAATATTCATGGATTATCGTATTGAAACAGATTCTCTCGGAGAGGTGAAAGTACCGGCTCATGCCTATTATGGAAGCCAGACTGTCCGATCCAGCAAGAATTTTAAAATCGGAAAAGAACGGATGCCCGCTGAAATTATTCACGCTCTGGCCCGTGTAAAAGCAGCGGCAGCACAGGTACATCAGGACTGTGGCTTGCTTGATGCCTCGAAAGCTCAGGCGATCATGAATGCCGCTGCGGAAGTGTGGGAAGGAAAACTTGAGGACCAGTTTCCCCTTTCACTGTGGCAGACAGGAAGCGGCACGCAAAGCAATATGAACGTGAACGAAGTGATCGCCAATCGTGCCAGTGAACTTCTCGGCGGCAAGCCCGGCGAAAAGAAAGCGGTCCATCCCAATGATGACGTGAATAAGAGCCAATCTTCCAATGACGCATTCCCCACAGCCATGAGCGTTGCCGCGGCACTGCTGATAGATCAGCGCCTCCTCCCAGCCCTTGAAAAACTGCATCTCTCTCTCTCGGCCAAGGCGAATGCCTTTTCACAAATCATCAAGATCGGGCGTACCCATCTGATGGATGCCACTCCTTTGAGTCTGGGTCAGGAATTTTCCGCTTATGCCGTTCAAATTGAAAACAGCATCAACAGGATCAAAAGCACTCAGCCCTTACTTCATGAACTGGCCGCAGGGGGTACAGCCGTGGGCACAGGTTTGAACAGTCGGGCCGATTTCGGAGAGAAGATAGCGGCCGTACTCTCAGAAATGCTTCAGATCCCTTTCAGCACTGCTCCCAATAAATTTGAGGCTCTGGCGGCCCATGATGCGCTGGTCATGACCCATGGCGCCTTGAAAACCTTGGCCACTTCTCTCATGAAAATAGCCAATGATATCCGTTTGCTGGCCAGTGGTCCCCGCTGCGGCATTGGAGAACTGCACTTGCCCGAGAACGAGCCCGGCTCGTCCATCATGCCCGGAAAAGTGAATCCCACGCAATGCGAAGCTCTGACAATGATTGCCGCCCAGGTATTGGGCAATGACGTGACCGTGAATATTGCAGGTGCTTCCGGGCATTTTGAGCTGAATGTCTTCAAGCCCGTTATCATCCACAATGTGCTCCAGTCCATCCATCTGCTGGCCGATGGTTCGGATTCCTTCCGCAGCAATTGTGTGGACGGTATCGAAGCCGATGAAGTGAGAATACAGGAACATCTTGAAAATTCTCTCATGCTTGTCACAGCCTTGAATCCCGTGGTGGGCTATGACAATGCTGCAAAAATAGCACGACATGCCCATTTGAATAACATGACCCTTCGCGAAGCGGCTCTGGAACTGGAAATTGTATCTGCAGAAGTCTTTGATGCTTCCGTCAATGCAGCGGCCATGATCTCCCCCGCACCGGCTGAGGAGGAGTAAGTCCAGACTCTTTCACCGTGACTGGCAAAGCACTTTTTTGTTAGGATAGGCTATCATACGGATCGTGAGGAACTTTTATGAATATCTATACTTGGAATGTGAATGGTTTGCGTGCGGCAATCAAAAATGGCTTTATGGACTGGTTCGCAGCAACCGATGCTGATATTGTCTGTCTTCAGGAAACCCGTCTTCTTCCCGAGGAACTGCCGAAGACTGCTGTTTTCCCTGAAGAATATCATCTCTTCTGGAATCCTGCAGAGAAACGCGGCTACAGCGGCACAGCAACTTTCACCAGGATAAAACCGGAATCGGTCACGGGCCTGGGTCTGGAAGAATTTGATTCAGAAGGTCGGGTGCAGCTCGTCCACTTTAAAAACTTCACGGTTATCAACACCTATTGGCCCAACAGTCAGGATGAACGGAAACGCCTTCCTTACAAGCTCGACTTTTGCCAGGCCATAGGCGACAAGATGGATGAACTTGTTGCAGCGGGAAAAAATGTCATTCTCTGCGGTGACTACAATATCGCCCATGAAGCCATCGATCTGGCCCGTCCCAAACAGAATGAAAACAGCGCCGGATACTATATTGAAGAGCGGGAAGCCATGACAGCCTTTCTTTCCCGAGGCTATGTGGACGTTTTCCGGAGTTTGTACCCCGAGGAGGTCATGTACACCTGGTGGTCTTACAGAGGTCGTGCCCGGGCCAACAACGTGGGTTGGCGTCTGGATTATCACTGTGTGAACAGCTCTTTCATGAAACAGGTCAAAGACATCAGAATCTGTAACGATGTTACCGGCTCAGACCACTGTCCCGTGGCATTGAGTCTGAAAGCTTTCAAAGGAAATAAAAGATCATGAGACGTCTGGGAGCACTCATACGGTGTTTCATTCTGATCCTGGTTTCCCTTTTATTTTCTCTCGCCCGCTTCTCGTGCTGGGCCTTTCTCTTTCCATTCAAATCTCTGGACAGACGAAATAAACGGTGGATTTTGCGGCACTGGGCCCATGCTTTTGCGGCCATCATCAGAATGCGCGTGGAAACGATCGGAGCAACGCCGAAACCTCCCTTTCTTCTCGTAGCCAACCATATCACCTACTTCGATATGCTGGTTCTGGCCCACGAGACGGGTTGTATTTTTGTATCCCGTGAAGACGTGGAACACTGGCCGGTAATCGGATTCATCGCCAAATCTTTGCATATACTGTTCATAGACCGCGCCAACCGACGGGACGCCATGCGTGTCAACGGGCTCATTGAAAAAACTTTGAAAGAAGGAGATGGACTCGTCATCTTCCCGGAAAGTCGTGTCAGCTGCGGGCTTGATGTGGAACCCTTCAAATCTCCCCTCCTCCAACCCGCCGTGACGCTGGCCATGCCCGTTCACTATGCCAGTATTTCTTATCGTACTCCGGAAGGATCTCCCGTGGAAGGAGCCATTGTCGGCTGGTGGCGTCCTGAGAGTTTCTATGCCCATCTTTTCCGTTTTGTACAATATTCAGGGGCAACGGCAACGATCCATTTCGGCGAGAAGCCATTGACTGGAACGGATCGCAAAGAATTGGCGGAGGATCTCCATAAAGCCGTTCAGGAAAATTTCGTGCCCTTGCGCCAACTTGCGGAATCTTATGATTCGCCCGAGTTTCCGATAAGCACCTGAGCTTTTTCTTGCAGCGACTTTACCTTCGTGATGGTGCTTTCTGCTGCTGCAAGCAATGCCTGATGCTCCGAAAGAAAGTGCTCTTTCTCCTCAACAAGCCTGGCTATCTCATCCACAACGGTCTTTCTTATTCTGCGACTGCACCATTGAATACTTTTTTTCAGAATATTGTATTCCACCCACAGTGACACACAGAATATGACTGCAAAATAAACAAAGGCGCTGACAGGCAACAACTCCCAGCGCAGTGTATATTTCACCAGAAAACCGACCAATAAAAGAATAGTCGCCCAGGGCATGAAGTCAAAGAGAAGTCTGCACCCGATGGACGAGAGTTTGCCTCCATAGTGATTGATTTTTTCTTCTTCCATCTTCCCGGCTGATTTGTGCAGATCTTTGAGAGTATCCGGATCCAGAACAATCAGTTTCTCCACCCGGGCTTCCGGATATTCCGCCTCCTCCAGAATGTTGCTCAGCTGTGTCTGATAATGGTCAAGAAACTGTTGCATCTCCTGAGGAAGCTTCTCTCCTGAAACTGCGTGTGTCTTCTCTTCCTGCTCAGACTCAGAAGCTTTGATCAATCTCCACTTGACAGGATTTTCACGGTTATGCACGAGAAAATAGTTGAAGATGGATTTCAGAGCGAGCATAGTTTTAAAAAGCAAAGCGGTCAGCCCGGAAATTTTTTCGGCCGTTTTTTCATGGAGTACTTTTTCCAGACTTTCCCGGGAAGACAGGTAACTGCTCTCCAGAACATTCATGAAATCAGCTTTGAAACGCTCTTTCAATGTGCTGAGCTGTTTCTGTTTTTTCTTCAGCAGCGTATTCTTGACGGCGAGACAAGCATAAAGCCTGTCTGTACTCTGAAGCAGCATTTCCTCGACATTGGATCTTTTTATGATCTCATTGCGCTTTTCTGAAAGGGATTCCTGGAGAAAAGACTTCAAGTCTTCAAACTGGAATTCCGGCCCCTCTGTTTTATCGGGAATGCTCATGATTCGCTTCCAGGCATTCAAAGCGTTGACCTCGAAATACCTGTGAATCTCAAAGCCCTGGCTGATCATAAAGGCTTTCCAGTCTTCCCAGATGGCCGGATCAGAGCGATCAACCCGTGTCTGAACACAGACGATACCCCGTTGCTTTTTCAAGGGTTCGAGAATGTCCCAGGTCTTCTGTACTTTGTATTTTTCACTCTCAGCACAAAGCAGAATAAGGTCACAGCGCCCCAGTACCTCCTGCGCTGCAGCCCAGTGTTCTTCCTTCGCACTGTCCCAATCAGGGGTATCGATAAGCACAATGTTTTTGAAAAAAGCACGGGCCACATAATTCGCCTCGGAGAGTCCCTTTATGCTTATCGTCAGATCTTCCGGATGGAGTACAGTGGGCTTACCTGTATGGGGCCGCAGCGGAGACACTTCGGCAATCTCTTCTCCCGCCAGGGCATTGAAGAGAGTTGATTTGCCGACGCCGGTCCCACCGGTAATGGCAACGACAAGCGGTTCATGAATACGCTGCAGGCGCAGACGCATATCCTCTATATTGCTTCGAAGTTCTACCTGAAGAGAAGCGAGAGGGCGCCAGTTCTCCGTATCCTGAAGAAGATCTTCCAATTGATTCAAAAGTTCTGTAAGTTCTTTTGACACTCCTGGTGACAGCTCCGAAGTTTTTCATAATTTCCGGTTTCAAATTGGGCGGCGGCCTTTTCCACAATACCCAGAAGGGGCTCTGCTATATGATGATAGAGTTCATCGGCAAAGACTTCTTTTTCACTCTTGAAAGAGTCCTCCAGACGCTCTTTCATTTCACCTTGAAGAAACTTTTCACAAAAGCGTCGAAGAAAAAGCAGCAGCCAATCGACAACAAGCATGGGCAAAAGGAAATACAATGCCTTTAATATACCAAAGACGATGATACCAATGGGCACGAGCCAGAAAGTGACTATGAAAGTACGGTCGATGAGCCAAAGAATCATGCCGACTTTCGAATGTTCCTCTGAGATATCTTTGAGCTGCTCTTCCATGGCGCCCTGAGAAAACAAAGAGGAAGCAAAGAGTTCATCCGAGAGGCTGGCCGCCGGCATTTCAGGCGTAAGCTGGTCTGCCCTGGAATGAAAGAGTTTGAAAAGAGTCTGTTTCTGACATTCACGACGCAGCCATTGCCGGTATTTTTCTGAAAGGAGAAGCATCTGCTTTCTGATGTCACCGCTGCATTTCTCCAATGCTTCTTCTTCGGCTTTCATCAGCTGCCGGTGGGATCTGAATGAAACCTCATCTCTGAAAACAAGCGATTTCATATGGTTGAGGGGCATACTGAAGAAATCCCGCAGAGCGGCGAGTTTGACAAAAAGAGAATTTCTGTTTTCCTGAGCCTGAAGACGGAATCGGCCGACAAAAGACGGAACAAGCGCCGGAGTGAGGCGGCTGGCTTTTTCCTGAGCAGCTGACCGGCTTTGCTCCAGAAATGCAGTGATACTTTCTTTTATAAGGTCTGATTCATCCAGAAAGTTTTTTGATGTTGCAAGAAACTTCTCCAGAGAATGTCTGTATACCTTCATCTTTGTTTGGGCGATATCCAATCGGGAAAGATAATCCAGTAAAGACAGTTTTCCATCCACATCCCTAATAGTATATTCAGGAATTTCTTCCAGAGCATAGTCTTTGGGTACAAGAAAACAGGGTGGGTCGCTCAGTTCCGCAGCGTTGATAAACTGCCTGAGCTGCTGGCGGGTAATTTCCGGGTCCTGGTCGCTTTCCACTTTGTTCATGAGCGGGATAACAATTCTCCCGGAGGCACGGGCTGTTTTAAAAAACTCTATTGTCTCGTCATCTTTGTATTTTATGGGAGTGATGACAGCCAGAACCACATCCCCGGCGGCCCGCACTTTTTCCGCTGTCTCCCAATTGACTTTTTCCACGGAATCATAATCAGGTGTGTCCAGAAGCGCCAGTGATCGCGGCAACCGTTCTGAAGCCGCTGTAAAAACCGTTCCCGGCGGACAGCGCTCCCCTTCTGTCTGAGCGTTGAGAGAATTGGGCTGGCTTTTAAAATCGGGCAAAAGATAATTACTCTCCGCTGCTTCCAAACGGTCGGGATTCACAGCCAGTACGGGAACTTTGGTTACTGCGGAGGTGCTTTTTACGAGACTGACATTCTCTTGAAGGAGGAGATTGAAAAGGGTGGATTTCCCGCTGCTTGTTCCACCGGCCATAACCACGAGCAGACAGGATCGGTTCAACAGATGAGGGAGCAGTTTATGGGCCAAAAGATCTCGCCAGGGAGCGGCATCCTTGAAGAGCTCTTTCTTTAATTCTTCCAGCCCTTTCAGATCATTCTCAAAATGCTGCAAATGATATTGGAAGTCGGATAGAGCTCCATCGATACGTGCGAGAGCCAGAGCGGAATCTTCGGGGGAGGCTCCGGAAAACCCCTGTTTTTGAAACATAGACCCTTCCTCCTTTCCTGCAGTCTTTTCAACCTCCGGCGGCTCTGTCTGATGCGTATTCACGTTTGTAGGTGGCATAAACGGTAAGAAGCAGAGATACGACAGTAATGATGATGAGGGCTGCGAAAGCTTTGGGCATGCCCACATAAAAAACTTCCCGCTGTATATTTCCAAGAACCGTTTCTATTACAGGGTTGTGGCGCTGCGTTGCCATGAGTGGAAGGAGAGCTGTCGTATATTTTTTTATGGTGAAGAAGTCAACGAGTCCCGGAACCAGTGTAGCGAGATGCTGCCACCCGTAAAAGAGTATGACACCGTAAATAATGGGCCGTTTTGTAAAGGCACCCAGAAAGACGGAAAAGGATCCATAGGCCAGAAGCCCCAGAATCATGACACCACAATAATGGGCAAAAAGTTTCAAATCGGCCTGACTCACCAGAGAAAGTTTCGCATGGAGACTGGAGGCTGCAAAGGTAAGCAAAGCGGAAACCAGCAGGATAAGGGTAGCTACAATCATATAGGCCAGGAATCGTCCCAGAACCCAGGCGGAACGGGGCATGGGCCGCGTCAGAATATAGGTCATGGTACGCATTTCTATATCTTCGGCAATGAGCATTCCAGCAAAGAAGAGGGCCAGCAGAGGCGTGAAAACATCCACATGGATATCTTCCGCCAGCCGGACAAAGACCTGATTTCCAGACTCCGCATATTCTGAGGGCGAAAAGAAAGCGAGAGCCAAAGGAGCCAGTACGGGTAAAAAGGCGATGAGAGCCGCCAGAGCAAGACGCCGACGACGCGCCAGGGTGGTCAGTGCATGCCTGCAAGAGGCATACAGGGCTTTTATATAGCCACCATGGTCAGGCCGCTCTGAAGGCAAAAACAGGGTGCCCCTGTTCGCCGGCTTCCCGGAGCTGGAAAGATCTGTTTCTGCGGAAGAAGTACTCATGGACAAATAATATGCTTTCTAACGGGTTAAATAATCAAAAACAGCCTGCAGATTATCATCGGAACACTGAATTCCTTCAATAAGATCTCCGGGTTCACAGGCCATGAGATTCAGACTTTCGTAAGTTCTGTTGGGATCATGAGTTCGCAGGAGGAATGTGTCGTCTTCCACTTCTACAGAACTGATATGTTCTTCTCCGACAAAGCGTTGGGCTATTTCTCTGGCTTTTGGAGAACGTACACGTATAGCCTGCGGATGTTGATCGATGAGATCGCGGATATCGCGAACCCGGCCCTGGGCCAGCAAGGAACCTCTGTAGATCAGTACTACCGTGTCCGTGATCCGCTCTATTTCATAAAGAATATGGCTGGAAATGACAACAGACATGCCATTGTCCGCCAGCATCTGAATGAGCTGGTACATTTCCTCCCGGCCTTTGGGATCCAGCCCGTTCATGGGCTCATCCAGAAAGAGGAGTTCAGGGCATCCTGAGAGAGCCTGAGCGATCTTTATGCGCTGTCGCATACCCTTGCTGTAACTCTCAATGGGATCGTGCATTCTCTCCGTCATACGGGTGATATCGCAGGCCGCATCAGCAGACTTGACAGCCTGTTTGTGCTCCATGCCCCAATAACGGTTGAGCCAGTAAATAAATTCGAAGCCTGTGGAATTTTCGAAGAAATTATCAGTCTCGGGACAGTAGCTGATCCGGCGCATGATCCGGTGATTGTTTCTGGGTGCCTCGCCCAATACCCTGATCTCTCCCTTGCTGGGCGCGTAAAGTCCCAGAGCCAGTTTGATGAAGGTGCTTTTCCCGGCACCATTGGGCCCCAGAAGTCCCGTAATGGGCGAATCCAATGACAGTTCCAGATTGTTGATTGCAACTACTTCGCCGAACCACTTGGACAAGGCTTTGGCTTCAATGAGAGGTCTCATGCCATGATCTCCTGTCGGCGTATTTTAATCAGAATAATCAACGCGGCAACAAAGCAAAGCGCCACCGCATAATACAGGCACCATTGCCAATGAAGGCTGAAGAGAATCCTGTGCTCTCCGAAGAGAGACTCTCCCACCCGTCTGATGGACATGGGCATGGAAAGAGCCAGGAGATTTCGAACACGCAGCATCCCGGCCAGCAAGCCCGCCAGACTGGTATTGGCGATCAGGGCCATAAAGATGGTGATGGCCGCATAGTTCTGAGAAGGCATGAGGGACGAAGCCGCCAATATGGACAATGCCGTCGGCAGAATCATCACCGAAGAATAAGCGAGAATAGCCAGGGGCCACCACCAGCTCAGTGTCAGGGTATGCATTCCCGGGAGAAGCAGGTTATGCAACAGAACCAGCAGGATACCCGGAAGGGCTGTGATGGAGAGACCGAGCAGATAAAGAGCCATGATTTTGCCCAGGGCGTAATCTCTCCAGGTCAGTGGTTTGGAAAAATAGACTTCCATCAGATTATTACGCAAATCATTGCAGATCATCCCCGAACCGGCATACAAGAGAAGAATAAAGACCAGCGGTGTCTGCAGATAAAGAAAGCTGAAGAAGGTGACCGCTTTGATCTCAGCCACTTCCAGATTGGCGAAGAGCATCTGCAAGGGGCTGTTGGGATCTTGGGCAATCACGTCAAAGGCCACGATTTGCAGCATTCTCACGATCACGTGGATATAGGCGAGAAGATAAAGAAGTTTGAAAGTCCTGAGTTTTGCAAGGATTTTAAACTCTTGTTCCACGACAATGAGCCAACGCAAACGATTATTGGGTTTTCCTTCGAAACTGCGGTAACCTGAAGCAAATACGGGCATGCTTATTCCCTTCCCACGGCTTCAAGAAAGATATCTTCCAGACTGTAGCGGGCGGCCTGGAAGTGTCTGACCTGACTGTTGCAGTTTCTCACAATTTGAAAGAGGTCTTCACGCCTGATGCTCTCAGGACAGCGGGTCAACCAGATATCAGAGGGAAAGAGTCGCCTGCATTGGCAGCCTGCATCGGTGAGTGCGGCAACACAGCCATTCGTATTGTCCCGAAAACGCAACTCATAAACATTGTCCTGAGCAGTAGTCAAAGATCGGATCTGGCCGGAGCGCACCACTTTGCCCTGATCAATCATGACAACATCCTCACAGACATGCTGCACATCGGGGAGCAGATGGGAAGACAAGAGGACGGAGATGCCCGGTCGTTTCCCGATCTCTTTGATGAGATCCAGAATCTCCACACGGCCATCGGGATCCAGCCCGTTGGTGGGTTCATCCAGAAGCAACAGTTTGGGGTCATGAAGGATAGCCTGGGCCAGTTTCACCCGCTGCAGCATGCCGGTGGAATAACTTTCCATGTTCCTGTACCGGCTGTCTCCGAGTTTTACGCGATTGAGCACCTCGTGGGCGCGCTCCAGAGAATCGACACGGCTCATCCCGTAGATACGTCCGCAATAGGTGAGAAAGGAAACAGCGCTGATTTTGGGACTGGAAATTTCCTTTTCAGGCATATAGCCCAGATGGCGGCGCACTTCCAGGGCCTGCCGAGGCATGGAATAACCCAATATTGTCAAGGAACCGCTGCTCATTCTGTTGAAGCCGAGCAGTGTTTTGATGAGTGTGCTCTTGCCGGCACCATTGGGACCCAGCAGGCCTGTGGCGCCTTCACCGAAAGTGACGGAAATCCCGTCCAGGGCGATCATATCGCCATAGGCAACACGCACATCCCTTAGCTCTGTTATCGCTGTCAAATCTTTACTTTCATATACCGTTGATCTTGAGAACCAATCACGGTTGAATCATCAAAACATGATTTCCAAGGTCAGAGGAATCACTTCGCCCTGCTCGACCTCAATGAATTCCGAGTGTACATACCGCACTTCCAGAGGATTGATTATACCAAGTTCGAAGTAATAAATATCCAACTGCCATTCACCGGGCATGACATCTTCCATGACGAACTGACCACCCGGATTGATGCCCACACTCTGGCCCAGCAATTCGGTCACATCAACCGTCTCGCCCAGAGGCACCTGCGGGTAACCGGGTCGCTGCAGGACAGCCCGACCACCGAGCATATTCGAAGGTCCGGGCATGCACAGCCCTTCAATGCGTGCCCCTTCCTGCGTGCCGAAGTCGTAGCGAGTGGCCTGTCCGTCTTCCACCATGACCTGGACGCCTCTGGCGTCATAAATGGTGGACAGATCGCCGGAACTGATGTCGGTCACCATGGCCTGATACAAGCCGGCTGACAAATCGCCTATGTAATAATAGCCATTTTCATCGGCATTGGCATGGCCGGTAATACCGTTGCCGACGACCATGACCACGGCATTGGGGACGGCCACACCTTCGTTGTAGACATAGCCTTCGAGAGCACCGCCGGCTGTGAAACGTATACGCACATTTTCTTCACGACCGCCCTCGTCCATAATGATGAGTTCGCTCTGGGCATTGGGATAATTGGGATGCTGTGCAATGGCGACATATTCACCGGGTGGAAGACTTTCAAAGAAGAAAGCGCCTTCTTCCCCCACCTGATATCTCCGGTTGTCCGGTACATTGCCGCTTGCAAGCATCATGAGCGCTTCAGCAGGGGATGAGGCTTCCAGCAAAGTCACTTCAGCACCGGTCACACTGGCATTGTCTTTGGCAAAGACTGTTCCCGCAATACGTCCGCCTTTTTCATCCAGCAGAAGCAGCACATTGTCCAGAACCTGACCCGCTTCCAGAGTAATCTCTTCTCTGGCCGGAGTGTATCCGGGTGTTGAGGCTTCCAGACGGTAGGTTCCCGCATGAATGGACAGAGAGAAACTGCCGTCGGGCGCATAAAATTCTTCTTCCGTGGCCGCATCACGCAACATGCCCATGAGACTGACGGAGCCGCTGCTTTCTGAAATGGGATAGGCTCCCACCTGATAACTTTCAGGCGCTTCATTATTTTCTTTCAGCAGTACCCGGCCGCGAACAAGTGCTGATTGTTTCATCAGTATTTTGGTCTCTTCATTCAAGCGTACCCGGCGAACTGTCGTGGGGGTATAGCCGTCCATACTGGCTATGATGGTATATTGACCCGCACTGATACCTGTAAAATGAAACTTCCCACTGCCGGCACTTGTTTCGGAACGTTGCGTACCTTCCAGACCGCCCAGGGTTACGCCGGAAAGTTGGAGGTTCACACCATCGAGAGTCTGGCCACGATCATCAACAACCGTTCCGAAGACATTGTGCTCTCCTTCTTCGGCACTGCTCAATCTCAATACCACATTACTCAGATCGCTGTAACCGTCAGGATGAATGGGGAAACCCAAGGGAGTGACTTTGTAGGCTTTCTTCTGAGCAAAGATCTGATATTCCCCTCCCGGCAGCTCATTGATGATAAAACGTCCGGATTCATCACTCATTGTGTGCCTGAAAGCCTGAGGCGCTTTCAGATTGCTGAAAAAGCTGGAATAGGCTGGCATGCAGGTCACCTGTGCACCGGGGATGGCATGTCCCTGGTTGTCGACGATCATGCCGTACACGTTGCTTCCTGCAAACATGAAAACATCTACACGCACATTACGGTGAGAGGGACTGAGAATAACAGGGTCGCTCATTTGCGGGGCATAATCATCAGTACTCGCATGGACATGCCATTCTTCGTTGAAGGGTATGCCCGTGAGTTCATAATAGCCGTCCTCACCGCTTGAATCCATGATGGGCGGTGTTTTTCTGGAGATCTGGCTCAGTGCCTGAGAAAGCATGCTCTGGGCTGTGGCAAGAACGACATTGGCACCACTCACAGGCTGTTGATCAGGGGACATGACATAACCCCAGATCACACCGGCCGCCTCAACAGTGAAGTCAATATTCTTCACTTCCTCATCAGGATTCCGGATTTCCACTTTCTGATAGGGAAGATTTTTACCACTCATATAGGAGGTGCCGCGAAGGTCCACAGCCAAACCTACCAGACCGGGTTGCAAACCTCGCATCTCATAGTAGCCCTGTCCATCGGTGATGGCATGGTTGCCCTCCGATCTCTCGGCCTGTACAGTGACGCCGGGAACCCCTTCTCCTGAATCAGCAACGGTTACCCGTCCTGAAATGGTCGCGCCGGAAGAAAGGGCAAGATTGACTCTCACTTCGCTGCTGTTCTCACTGATGACAGGCGACAACTGCGTGGCCTTGACATAACCCACAGCGACTGCTTCCACCTCATATTGACCGGCATGCTCCAGTGCGATCTTGAACTCTCCAGAGCGGCTTGACCGGGCGGGATGCTGCGTATTGAGCGCGCTGCGCATGGCTTTTCGCTCTCTTTCATCGAGTGAAGCCCATAGAACATTATCTTCAGGCGACTGCTTGCGTTGAACAACGATACGCGCCCCGGCAATGGGCTTGTTGGTTTTCTGATCCATTATGGTTCCCATCAGCGTAAAGGGAAGCTCTTCAACGGGTGCTTCTTCCTTATCTATGACAACTTCGGGAACAGTTATCTGGGCGGCAGGTGCAAGGACTTCAGAAATTTCCTCTTCGAAAGCGGGCGAAGGCGAGTAATCGCGCTTCTGTTCTTCAGGTCGGGCTTCATAGCTGATTCTGGACACAGGTGGTGCTGTGGGTTTGCGTGGAACCAACATGAAAGCCAGACCAATGAGAGCGGCCAGCACCAGCGCGACCATAAGAATAATCTGTACAACCGATACAGAGGATGATGAACGTTTCTTGACGGACATATAATTTACCTTACACTTTTGCCAGAAGGAGAACGTATCTATAACGACAGATTGGGCTTATAAGTATACACCACGACCCATTTGACGGCTATTCAGCACATGCCGGACTCTTGTCTTCGGGATAGACCAGTTCATACTCTTTGCTATCAAAATCAACGGTGACAGATGCGCCATTGGCATATACAGCACGTTGTTTCCGCCAATCACCATCCAGAAATTCATGATGGGTCATCTCGGAAAAGGCACATGTTTCCGACCAGGCCGCCGCTTCCAGAATACGGGCAATCAATTCTTCCGAGGCCAGCGGGTGCAAATAGGGCAAACCGGCATGAAGCAGACAGTGCAGCCAGGCCGCATCCCCCTGAGGCACACCCCATCCGCCATTCTCTCCGAATTCCCACGGTACGAGCAGGGCATCATGATAAACCAGATTGAAAAGAGGAATGGGAATAGCGCAGGCTTCTCCTCCACCGATATGAGGATAGGTTGCATAGGGCGCATGATGAACGAGATCCAGAGCATTCACAGTGTATTCCACAGGCTCTTCAGAGCTCACCACATATCCCCGGGCACGCAGCAGATCAAAGCACTCCAGCCTGTAACGGGCACATTCGCTCCGGGTCATGGGTTGGGAGGGCTGAGCACTTTCTTCCAGGGGAACAACGGAAAACACATCGAGATAGGCGCCTTTGACCAGAATGCCCTTTTCTTTGAAAAGATCATGGTTTCTGCGCACATATTCAGGAGCGAAACGGGCACTGAGAATGGTTTGCGGCCCTCCACACCAGACACTCCACTCTTCTCTGCTGCCATCCATTTTCAATGCGGCCAATCGGTCATCAAAGGAAGCGGCACTGTAATAAAAATCACGGTACTGGTCGTGAACGGCAAAGAGATAATTCATGGATGCACAGGAATCAGCCAGGGCTTTGAGTCCTTCCCAGCCTCCCTGAAGGGTGCCCACCGGCAAAGGGTCCGGATGGGCATTGTCATAGCCATAATAGCCCCAGCCATCGAGATGCACATAAGCGGCATGAACCCCTTTTTCATGCAAGGCTTCAAGCTGTTCACGAAGGGTATCAAAAGTCTGAAGTTGATGATTCTTTTCCGGCGTCTCTTTATTGGCCAGAGAAGCCTCTGTAACATAATGGTACAGAGCACCAAGATGGATAACGGGCTTGCCGATGACCTGGCTCAAGTTGGGTGTCCGTTGAAGCTTTTCAGACAAAAGCGTCAGTCGCCCCCGCTCCCGGGCAAAACGGCGGTATCTCTTTGCCATGGACACATAGTCCGCTTTATCGTCGAAGACCAGACGCAGGCTGCGCATGTAATTAAAGCGGCCCAGAGAGGCATTCCACCTGGCCCAGACTGTCGTGGGGCCACCGGATTGATGATCATATACTCCTCCCGCATCATCGGTACTTTCAAGAATGATCTGAACGCCAGCCCCCTTTTCTATATGTCCCCACCAGGGCATATAAAAAGTACGTGAATGGACAAGTTCTTCATGACTGATGGTCTGCTCCCAGTTGCCGGGCAGAAGCATTCCCTGCATACGGGGTATTACTGAAAAGGTGGTGGCCTTCGCCTTCAGGAGGATCGGGGTGGGCCAGTTGAGTACTTTGAAGGCATCCTCAGGCTCTGTCATGGCAATATCCATGATAATTTCCGAGCCCGTGAGCAGCCAGGTCAGTCTGATTTCCAGGGCGGGCTCTTTTTCGAAGTCGGAGAGCACAAGCAGCATGCCCGTACCATAACCGGTGTTGAAGGCCTCCGCTTTTTTGCTGCGAGCCGAAGCCAGAGCGAGTGTCTTGGATTGGAGTTCCAGATCACTTTCAATGGACGGGGCAAAATTCCAGCGCCGGGCCGGAGTTTTAACACTCATGGACAGATTGTTTCTGTCCACCGTCAGCGTGAGCGTATCATTCGTAACGGACCAGAAGTCTTTGCTTTCAGAAAAGCGTATTTCAGGTGCTTGGGGCCGATCCGAAGCATGTTTCCACAACCACTGGCGGTATTCCTCCAGATGCTTGTAAAATTCATTGACCTTTTCCGGCGTATCGATATCCGCAGTCAACATCTCCTGCAGTGCTTCCCGTCGACTGAGGCTTTCCTCTTCCAGATCAGCGGGAAGAACAAAAGCTTGCAGCATTTCGAACTGTTTTGTGACACTTTCAACCCGTGTTTCCAGTGCCTCCGCACTTTGCAGCAAGGTGCAGCAGAAAAAAACGATAACAGCCATCTGGAGAGTCTCCTTTTATGCGGATATCTGTTCCTGAATTCCGGTCACAGCCTGTGAGATCACAGAAAAAAAATCAGTCATGCTCCTGCATCATGTGCAGACTTTCCTGCAGCATCTCCGTGATCTCTTCGTTATCAGAGAGCAGCAGTGCTTTTTTCAGCAGGGCAAGGGCTTCTTCTTTTTTACCCCTGGCAAAGAGCACATGGCTCTGTGTGTCGAGGAGATCCGGATCTTTATTGTCGGTGAGAGCACAGGCTTTTTCCGAAAGCAGTTGAGCATAGTCCAGATTTCTGTACCGGAGAGAGTCATTGACAGCAATATGCCAGGCGAGAATACCCAGCATCTCCGGAAAATCCTGACCCCGGGCAAGAATACGCTGACCCAGCGCATCGGCACTGTCTTTGTCTCTGCCGAAATTGGCATAGACAAGATACTCCTGCATCCACAGTTCCAGGAGCTGCGCCATTTCTTCACGAATTTGGGCATGCTGCACTTCGTTACGGGCATCTTCCAGAGAATAACCGTCGCTGAGGATTCTTTTTATGACAGCCTCCATATCATCAAAAGGGCTGCCCAACCACCAGAGGCGACCATTTTTCACGATAAAAGCATAGGGAATACCATTCACTCCGGAGGATTCCGCATAGGCTTTCCAGGTCAGAGACTCTTTGTCCCGGGCCAGGGTGTAGTGCATGGGCTGCTCTTTCAGAAAGTCTTCAACAGTGTTGACCTCTTCCTGGGTAATACCCACAATGGTCACTTTTTTCGAAGCATACTTTTCCTGGAGGCTGTTCAGCTCCGGGATACTCATACGGCAGGGCGGGCACCAGGTGGCCCAGAATTCAATGATATACAGAGTATCATCATTGACTTTAAGATCAACAGCTGAGCCCTGAATCCATTGATCAATACTCAGCGCAGGGGCTTCATCTCCCAGTTGCAAGGCTGAGATCTGAGCGCTGGCCAACAGCAGCAAAATGATCAATCCGGCTGTTCCCGGGAAAAAAGTTCGCATTCCGGATCCTTTCTCTATGACAGAGGCACGCCTCAGCATTGATGGTTTGTTGTCTTTAAAGGAATCAGTGGTGTGAAAAACAGCGTTCAAGCGTGAAGACCATGGCTGTATTGCTTTCATTACAGGCCACAATGGCATCATAGTCATTCACACTGCCGCCGGGCTGTGCCAGTGCCGAAACGCCTGCACTGGTGGCGGCATCCACAGCATCGCGGAAGGGGAAGAATCCATCGGAAGCCATGACGGCACCTTCAAGAGTGTTATCTCCTTTGTATTTGGACTGGGCCTTGAAAATAGCCTGCTGCACAGCGCCGACACGGTCCTGTTCGCCTGTTCCCACAGCCAGTGTCTGCCCATTGCGGACAATAACCACGCCATTGGAGCGCACATGAAGATTGACATACCAGGCAAAGAGGAGATCATTCAGTTCTCTATCCGTCGCCGCCCGTGCAATATCGATACGCCCTTTTTTCGGATGTTCATTATAGGCTGCAACAAAATCGGCAACGGTTTTCATCCGCGAAAGATAGGGCTGTGCCACGACGAGGGAACCATCATCAAAGATTTTCACTTCCCAGGAATTGATGGCATCATCAAGATAACGGGGCAGCTGATCGGGAGCGGGAGTCTGCACAATACGAATGTCTCTGTTCCGTTTGAAACGGGCATGATCGTGAAAACAACTGAGGGCACCCTCTGAAAAGGAAGGAGCGACAACACCTTCCACAATGGTTCCCATGATTTCCGCAGCCGTATCTTCGTCCACTTCCACATTGAATGCCACCACACTGCCGAAGGCGGCCTGGGCATCGGCATCGCGGGCCCGTTCGTAAATTTCAGCGAGCCTGATGCCGTCCCATTCAATGGCCACACCGGAAGGGTTGCAATGTTTCATTACGGCACAGGCGGGCCGATCCATATATTTGAGCATGCCCAGAGCATGATGCATGTCTTCCAGATTGGTCTGCGAAAGACCGCTCTTCCCGGTCTTCAGCATCTTATAAGCGCCCAGAACCAGATTATTCTCTCCTGCGGGACGGTAAAAAGCGGCCGGTTGATGGGGATTCGTGCCATAGCGGAGATCTTCCACTTTCTCATAGTGGCGGCCGAGAAGCTCCAGGGCATCAGGAAAACTTCCTTCCGTACGTGTACGGTACATGGCTTTTAAATCTTTTGCAGACATTCGGGGAACTCCTTATAGTGTTTTGCGGATTTGTGAATTTCAAACAAGGTGAAAGTCCTGCTCCGGCCGGATTGGTATCGGGAAGGCATATACATGTCTATTTTATACAAGGAGAGCCATCAAGACCAAATCCGCATCATAAACAAAGGAAGAAGGCTCCGGTGCAAGGGAAAAAGCTTCAAAAAGCCAAAAACCCGCAAAAATGAATTGAAGTTCATGTTGCAGTTGCGCAATAATGATTTGCAGTGAAAATTCAATCATCAGAGTAATAATCTGGAGGTGCGACCATGGAAAAAAAAGATTCAGCCTCAAAATTTGAACTCCATATGATCGGTCACGGACATATTGATCCCGTATGGCTCTGGCGATGGACAGAAGGTTACGCTGAGGTTCGTTCCACCTTCGCCAGCGCTCTTGACCGGATGAATGAAACACCCGACTTCATTTTCACAGCCAGCAGTGCCTGCTTTTACCAGTGGGTTAAAGAAAGCGATCCCTCCCTCTTCGCGCAGATCAAGAAACGTGTTGCTGAAGGACGTTGGGAAATTACAGGCGGATTCTGGGTGGAGCCCGACTGCAATATCCCCTGTGGCGAATCTTTCGTGCGACAGGGTCTCTATTCACAACGCTTCTTTGAAAAAGAATTTGGAAAGCGTGTACGGGTCGGATTCAACCCTGACAGCTTCGGGCATGCCGGGAGTCTGCCTCAGATTCTCAAAAAACTCGGCATGGAATTTTACTGTTATATGCGACCCCAGCCTGAGATGGGAGAAAAAGAATATCCTCAGGGCACTCTCTTTCTGTGGAAGGGCAAAGACGGCTCCACCCTGCTCACAGCGCAACTCCCCTTCTGCTACGATGGTCTCGTACAGGATATCCGGCTTCGGGCCGATTTGCTGCCAAAGAGCCCTTACCTGCATCCGCAACAACGCCATGCCTTATGTTTTTATGGCGTGGGCAACCATGGCGGCGGCCCCACCAGAGAAACTGTTCAGTGTATTCTCGATTGGCAGGAGAAAGCGGAGAATCCTGATGTGGCCCTGACTTTTTCCACTTTGGAAAATTTCTTCGACACTGTGGCAAAAGAGATACCCGCTGATGCTCTGCCCTCCATGAATGAAGAACTTCAGTATCATGCCCGGGGCTGTTACAGTGTCCATGAAGAAATCAAAAGGCTGAACAGAAAGGTTAAGCACTCATTGATGACGGCTGAGCGTTTCGCCACGGCCGCCTGGCTGCTGGAATCACTGGATTATCCTCATGATGCCTTTGAAAAATGCTGGAAAGACCTGCTATTCAACCAGTTCCATGATACGCTGGGCGGAACGAGCCTGCAAAGTGCCTATGAAGACAGCCGTGACCAGTTGGGTGCAGCCCGCCACAGAGCCGACGTGATTTTAAATCAGTCTGTACAATCCATAGCCCGTGATGTGGATACTTCGGCTGAGGGCAACCCCATCCTGGTCATCAATCCTCTCCCCTGGCCTGTAATGTCTCCTGTTGTGGTGCCCCCTTCCATCCGCACCAATCTCACGACTGACAGACATAATCAGAGCGATGATATTCACATCGTCGATGGACAGGGGGAAGCAGTGCCTGTCCAGACCATACGCGGGGAGAGAATCGGGCATACCCGTCACAGCTTTGTGGCCGAAGTTCCAGCCATGGGCTACACCGTTTTTCATGCCAGAAGCAACAGGAAGAAATACAAACATAACCTTTCTTTGAATTGTGAAAAGAATGTGCTGGAAAATCACTGGTGGCGCATGGAGTTTTGTCCAAAAACTGGTGAGATCTCACGGCTCTTTGACAAGTTGCATCATGTCGAAGTTTTGAAACGGGGCGGCATTTTGAGCGTTATGAGTGACCCCGGAGATACCTGGGGGCATACGCTCGATGGATTCCGTGTGGAGGCGGGCCGTTTCGACCGTGCAAAACTGGAAATTGTTGAAGAGGGCGATGTGCAGGTCACCATGCGCTGCATATCTCATTTCGATCGTTCAATAGCCATTGTGGAATATACCCTCTACCGTGCAATCGCTCATATTTCCGTAACCATGCGAGTGAACTGGCAGCAACAGCACCAGGCATTGAAATATGGCTTTGAAACATCCATAGAAAACGGTCAGGCTGTTTGGGACAGTCCCTATGGCTATCAGGAAAGACCGGCCACGGGTATGGAAGAGCCGGGAGGCCAATGGTTCGATCTGAGCGGTGAGATCGACGGCCGACCCTATGGCTTTGCTGTTTTAAATGACTGTAAATACAGCTCTGATATTCTGAAGGATACCATGCGTGTCACCCTGTTGAGAAGTCCGGCCTATGCTCACCACGATCCGCATCGTTACAATATCGATGAAATGTGGCCTGTCATTGATCAGGGCTGGCACAGCATGCATTTCGGCTTCATACCCCATACAGGCGGCTGGCGTGATACACACGTGGTCAAGCGTGCCTGGGAATTGAACTCTCCCGTATTCATCCATCAGGAAGCGCGGCATATGGGCAAATTCCGGAAACGGGCCGGTCTTTTGGGCACGGAATCCCCCAATGTTCTGCTCACAGTGATCAAGTGCAGTGAAGATGGCGAAGACATTATTGTCCGGGGTTTTGAAACAGCGGGAGAACAGGCTCAAACCCGCCTTCATCTCCCCTATTTCGACAAAGCTTTTTGCCTCTGCTTTGAGCCTCATGAAATCAAAACGATCCGTATCAACCGACAAGACTGGACTTTTAAAGAAGTCAATCTTCTGGAAGAACCCGATTCAGAATAAGCCGCATCTTTAAAGATCCTTTTGGAGAAGCCATGTCACTGGAAGCCCTGGAAGAATTTTGCCTGGATTTTCTGCGCCAGGCTGTCAATCCCCTCGTTCCCGTGAGCCATCTCTATGCCCATTGTCTGGAATCGAGTAATTATCAATACAGTTTTACGGCTGATGACCTCCTCGACTTCCTGAAAAACCACAGTGAGCTTCAGGTCTTTGATTCCGGAACAGACACCATAGGTGAAGTGGAAGAAGATCACTTTCTGGAGGCGGGTATTCTCATGGGTACCCGTGTTGTTTTAAAGAGCCGCCTCCCTGATATAAAAGAACTGAAAGCTTCCTTCAAATTGCAACTCCTGGAAATGAAAAAGCAACTGGAGCAACTGCTTGCCCGTGCCGAGGCGCGGAACAAGCCTGAAGAAGTGGAGGCCATCAAAAAGAATCTGGCTAAAAATCAGTCTTTACTGGAGCGATTTGAAAACCTGGAATAGCGTTATGAACCTTCGGGCTTTCTTCGAATTTTTTTAAAGATTTTCAACTTGCTTTTTCCTTCTCCTTTTTGGTAAGATTATCTCATGCGTTACGACGCACGTCGGGGCGTGGCCTAGCCCGGATAAGGCGCTTGACTGGGGGTCAAGAGATCGTTGGTTCAAATCCAATCGCCCCGACCATTTTTTTCTGCAGACTTGTGCTTTTAACACGGACACATTCTCTTCTGGCTCGTAAGTGCATATGACCCTGCTGGGGGTCAATTCTTCCAGTTTACTTCCCACTTATTTTCTTGCGATACCCTTATCTTTCCCCGATTTGATTTTTCTTTTTAATTCATGTAACATACCGCAACTTTCCTGTGCGTGTTTTGGAAATATAAATCTATTGTCAATCTGGCAGGAGTTGTGTTTGTGCCGCTTTGCGGGCATGATTCCCGCCTTCAGCTGAAACCTCAACATTAGGAGGATTTATGAGTTGCACAAGGGTAGACATCTATTAATGGACTGTCGTAATGTGGCCCGCGAGCTTTGTCTTGATGACAAGCGGGTGCTGAACGTGATGGCACGGGCAGCCGAACGGGCGGGCGCAACTGTTGTCTCTCAGATACGCTACAAATTCGGCGCTGATTCCCCCCCGGGATTCACCTGTGTTGTAGTACTCGATGAGAGCCACTGCTCAGCACACACCTATGCTGATTTGGGATTGATTGCCATGGACGTGTTCACCTGTGGCAACACCCATCCGCGTGATGTGCTGCGCTATATTCAGGAGGAACTCGACCTCGGTGATGTGACAGTCACCGAAGTTGGCCGCTTCAGTACACCTGAAACTCATGAATACGTTGAGGACTTTTTGGATCGGGAAGAGGTCGCAGCCATGTCCTGAGTCCCGTCACCCCGTCTCAGGCAGTTGGAGCGCGCTGAAAAGCCCTTGAACTGCTTTCCCAACAGGTAAATTCCGACCGGGCAGATGCTTCACAAGTGTCTGTCCGGTTTTTTATTTTGCCCGGACACTGCTATCCAAATTAAGGCTATCATCAAATCCACACAGTTGAATTCATTGGTATTTTGGCTTGATCTTGTCTTCATTATCCAGATTCGCAGGATCAGGTTGACTGATCGTTCTATTTGCCTGTCCAAGGCTTTCAGTTCCACGTGGCCTGATCATAACAGATCAAATCAGCCACATAATGTTGTTCCTGTATGTGGCCCATGGATTAACGACTCCTTTCTTCTTTTTTTTCTTCCACGAAGTTACACGAAGTCACACTAAAGGAAAGACAATGCAAATATAAAGGCATGACGCCTGTTCAAGTCATTTGTTGAATTACAGGTATAAAAGAAGGATTTTTCACTGGTGTCCAAATTAAGGCTATGATCAAATCCACATAGTTGAATTCATTGGTATTTTGGCCAGCTTTTGTCTTCATTTCTCCGGTTCCCAGGATCGGGCTAACTGATCGTTGCATTGGCCTGTCCAGGAAAAGCTGATTTGGACAAGGATGTTGCCCGGACAATCATTGCGGAAAGCGTTCTTTGATGAGATCGCCCAGAAGGCTTTCAATGTCCATCCCCTTCTCTTTCAGAACAGCGATTTCCCGCATCAGCGCGTCATGAGATTTTTCGACCAGAAGTGCATTGAAAAGAGCACCGAATTCTTCAGCATAGACAGGGTCCAAACGCTCGGCCTCCCGAACTGCAGCCAGTGCGGCGGATTCATCTCCTTTCACCAGAGCGACCACAGCCATAAGGCCATAAGCGCCGGGTACCCCTGCCTCCACTCCGGCAAAATAAGACTCCAGCACAGCTTCCGCTTCTTCATGTTTCTTTTCGAGGATAAGCAGAAAAGCAAGCGATGTATGGGCCTCTGTCAGTTCCGGATCAAGCTGTCGGGCTTCTTTCAACAAGGCCTCAGCCCTGTCATAATCCTGCAGGCTCTGGGCGAGAATGCCCCGCCTGAAGACACGCAAGGCCGCCACTTTTCCCCCAGTCTTTTCTCCCCTTTCCACAGCATCGATCAGGCTGGGCAACATGCGTCCGTAGTCCGGATCTTTGGCCCATGCTTTTTTCAACAAGGGAAGAGCATCGTCAACGGCATCCGCCTCCACCAGAAAGAGGCCCCATTCCAGGGATGCGAGAATATTTTCCGGATCCAACTGCACGGCCTGTTTGAGATTTCGGCCTGCTTCCAAGGACTCGCCCAGAGCCATATGATCATAGGCCAGCCAGAGTGCCCGGACTGAGGAGGCACTGAGAAAAGCCTTCTCCGCATCAGCACAAGCCTCATAAAGGCTCCCGTAGATCTTCCGTGAGTCGGGGTTCAGAGAAAACAAATGATCCAGTGTCTGGAGGCACAAGAGCCCTTGTCCATGCTCAGCCTGTATCAATGCAAGATGAGCCAGTACTTCGTCTTCTCTTTTGCCCGAAAGCGCTCCATACTGCTGAAGGAGGGCATCACCTTTTTCCTGTTCTTCGCTCAGACTTAAAATAAACGCCAGAAGCAGATGGGCCGGTGCCAGTTGTTCATCCCGGTCCACCGCTTTTTGCAGCAACTCACGGGCCTCTTCATACTCCCCTCTTTCCAGGGACAGCGAGGCCCGTCTGAATGTGAGGAGAGCAGAATATTTTTCATCCACTTCTTCTCCCGATTCCAGAGCTTTAATGAGGGATTCGGTCAGGGACTCATAGTTCGTGTTGTGCTTCCGTGCGATCTTCAGAGCTTCCAGAGCCAGGCCATTTTCTTTCACAGCGAGAAGTTCGCAGGCCGCTTCCAAGCGGGCAATGGCCAGGGTCGGATCTTTTTCTGCGGCTGATAAAAAACATTGCCTTGCATAGCTTTGTTGACCGTTTTCCCGGGCACCATATCCCTTCCACAGCTCCTTGATGGCTGCTATGGGAGACTCTACTGCTTTGTCCTCACGGAGAGCCTTCAAGAGATTGGGATAAAATTCTCTTGAAAATGAATTCCTCAGTGACAAAGCTTCCAGTAGAAACACAGCCTCTTCTTTCCGGCCATAAAGGGCACATTCCACAGCAAGATCACCCAGAGCGGCCACCTCTTCATGACTGAGAAATGTTTCATCACTGTCTTCATCATCAGTGAAGGATCGGTACAACGCTTGAAAGTCCAAAATAGAGAGACGGCTTCTTTCTTCCGGAGCTGTGATCTTGTACACATAAACAGAGCGAATGGCGGGAAAATGCCAGCTTTCAAAGGACAGCCCCCCGGAATGCAGATGTTCTTCAAAGCTCTCAGGCCGTGTTGTGTCAAAATAATCGCAGCTTATGACGGCCCACACGGCACGCTCACCATGGCCGGGAAAAGACAGACAAAGAGCCGCCTGAGCAGCAATGAGAGCTTCGTAGTCTGCTGAGATCACAGGCTGGGAAAATCGGAAACCAACGCTTTTTTCGGCATTGTATTTGAAAACATCACGCCATAAGAATTCGTTGACAAGAATAAAATCCCGGGCAGAACTCTTCTCATGAACGAGCTTTGCAGCACTACGCCAGTCCGTGCGCTGGGGTCCCGGTTGTGTCCACAGCCATTGCAGCCCCATGCCAAGAAGGAGCAGAAAAGAATAAACAAAAATCATGAATCTGAATTTTGAACGCATCGCGCCACAGGCAAGACAAAGAAACAAGGGAATCAGGCAATGAGCCGTATAGCGGGGAAACATGCAGGGACGTACAGCCCAGGAGGCAACAAAAAGTACCACCGGTGGAAGAAGCAGCCAGAGCAAAAGAAGTTCCCGGCCTCCTTTGAACTTGCTGTCTTCAGGATTCTTCCTCCAATCCTTCAGAAAGACAAAAAGGAGAAGAATGATGAGGAGAGCATACAGGCAATTGACCACAAAAAAGAATCTTTCATAAGAGGCCGCCCAATCACCCCCTTTCAATTGCCAGTGAAAGGCGGAAATGTCCTGAAAAAAAAGACTTGCCACCAATGAGTACAAAGAAGGGCTCGCTATCCACTCGGTAGTGGTGCTCTGGGGCCAGAACTGCAGTCTGGACAGATACAAGAGCTGAGGAAGAAAAATAAAGGCTTGCAAGGCTGTCCAGGAAAGAAAGAAACGAGGAGTGCGCCGGGCCGTATAGAGCATATACATGGCCGGGCTCAACATGACGAGAGCCGAAAAAGGATGGGTCCAGCAAAGGGCGAGGGCAGCCACGCCATGGAGAACAAATGCGCCTTTGCTTTTCTCCTCACAGAGCCTGATAAAAGTCCACAGGGTCAAAAGAGCCAGAAAGATGAACAGCCCATACATGCGGATGCTCTGCGAATGATGGATATGCACCGGTGAAAGGGCAAGAAGCCAGACAGCCAGCAGACTGATTCGTCGGTCAAAGAGCTTTTTACCCAGAGCATATAAAGCCAGAAGGGTCAGAAGGCCAATGCCTATGCTCAAGTATCTCAAGGAGAGTATGGAAGGGCTGATCCATTTTGCCCAGTAATATTCCAGCAAAGGATAAAGAGGCAGAATCAGCGGGTCCAGAGTGCGTATGTGATTGAAGCAGCTGCTGAAACTCTCTTCAGAAAGATAGACGTGGGTCGCATATTCATCCCACCACAGTGACTCTTCTTCCAGTTTCCAGCAACGGAGAAAGACCGCTGTGAACAGAGCTCCCAAGAGCAGGAGTATTACACTGTATCGGCTGTATTTTTGCAGGGAAGTTGTCATGACAGCATTGTATAGAAAAGTTTCCTGTGGATGCGAATCACGACTTTTTCATAGTGATGGACTGAAGAAATCTTTTTTGTCCGTTGAATACTGCACTTCCAGTTTGAATTCCTGTAAATCCAGCTTTTTGCCAGTTCTTTGCATTTGCCCATATGTTGGTAGTAGTCTTTTACAGGAAAGATCCGCATCCGGAGAGGGTGAGCACAGCCGTTCCTCTCTGAAGATCCCGGAGCGGATATCACTCTGGTTCCAGTTGCTTTCTCAATCAAAAGAAAGGTGATGCCATGCTGACCGGTATCAATCAATGGGCCTTCCCGGCGGATATGCCCGCTCTTGAAGCGATGAAAACAGCGGCCCGTCTCGGCTTTCAATCTTTTGAACTTTGCGTGGGTGAAGACGGCCCTTTGTCTCTGGATACAACGGAGAAAGAGGCTCTTTCTCTTCGTAATGCAGCGGAAGAACTGGGCCTGACACTTCCCAGTCTGGGAACGGGCATCGGCTGGAAATATCCTTTTACCACTCCCGATGAAACGGTATCGGCCAAAGGGGTGGAACAAACGGGCCGTGCTCTTCAGCTGGCTCAGTGGCTGGGTGCCGGGACCGTCCTGGTCGTTCCGGGCAGTGTCACCCCTGAAGTGAGCTATGACGATGCCTATGAGAATGCTTTGGACAATCTTCTGGCTCTTGTCCCTCTGGCGGAATCCACAGGCGTTTCGCTGGCCATCGAAAACGTATGGAACAAATTCCTGATCAGCCCTCTCGAATTGAGAGATTTTATTGACGAGTGTGACAGTGAGCAGGTGGGTGCCTATGTGGATACGGGCAACATCATTTTATACGGCTATCCCGAACAGCATCTGCGTATTCTGGGACATCGTGTCCATGCGGTTCACGCCAAAGATTTCCGGGCTTCCGCAGGCAATTTCGATGGCTTTGTCATGCTCATGGAAGGGGATGTCAACTGGCCCTCAGTCACCGCCACGCTGAAAGAAATCGGCTTTGATGGTGCGTTGACTGCTGAGTATGGCCCCTATACCCACAGTGTGGAGACCATGCTGCGTCATGTCCATATTGCTTTGGAGGCCATAATCGCGCTGTAACAGTGTTTGTTGATCACGTGATGGAACAATCATTCCGTGGAACCCCTAACTGAAGGAGTACATTTTATGAACGTGGCAATTCTGGGCTGTGGCGGCATGGGACGGCTCCATGCGCAAATGGCCACAAACTGCGGACTTCGCATTTCTTATTGCGCCGATGCAATTCGAAAAGCGGCCAAAGGGCTGGCAGACGATTTCAATGCCAAGGCTGTGACCGATCCTCTTAAAGCGATCCAGGCTGAGGATACGGATATAGTGGTCATTACCACCCCCACGCCCACCCATGAACCGCTGGTCACCGCTGCAGCCGAAGCGGGCAAACATGTATTTTGTGAGAAGCCTTTCTGTCGCACTTCTGAAGACTGCAAAAAAGCCATCGCTTCCGCTGAGAAAGCAGGGGTCACCCTTTTCGTGGGTCATGTGGTCCGTTATTTTCAGGAATTCGAACTGATGCGCGAAGGCATCCAAAAAGGCAGTATCGGAAAAGTCGGATGGCTGAAATTATTCCGAGGCGGTATCTTTCCCGGCGTCAAAGGCAGCTGGTTCAGAGATTATGAACAAAGCGGCGGCGTCACCTTCGACTGCATGATTCATGACTTGGACTGGATACGCTACGTTTTTGGTGAGCCCGAACGTATTTTCTGCCAGGCAATCATGCGCAGCGAGCCCACCTCACTGGATTATTCTCAGGTGACCATGCGCATGAAAAGCGGTATCATTGCCACGGTTATCAATACCTGGGCGGCCCCCTCAGGCTTCAAGGTGAAAGCGGAGATCTGCGGCAGCAAAGGCATGATCCAGTTTGACAGTACGGAAAGCCCCCTGGGTGCTGAGCCTCGCCAGACCGGCTCAGGGCCGACCATGTTCGTGCCCATGAGTCCCGTGGCCATCAGCCCCTATCAGTTGGAATGGCAGGATTTTATTGCGACCATCGGCGGCAATCATACACCGCGTGTCACGCCACAGGATGGACTTCGTGCTGTGGAAATGGCTGAAGCGGCATTGAAATCCAGTTCCACGAAACAAGCGGTTAAATTGTAGGAAAGGCTCTATCATGGTAAAAATCGGTATTATGAGTTTTGCACATATCCATGCGAACAGCTATGCGGCCTGTCTGAATGCACTTCCCGGCGTGAGCCTCGCAGCCATCTGGGATGACAATATGGCTCGTGGTCGTAAAGCGGCTAAAGAATACAAGACTAAATTTGTCAAGGATCTGACTGATTTTCTGGCTTCTGATATTGATGGAGTCATCATCACCTCTGAAAACAGCAAACACCGTGAAATGGTGGAAGCGGCCGCAAAAGCCCGGAAATGGATTCTTTGCGAAAAGCCTCTGGCTCCCACAATGAAAGACGCCAAGTCCATTGTTGACACCTGCAGGAAAGCGGGCGTGGGTCTGGGAACAGCCTTCCCCTGCCGTTTCTCCACCCCTCTGGTGGAAGCCAAAGCCATGTTGAACTCCGGTCAGTATGGCGAAGTATATGCCGTCTCCTGCACCAATCACGGACAGTACCCGGGCGGCTGGTTTGCTGATACAGCACTGAGCGGCGGCGGAGCAACCATGGATCACACCGTACACGTTGTGGACCTGCTGCGCTGGATGCTGGGCAAGGAATTCACTTCCGTCTATTGTGAACTCGGCAATCAGCTTCATGGCAAGTCCTTGAAAACTGACGACCTCGGCAGCCTCCATCTTGAAATGGACGGGGGCATACAGGTTTCCCATCTTGCCAGTTGGAGCCGCCCGAAGAGTTTCCCCACCTGGGGCGATGTGACCATGGAATTCGTCTGTGAAGGCGGGCTCATCACCGTGGATGCCTTCAATCAGAAGCTCACAGTCTTCGATGATGGCAATGAGGAAGTCCGCTGGGAAAACTGGGGAGACAATGCGGATCTGGCACTCATCAAGGATTTTGTTGATGCGGTCCAATCCAAATGCGATCCGGCCAGCACGGGAATGGATGGTTTCTGTGCAACGGCTGTCACGGAAGCAGCCTACAAATCAGCAAAAACAGGAAAGACCGTTAAAATCTGAATTTGACTGATCTTCCTTCTTCTTAAAACGAAGGGGACTGATGAAAGCGCCAGGCTGACATCAGTCCCCTTTTTTTATGGGTACTATCCTGCTTTAAAAAGAGACGCGAACGCCTCCGTAAATATTGGTGTTGTCCTGGAACTGGCCGAAGAAACTGTAATTGTGCCTTCCCAGGAAAATATTTCCGCCAAAGTCCACGGTCCAGTTGTCGTTGATCTTATAGGTGATATTGGGACGCAGATAGCCATCGGCGTCTGAGGGACTGCCATAGGCGAAGAGGGAAAGAATCAGATTCTGCTGCATCAGCTGTTTGGTAAGGCGCAAGGTGAAGAGATGGCGGTCCTGATCACGGGCATGCATGAAGAAAGGCAGCGTTCTCTTATAGGCGCGATAACGCATCATGTGTTCCAGATAATACTGGACACTGGCTGTAAATTCATGGCCAATTTCCCGTTCATAACCTATGAGCAAACGGAATTCACTGTTGTTCACAAAAGGATTGGAACCGGAGCGATCCTGATAGGAATCATAATAGCCAATCTCAATATTGGCGATTCCTTTGCCCAGAGCCCCGCGGAGACTTGCCCCATAGGCACGGAGCTTGGGGAATACAGCCCGTGACGGAATCAGCTGCATGCCTCCGGGACTCTTCCAATAGCCTGAGTAGCCATAGAAAGCCAGTTGCGTACTGCCGATGTTTCTATAAAGCCGGAGGGCCACCTCGTCATTGTCAAACCAGTCTTTCGGCTCCTGCGTCTGGAGGCGCTGGCTTCGGCCCACAGTGCGGCCGTGCATGGGACTGAAATAACTGAAGCGTTTCCCGGTAATATAGCGGTCCGGGTTGAAACGGGGAGCATAGGCCACTTCAACATTCATCACATCATTGAACCATCCCACACGGAGGGCATTGGAAGGCGCTTTGAGGTATTCCACATCGCGGCCACTGAAATAGGAACGCCAGTCCTTGGGGAAAAGATCATTGATGAACAACATGTCTCCTGTCCCCCAGGTGAGCACTTGTCGGCCGATACGGAAGTCCAGAGAATCCACCGGTGTCCAGGTGAGCCTCAATTGCCGGATATCAATGCGGGCACGCTCCTCCACGGCATCGAAAACACTGTCGCCGGTGAACTCGATGAATACCCGGTCCCAGCCTTTGTCGGTTTTCAATTGAAGGCGCATTTCACCCAGAGTGGCATCTTTGGACTGAGCACGATCGGAAGTGATTCGGCTGCCGCCCCGCACATCCCAGAATCCGTGGAAGTCCAGAGGCGACTCTTTTTTCTCTGTCTTGAGAGTGTCTTTTTCTTCTTCAGGAACAGACAATCCCTCGAGACCTGCTGGCAAGGCCGGTTCCAAACCGGCTGGCAAGGAAGGTTCAGCCTTCTCCTGATCTGCGGCTTCCAGTCCTGCAGGTAAAGCAGGTTCCAGTCCAGCGGGCAAAGACGGCTCCAGACCCGCCGGCAAGGCTGGCTCCGTCTTCTCCTGAGACACTGCTTCGAGGCCCGGCGGCAAAGCAGGTTCAGAAGCCTGAAGTGCGGGCATCACGAGAAAGATCAGGATACAGAGCCATCCACAAAGAGTATTTCCGACACGCATGCAAATCCCTTTCAAAACAGCCGGCAAAAGAAGCCGTCGCCCTGTACCCTGTTATTTAAGATATTGACGGGGTGCACGGCGCATAAAACGTTCCGTAAAAATATTTTCCGCCAGGCCCACATTGTAGTCAACACTGAGATATTCAATAGTTGTCTCACTGCCTGCATTGACATCTTTCATCAGATTTTTTGTAACTGTGGGAAAACCATCGATGGTATCCACTTCCAGGGCTTCGCCTGTCCGGTAAATGGTACCATTTTTTTCGTATTCCATTTTAACAGGAATAAAGGTTGTTTTATGAATATATACTGTATAGGAATCAAATTCCACGGAAGAAGGGTTTTTCGGTGTGTTTTTGATCACGTAGAAATTGTCCGTTGTTTCAACAAGCTCATGATGGTCTTCTTCAATGCTTCGGCCGGATACGTCTTCATAGAAGAAAGTGGAGCCCACAAAGCTGGTTCGTTTGTCTGTAGCCGCAATTTGCCGAACAGCGTCCAGAGCGGGAAGATACAACCATCTGTCGTCATCTTTTCCCACATGCTTCCACACCATAAAGACCATTTCGCGCACATCAGCGGGGCTGTTGAAATAGACATAGAACTGCTGTTCTTCATTCTTGTCATCGGCATTGCGCCGTAGAATCACGAATTCTCTTTCACGGACATTGCCTTGTTTGTCCTTGATACTCATCTTGACTTTAGCGCGTCCATCAGCACCCTGATAATAGGCCGCTTCATTGGCTTTTTTAACGATTTCTTCCACTGAGAGTGTTTCCTCAGCCTGGCTTGCAATACTCAGAACCAGAAACAAACTCATCGCAATCAGCACATGTACACTTTTCATCATGGTGGAATCTCCTTATGTTAAAACTTTTGTTTCTTTCAGGATTGCTGCTCTTCTTCCGTTTTACAGGATTCACGCCGGGACATGACAAAGCAAATACTCCCGGAAACCAGAACCACCGCCAGGCTCACCAGCGACAGGCCTGTCCAGGTCATATTCACAAACTGTTCCACATTGATTGCCACGGTGGCTGTGGCGATTACAGCCGTGACAATACAGGTGCCGCAGCGACAGGTGATCTTGCAGATTTTGTCTTGCGGGAAAAGCAGTTTCTCAAGCACTTTGATCATGGCGGGCACGAAGAACAAGGTTGCAAGCCCGGCACAGGCCAGAATTCCGGCCATGAAAAAACCCACTGTGTTATAAGGCACCAGCGGAGCAGCCAACAAGGGGGTGAATCCTATGGCAACGGCAATAACATTTCTCGTAATGGCACGGACAGGTTCACCATAAACCAGAGGACAGGCCTCCTTCCAGTTTCCTTTCAGGTCGTGATATTCGCGACTGCGTGACAGGAAGTGAATGGCGAAGTCCACGGCAAGGCCGAGAGTCAGCGAAGAAAGTACGGCGACAGGCATATCATAGTCTTTGCCGATGAGGCCGACAACACCGTAAATGAGGGCTATGGTCACTGTCAGCGGGATCATGGAAATAAGACCCCAGAGCCCCGAACGGAAAAGAATGGTCATCATCAACAGGACAATGAGAAAACTTCCGAGAAAAGCCATGAGCATGCCGCCCACCATCTTTTCCTGCCAGACCACGTTGATATAGGTCAGACCGAACCAGTCATGTTTGAGGCCCAGCGGCGGAGGATTGTTGGCTATAAACTCGTCCACAACCTCTGTCACACGTTTCATATCCTGGTTGTTACCGCTCTTCAACTGGATCCAGATACTGGTCTGCCTGTAGTCATGGGTCACAAAATGGCTGAGATCCTGAGGGCGGTGACTGCTCTCAAAGGTAATGAGACATTGAGCGACAGCCCGGGCATTGTCTGGAATTCTGTAGTAATCAGGATTCCCTTCCATCAACTCACGATATACCGTTTTCACAATGTCAGCGATAGTGTTGCACTTGCCGACAGTACCTGTATTGTACAGAACTTTCTGCAGCTCTTCTATATAGGCCAGTGCTTCAGGTTGCTTGAAAATGTCATCTCTCTGCTCTTCCAAGTCGAGGAACAGCAGCAGATCTTCCCAGGCATCGACCAGAATTTCGGCCTCTTCATCCTCTTCTTCCGCAGTCATGAACCTTTCCGTAGCGGCATCAAGACGGTCTTCCGTTTCTTCACGAAGCAGCTCACGCAATGCCTGAGCGTTTTGACTTTCCGCGCCTTTGTCGTTCAACAATTGTGCTACGGTCAGAAGTTCAGCCTGTTGTGATTCCTCAAGATCCATCTCAGCCACGGCCGCACGCATGCGCTTTTCCAGATCTTCGGCATAGCCGCTGACAGCCACTTCTTCCTCTCCCGGCTGAAGAGCGAGATAGGCCATATAGGTTCCGCCGAAATGTTCGTTCAGGACACGATCAGCCACACGGATGGGATGGCTCGCTTTGAACCATCGCGTGGGGTTGTCATTGACCTGGATCTGAGAGATACCATAAACGGCAACGGCTCCGAGAAGAACGGCTCCCACTAGAACCAGACGGGCACGGTGGTAGGTGAACACACCGAGCCTGAGCAGAAAACGTCCCAGCCTGGTGGACGTATCCGGTCCGGCATTGGCATCTTCACTGGGCATGGTTCCGAAACGTTCCAGCGTTTTTTCCGGCAAGAGCATGATATAGGCCGGGATAAAGGTCATGGTGAAGAACCAGGCGATCATAATACCTATGGCCACGAAGATCCCGAAGATCTGTACGGGCGGAATGGGCGTTATAGCCAGAGAGGCGAATCCCGCTGCTGAGGTGAGCGAAGTATAGAGCATGGCTGAAAAAAGAGTATCCATGACATGCTCAATGGCAACACGCCTGTCTTTGAACTTCTGATATCTGTCAAAGAAGAAACTCAGAATATGGATGGAGTCCAGTATGGAGATGGGCATGATGAAAATGGGAATCATGGAGCTCATGATATGAATGGTATTGCCCGTTACAATGAGCAATCCCATATTGATCATCACGACATAGACAGCCAGAATCATGGGCGCCAGAATCAGCACAAACTTTCTGAAGAAATAGAGCATGAGCAGGAAGATGACAAGCATGGCCAGAGGGGCGGAAATAGCCATCTGTATGAACATTTCCACGCCGAAGGTGTCATTTGCAACGGGCAGCCCTGTTATATGCCATTCTTCACTCCCCTCAAAGCCGGCAATTTTGCCTTGCAGTTTCGTAGAGATGCGATGGCTGAGATCTTTGGAAGTGATCGGCAGATACATGGCCAAAGCCTTGCCACTCTCAGAAACAAGTGTTCCCTGCAGAAAAGGAATCTTTGCGGCCCGTTCACGAACGGCAACGGCCTCTTCCTCCGTTTCCGGCGGATCTTTCATAAGCCATTCAAACTTGACTTCTCCCGGTCCGCCCTGCTCAATATTGTCGACTGTGGAGGGGGCGATGATATCCATGGGTACCACGCCGGCAAGGGGGTCATCCAGTCCGATGGCCTCGCCGCGAAGGGTCTGAGCATATTCCGTGAGTTCATGAACATAAGCCAGGGTCTTCGTATTGAAGACCCCTTCGGGGTGACTGTCATTGACCACGCCGACGACAATGATCTCGTAGAGATCAAAAACCTCTTTCATTTTGTTATGATAAATGCGGACAGGCTCTGACTCGCTGAGCATGTTTTCCGGATCGGTGTCCACCTTTACTGGGTACAGTGGCAAGGAGCCCGGGAAAAGGGTAGGCACAGCGACAGCAGTGATGAGAATAAGTGCACTGAGCACCATAATCCCGCTGATTGTCTTCGGATATTTGACTCCCAATCCAACAATTCGTTTACTGAAAGGCATAAAGCTTCCTCCTTACAGAAAAAGTATTCCATGAGCAGCATACTGTTCCTGGAATACATGTCACACCACTATAACGCATTCTCCACGTTTAACAGTATAACACTTGTTTTTGTTCCGCACCAATGGGTAGGATATTTTATAATCGAAATTTTTGAAGGATTTTTTCATGAAATCAGCTGCAAAACTCATCTTTATCGTTGGGGCTCCGCGCTCCGGTACAACCATGCTGGAACGCATCCTGTCCGCCCATTCTCTGGTTCAGGGCGGTCCGGAGCCGCATCTGATCACGCCCCTTGCCCATACAGGTATCTGGGATAAGGTGGAAAAGGCTCCCTATGATCATATTCTCGCTGCGGAAGCCCAGAAACTCTTTGTGTCACAGATGTCCGGAGGCGAACAGAACTATTACGATGCTTGCCGGGCCTATTGCGATGTGCTCTACAGTCGTTTTCTGGAGGCGAAGGGCACAAAGATCTATTGTCTGGACAAGACACCTGCTTATGCGCTGGTTCTCCCCTTTCTCAGCCGGGTCTATCCCGATGCCTCTTATATTGTGCTGACCCGCCATCCTCTGGCTGTTTTTTCCTCCTTTGCCAATTCCTTTTTCGATGGCGACTATCAGGCGGCCCACGATTATAATCCTGTAGTGGAACGCTATGTGCCTGCACTGGCCGCTTTTCTCAAAGAGGAGAGCACTCCCAAGCTTCATGTGCGCTACGAAGATCTTGTGAAAGATCCGGAACAATGGTTTGAGAAAATCTGTAATCACATCGGCATCCCTTATGAAGCGGAAGCGATCAATTATGGGGACCGTCAGGACAAAGATCAGGTGAAAGGTCTGGGCGACCCCATCGGTGTAGCCAAACATTCGAGACCCACCACGGCATCAGTGAAGAAATGGGCCGCGGAACTCCATGGCGATCCCTCCAAACTGGCTCTGGCCCGAAAAATGATAACAGCTTTGAATCCCGATGATCTGGCTCTGTGCGGTTATCCCACGGATATGCTCTGGCAAGCACTGGAAAATATTGACGAAAGCAATTTCAAGGCTCCGAAAAAAAGCAAGTTGACCCGGTACAGGCTGCAACGGAAACTGATCATGTTTTTCAGGCGTCTGGCCCGGAAAAGTGCCGTGTTCCGCAATCTGTTGAAAAAGTTGCGTCTGGCTGCAGATGTATTTCTTCGTGATGAATAAGTTCCCCTGAAACTATCGTAGACCGCCCTTTTCAGGCATTGAGTCACGTTGAGGATACAACCATGAAAGACTATTTTTCCTTCTCATTTCTCCTTGTTCTTTTAACCATTTTTTTCTCCGTAACAGCCTTTGGAACGGACAGCCCGGAGGGCTTGCAACGTTTTTTGCAACGTTACCCGGAAGCGGATCTGGATGGAGACGGCATTTTATCCCGGGAGGAAGCGCGGACATTCCGCATGAAACTCTGGCAGGAAAATAAGAGTGCCGGGGAAGAACTGAGCCCTCCTGTTGCAGCAAAGGAAAGACCTGTTGTCACACTGGGCAGTCCCAGCTACAAAGATCTCGCCTATGGAGAAAAAGAATTTCAACGCTTTGACCTCTGGCTTCCCAAAGGGCACCCTCTCCCCAGCCCCACGCTCTTTTATCTCTCCGGCCGTAATACTGATGGCGATTTGCCAGCCCGGCTCTTCAGAGACTGTCTGCAGGAAGGCTGGGCTGTTTGCCTGGTATATGTGCAACCCGAAGAAAATGACGCTTCTGAAGAGCAGTGGCAAGACAGTCTGGCAGATCTGCGTACACTCCTGACTTTTTTCTCACAACAGGCTGTCGCTCATGGTATCCGTCCTGATTCCCTTTTCCTGTATGCCTCCGATGCCCTGGCATCTTATGCCTTATTAGGGAATCTGCTGGCGGCCAGTTTGGAAGAGTCCAGTATAAAGCTGCGGGGAACGGCGTTGTATCTTTCCGGAAGAGAAGCCCTTCCTGAATCTCTGAAATCTGTCATGATCTCTTTATCACAGGAACATGAGCTTCCGGGAAAGTGCGCTCTCTTTCACAGAACGGATCTGGATCCGTCCTGGTTGGTATTTTCTGAAAATGTATCCGAAGGTCTCTGTTCTCTTCATCCCATTTCGGAGAATGAAACAGACCTGCATATATTGAAAACAATATTTCTTTTTTTTCATGACTCTTTGAAAGAATGAAGTCCCCTTCCAAGGGTGAATATAAAAATGCAGGAAACACATGCTTCTCTGCTATGATCATTGCATCAGCCTCAATCGTCAAGGACATGCATCATGAATTCATTTAAAAACAGTCTTTTCCTTTTTGCTGCTCTCCTCCTGCTTGGCGGATGTGTGACAACAGGCCCCGAAACCGAAGAAGAATTTGTCCTGCAAATGGAGACAACCCGGCAGCCTGTTGATCTTGAGAAAGCAGCTTTGCTGAAAAACAGAAAATTTCCCGACAGTTCACAGATCCTTTTTCTGCCTCAGCCCCGCCAGGTGCAGTTTGTCCCGGGAATCTATCTGGAATCAAAGGTATCTCCCACCATCCGCTTTGACGCTTCCCAATTGAAAGCGCAGGGCTATGAACTGACTGTTTGCGATGAAGGGATATTCATAACAGCCGCCGATGAGGCCGGGCTCTTCTATGCCAGGCAGACACTGAGGCAGCTGGAACGCTATTATGAGGGCAGCAACCGCCTCCCAGCCGTACATATTGAAGACTGGCCCGACTATCCCCATCGCGGCGTATTGCTCGATATTGCCCGAGACAAAATCCCAACGCTGGAAACACTTTACGAATATATTGATCTTCTGAGCCATTTGAAGTTCAACCAACTCCAATTGTATATGGAACACAGTTTCGCTTATCCCGGTCATGAAGTGGTCTGGCAGGATGCCTCTCCCCTCACGGCCGAGGATATCCGGGCTCTGGATCGTTATTGCGCCGATCGCCATATGGAGCTGGTGCCCAACCAGAACTCTTTCGGCCACATGGAACGTTGGCTGCGCCATGAGAAATACGCACATCTGGCTGAAATACCGGGAAGATCCGATCTTTGCGCCACCCATCCCGAAAGCATTCTTCTTTTGAAAGACATGTACAACCATATGCTCCCCTGTTTTTCGAGCAAGCAGGTCAATGTGGGCTGTGATGAAACCTTCACGCTGGGCCAGGGTGCGAGCCGGGAAGTTGTTGCCGAGTTGGGCAAAGGTCGTGTTTATTTGAATTTTCTGACGCAGATTTCGGAGCTTGTCGCGGCTCATGGAAAAACAATGCAATTCTGGGGGGACATCATTCTGGAACATCCGGAACTGATAGCAGAATTGCCGAAAAATGTCATTGCCATGGAATGGGGTTATGAGGCCAATCACCCCTTTAATGACCGGGGTGAGCACTTTGCCCGTTCAGGGATCCCTTACTATGTGTGCCCCGGCACATCCAGTTGGAACTCCCTTCTCGGGAGAACAGACAATGCGCTTGCAAATCTGGAGCGGGCGGCTGCAAGCGGTTTGCAGCATGGCGCTATTGGTTATCTGATTACGGACTGGGGCGACAGCGGCCACTGGCAGTTCCCTTCCGTGTCTTATCTCCCCTTTGCCCGGGGCGCTTCTTTAAGCTGGGCCTATGAGGCCAATCTGAATCAGGATTTGACCGGAGCGGTTGATGTTCATATTTTTCACGATGACAAAGCTCTCCTGTCTCAGTCCCTCTTTGATCTTGGAAATGCGCATCAGCTCACCGGTGCTTCCAGAGCCAATTCCACGGCTTTCTATGGCTGGCTTCTTTATGCCATGGAGGGCGATCCTGCAGACGGATTCTTCAAAGGAGTGTCCACAGAGGGTATTGACCGGGCTGCAGCGGCACTTCAGGATGCCTTGACTCGTGTATCCCAGTCCCGATCCCAGCGCAGGGACAGCACACTCATGAAAAGAGAAATTACACTCAGTACACGGATGGCGCTGCTCTCTTTGTCCATCGGCAAGGCAAGACTGGAAAACAATTGCAGCACCTCAGCACTGCCCGCTGTACGACGCCGTGAATTTTCTCTCGTTCTGGATTCCATCCTGGAAGAATATGCCCTGCTGTGGAATGCCCGGAACCGGCCGGGTGGATTGTCCGACAGTCTGGACAAGTTAAATCATCTGGGCCAACTTTTGAAAGGATGAGTGCATACTTTTGCCTCACGAAAACCGAAACAAAGGAATATGATGGCGGCTGTTTATCTGGATATATCTGACGGGGCATTGCGGCTCACCCTCGATGTGATGCTCCAGGTTGAAGGTCACCGTATTGTCGAAAAAGGCCAGGATCTGACCATTTGTGATTCCGTCAACAAAGCCCTTCAATCTGTACATGCCAATCCTGTGCTGGTTCTGGTCCCCTTCAGCCAGGTTCCTGATGCCATCATGGCCATGCAGCAGGGAGTCCGGGATTATGCCCTTCTTCCTCTTCAGCCGGGGGAAATTCCTCTTCTGGTGGCGCGTATTCTTGATGACAGCTTTGCAAAACAGGATTCGGGCGTCAACAATGAGGGGTCTGAAGAGCTTCTTCTGAAGAATGTGGAGAAAGAACATATCCTCCGGGTACTGCGTCTTTGCAAGGGAAATCAGGTTCAAGCAGCCAGACGTCTGGGAATCGGCCGGAATACCCTCTGGCGCAAGCTGAAAGCTTACAAAGCCGAAGATGAGGAGGCCCCGGAAGAGGATCAGATGGTGTAATCCTCTGTAAAGACCCGTGCATTACGCAGACTGACCAGTACTTTTTCACCGACTCTGGGTTTCAAAGTCGCATGTCTTTCATGGGAGATTTCAACTATGACCCGCTCACCGCTTTCCGGTTCCAATTCCATTTTCACATGGGGCCCCGCCGATTGAATACGCCGGATGAAGGCAATAGTTCCTTCATACTCCTGTTGGTCAGGCTGAACAGTGATATCGTAGGGTCGGACAAAAAGGCGGGCTGCTGTTCCCTCGGGGCACTTGCCTAACAGCCCGGGTACTTTCCAGGGCCCGAAAACAGCCTCCCCTCTTTCTATGCGTCCATGAAAAAGATTCACGCTGCCCAGAAACTGCATGACAAATTCTGTGCGGGGCTGATGGAAGACCTCATCGGGTGTGCCGATCTGTTCTATACGTCCTTCGTTCATGACCACAATTCTGTCGGCCAGTTCCAGCGCCTCCTCCTGATCATGAGTAACAAAGAGGCTGGTAATCTGAATCTCTTTGTGCAGACGCCGCAGCCACTTCCGCAGGTCTTCCCGTACTCGGGCATCCAGGGCCCCGAAAGGCTCGTCAAGAAGCAACACCTTGGGCTCAATGGCCAGTGCGCGCGCAAGAGCAACCCGCTGGCGTTGCCCGCCCGAGAGTTGCATGGGATAGCGGTTGCCCATGTTTTCCAGCTGGATCAGATTGAGGAGCTGTTCCACCCTGTCTTTCATTTCTTTTTTTGAGGGCCGCTCTTTTTTCGGACGCATGCGCATGCCGAAAGCGATATTGTCGAAGACGGTCATATGACGGAAGAGGGCGTAATGCTGAAACACAAAGCCAACCTTCCTGTTTCCGGCGCGGGTATGGATCATGTTCTCATTGTTCATCATGACCTTCGCATCGGGATGTGCTTCCGGACTGTCGAGCCCGGCGATGATACGCAACAGACTGGTCTTACCAGATCCCGAGGGCCCCAGAAGAGCCATCAACTCCCCTTCTTCCACACGGAGGGATACATCGTGGAGCGCCTGGAAAGCACCAAAACACTTGGAGATGTGTTGAACTTCAATACTCATGAGGCTGGATCTCCCGGAACAGTGTCTTCTTGCACCTGATGAACACTTCCTCCGGAATTCAATTTCCAGAAAAAGAATTCTTTGGCAATGAGCGTCAGTAATGCCAAAAGCATCAGGAGCGAGGAAACAGCAAAAGCTGCTGTAAAATTATATTCGTTGTACAGGATTTCAATATGCAGAGGCAGAGTAACGGTTTTTCCCCGTATATGACCGGAAAGGACGGACACAGCCCCGAATTCACCCATGGAACGCGCCACTGTCAGGATAATGCCGTAAAGGAGAGCCCATTTGATGTTGGGCAGGGTAACGTAAAAAAAAGTCTGCAAGGTGCTGGCACCCAGCGAAACAGCGGCTTGTTCCTCTTCTGTGCCCTGCTCCTGCATGAGCGGGATAAGCTCCCGGGCCACAAAAGGGATGGTCACAAAGAGCGTGGCGATCACAATGGCCGGTGTGGAAAAGATAATGTTGAGATCGAATTTTTCAAGAAGGGATCCGAAAACACCGTGCTTGCCCAGATAAAGAATCAGAATAAAGCCGGCGATGACAGGAGGTACGGCAAAAGGAAGATCTATCAGGGCTGAAAGAAGACTCTTGCCTCGGAACTCATATTTGGTCAGAGCCCAGGCGGCCACGATACCGAAGAGCACATTCAAAGGAAGAGTCACAATGACAGCCAGGAAAGTAAGCCCCAGCGCAAGCAGGGTATCGGGATGGGAAATGGCATTCAAGTAGGCCTTCAGACCGCCGCCGAAAGACTCCGAAATAATCACGCAAAGAGGGAGTATGAGAAAGAGGGAGACAAAAGCCAGAGTGATGACTTGAAAGATCAGCCTGCTGAGTCTGGAAATGTAATCAGAGGAAAACATGGATTCCTAACTTCTTGGTTGAATTTTGCGGCTGTAGTGCCACTGGATAAGATGAATGGAAAGCAGGATCATGAAGGAAGCCAGCAGTGTGACAGCCGCCAGTGCCGTGGCACCATCATAATCGAACTGCTCCATTCTTCCTGCAATCAGAAGGGAAATGATCTCCGTTTTCATGGGCATATTCCCCGATATGAAAACTACTGATCCATATTCACCCAATGCCCGGGCAAAAGCCAGAGAAAAGCCTGTGAGCAGGGCGGGACGGATTGCCGGGAAGATGACAGCGAAGAACACGCTTATGGGAGAAGCACCGAGACTGATGGCCGCTTCCTCATATTCGCGTTCAATATCCTTCAGAGCCGGTTGAAGGCTGCGGATCACGAAAGGCAGACTGATAAAGCTGAGGGCGACTACGACTCCCAAAGGTGCGAAGGCGACCTGTATCCCGAAGATATCCAGATACCGGCCCACCATACCACTGCGCACATAGAGAGAAGTGAGAGCAATTCCGGAAACAGCTGTGGGCAGAGCGAAAGGAAGATCAATGAGAGCATCAATAAAAGAACAGCCGGGAAAAGGGAAACGGACCAGCGTCCAGGCGACAATAAATCCGAAAATAAGATTCAAGCCCGCAGCAATGAAGGAGGAGGCGAAAGTCAGTTTAAAAGCGGCCAGAGTACGGGGATCCTGAAAAATATCTCTGTATAGCGTTCCGTCCAGACTCAGGGCACGGAAAGACAGCAGACTCAAAGGAACCAGTACCAGCAGGGAAAGATAGACAAGAGTAAAGCCAAGACTGAGCCCGAAACCCGGCAGAAAATGATTTTGTGAGCCTGTCTTTTTCATCATTTCTCCTGATTGGCGTAGCGCATTGCATAAAGACGGTTGAAGCAACCTGCGGGACTGAAATGCTTCTCGTGGGCCTTCTGCCAGTCGCCGAAGAACTCTTCAAGGGTAAAGAGATGGAGTTCAGGAAATTTGTCGCGATCCTCCGGAGAAGCATGCTGCATTTCACGGGGACGGAAATAATGCCGTGCAGCCAGGGCCTGACCCTCCGGACTGTACAAGCCCTCCAGATATGCCTGTGCCACATCCCGGGTGTGGCGTTTGTCAATGACCTCATCCACCAGCGACACAGTCGGTTCTGTAAGGATACTCACGGAGGGCGTGACAATCTCCAACCTTTCCTGAGGCAATGATTTCAGAGCGAGCAAGGCTTCATTCTCCCAGGTGATCAGCACATCGCCAATGCCGCGCCGGGCGAAAGTGGTGGTCGCTCCCCGGGCACCGGAATCAAGAACAGGAACATTTCTGAATAAGGCACTGAGAAAAGCAAAAGCTTTTTCTTCCGCTTCTTGAAGCAAAGGATCATCTTCAGAAAGTCGGGAAAGCTGATCTTCATCCAGAGCCTGGAGAAGGGCATAGCCCCAGGCGGCCAGATAATTCCAACGGGCTCCCCCGGAGGTCAGGGGATTGGGCGTAATCACTTCCACCCCCACTTTGATCAGGTCACCCCAGTCTTGAATGTTTTTTGGATTGCCGGAACGTACAAGAAAAACGATTGTGGAAGTATAGGGCGCACTTCCATGGGGAAGTCGTGTCTGCCAGTCGGGCGGCAGTTTCCCCGTCTTGCTTGAAATAGCGTCAATATCATAAGCCAGCGCCAGTGTCACCACGTGGGCTTCCAATCCATCAATGACAAAACGAGCCTGTTTTCCCGATGAACCATGAGACTGCAAAACCCGGACACTCTCTCCGCTCCCTTCACAATAATTTTCCGTGAACCAGGCATTGTAATCTCTGTAAAATTCGCGGGTGGGATCATACGATACATTCATGATCTCCACTGCAGGGGCCCGGTCGGAGAAAAACTGACCGCATCCGCTGCACAGAAGCAGTGTAAGAGTCAGAAGTATTTTCAATCCGCCCATGATTGCTTCCTTCAGATACCGGCTCCGTCTTTAAAGTGAATTCCAAATACCTCGTGAGGCGACAAGGGTATGCAGGTTGTCAGCTGGCGCAAAGTGGTCTGATCCATGCGCTGCGCCGTGTGATTGCGTATTTCGAGAAAGGTACGTCTGAATTTGCAGTGCATTTCCTGACTGCAACTTTCATATTGCGTAATGGAAACACAGCCTATAGGCGCCAGCACCCCGTCAAAGGCGCGCACAACTTCGCCCATGGTAATCTCTTCAGGATCTTTCGCAAGTTGAATCCCCCCTTCACGCCCCTGAATCGTGCTGATCCACCCTTCTTCTCTCATTTGCAAAGAGATTTGCTGCAAGAATCTATAGGGAACATCATGATGACGGGCCAGGGTACGCATGGAGATGGGCCCCTTGCCGTAATGCTCCGCAAGATAGACGAGCACTCTGAGTGCATAATCGGATTTTTTGGAAACTTTCACGTCTGCTCCTTATAATCACTACTTATTAGGTATTATATTGTTTTCTGAAAATAAACGCAAGCTTTTGAACCGCTTTAAGAACAAATTTGAAATGGCAAGGGTTCCATTTCTCTCCTTGGATTTGTAATTCGAATCTGGCAAAAAAGTGGTGCTCTCTGCATATTTGGCGCATCCCCTCTCCTTTTTAGTAAAATAAGAGCTGTGAGCCATAGGAGCAAAATCCAAGATCTTGTATTTCAGGCTTTTGGCTCCCCTGTTTTCTGATATTTTTCTGCTTCCTGTTCCGCACTGTAGGATTCAGGAGTGTGCCGTATGGTCTGTTTCCTTATTCTTCGGAGTTAGTCATCCTATGAGATTGTTAATCACTGGCGGCGGCGGTTATCTGGGCACCCTGGTTGCCGATCATGCTTTTGTCCAGGGCCATTATGTACGGATCTTCGACCGTTTTTCCTTCCTTCCCGATGGCGAGTGTCCCTACGAACTTTTTTCCCCTGATGATACCAAGGGTGGTGTTGATGTGGTTCAAGGAGATATCCGCCGCCTTCAGGAACACCCTGATTTATTGAAGGGTATTGATGGGGTGATTCATCTTGCGGGCCTTTCCAGCGACCCCACCTGTGCGCTGGATCCGGAAATCGCCTATGAAGTCAATGTGGAATGTACCAGAGAGCTTGCACGCATGTGTGTTCAGGCCGGTATCCCCACTTTCGTTTTCGCCTCCACCTGCGCTGTCTATGGCCAGGGCGTATTTCCTATTCTTGATGAGGAAAGTCCTGTCAATCCTGTCTCAGTTTTTGCGGAAACCAAAATTGAGGCGGAGAAATCCCTGCTCTCCATGGCTTCGGCGCAGTTTCATCCGATCATCGCCAGGATGGGAACCCTTTTCGGCCTTTCAAAACGCATGCGCTTTGATCTTGCAGTGAATCATATGACGGCCTCAGCTGTCAAAAATAAAGGTATTCTTGTGAAAGGCGGCGGCAACCAGTGGCGGCCCTTCAGTCATGTCAGTGATGCAGCCCGGATTCTTCTGACTCTGGCCACGAAATCTTCAGTGAACCGAAAGTCCGGTATTTTCAATGTGGGCTGGGATTCCATGAACAGCACCATCTCATCACTGGCGGACAGAGTCTCAGCCGCATGTGACAACGTGCCTGTTCATACAGCGCGGGACGACGATGATCAACGCAATTATCGTGTCCGATTCTCCCGTATTGCTGAGCATCTCGATTTGCCTGAGCCCCTCTCTTTTGAACAGGGTATTGAAGAATTGAAACCCCTTTTGGACAGAGAGGGCTTCAATCCCTTTGATGAAGCCTATTTCAATGTGGAGCGGATGAAACGGCTTCGAGCCACCCCTGTGAATGAAGGGGGCGAACCGGTGGCCGCGCGCTTTATTCCCCTGAGCAAGCCCAATCTGGCTGAAGAAGAAGAAGAGGCTGTATTACGCGCATTGCGCAGTGGCTGGCTCACTTCGGGCCCGCAGATCACGGCCTTTGAAAAAGATTTTGCCAGCCGGGTACAGGCTCCCTTTGCCGTATCTGTTTCTTCTTGCACGGCAGCCCTTCACCTCTGTCTCGCATCGCTGAATCTGCAACCCGGTGATGAGGTGCTCACGAGTCCCATCACCTGGGCGTCCACAGGCAACACCATTCTGAACATGGGCGCCAGAGTCCGTTTCGCCGATGTGGAAGCTGACACACTGAATATAGACCCGGTGCGCCTGGAAGAAGCCATTACTGATAGAACCAGGGCCATCATGCCGGTTCATATGGCCGGCTTGTCCTGCGACATGGGCGCTATCAACGCCATCGCTGAACGACACGGGATTCCTGTTGTGGAAGACGCCGCCCATGCCTTCGGCACGGAATATAAAGGGGTGCCCACGGGCGCCCGGGGCCTGGCTTGTTTCAGCTTTTATGCCACCAAGAACATCACCACCATGGAAGGCGGCATGATCACCACTGACGATGGTGATCTGGCTGTCCGGCTCCGTCGACTGGCCGGGAACGGCATGGGCAGCACAGCCTGGGATCGCTACGGACGCAGTGCTGTATCCGGGCCGGCTGAAGTATTGGAACCGGGTTACAAATACGCTCTCAGTAATGTGAGCGCTGCATTGGGTATTGAGCAGCTGAAAAAGTTCGATGCTTTCCGGGCCTCAAGAAAGCGTATTGCTGAGATGTATCTTTCCGTTCTTTCCGACATGCCTGAACTGGAAATGCCTCCTGATACAGAAGAAGGACGTCACGGCTGGCATCTTTTCATCATCAAAATCCGTCCCGAATTCCTTTCTCTATCGCGAAATCGTATCATCGAAGAGTTGCGCAGAGAGAATATCGGAACGGGCATTCACTTTTACGGGCTTCATCTGCATCAGTATTACCGGGAAACACTGGGCATGCGTCCTGAGGATTTTCCCGTGGCTACGAATGTTTCGGACCGCATCATTTCGCTTCCTCTTCATCCCGGCCTGAACGATCGCCATGTTCAGGACGTAGTGACAGCACTGAAAAAAGTCATTTCCCATTCCAGAAAATAACGGTTGCAAAAGTCATTGTTACAGAAGACAGTTATCATGAATCCAATTGATTTAATCCTTGAAAAAAGAATTGGCACCAGGCCTGTACTGCTCCTCTCTCTTGCAGCGGCATTCCTTTTTTTCGTCAGCATTGCCGTACCGACAGCTCAGGCTCTGGAAGCGGGTGCCGCAAAAGTGGAAATCACTCCTCCTGTGGGCACCCCGCTCAACGGATACGGGGATCGCATGGGCCGTCCCTCCACGGCTGTCCATGATCCCCTCTGGGCCCGCACGGTATTTCTCGATGACGGAAGCACCCGCTTTTTTCTCATTAGCCTCGATCTGGTGGCTGTGAATCCTGAACTGCGCGAGCGGGTATTGGAACTGTATTCCGGTGCTGTACCCAAAGAAAACGTGCTCATGGTGGCCACACACACCCATAATGGCCATGGCGGCATGTGCAGGAATCTATTGCTGCGCAGCGTCTCCGGGCGTTTTATCCCCGAGGTACTGGAAGCCACAGCGGAGAAAATCGTGGAGTCCATGAAGAAGGCCTATTCCAACAGAACTCGGGCCGCTCTGGGTTATGGACTGGGCAACAGCGAAGGTCTCTCTGTGAACAGGCGTTTTGCCAATGGGCCTGCAGAAACACAATTTGGCGTCATCCGCATAGAAGATGCCGACGGCAAACCCATTGCCCTGATCACGAATTTCACGGGTCACCCCACTTCCATGGGCGGCGAGGACAAATATTCTTTTTCAGCGGACTATCCCGGATATTATTATCTGGAAATTGAATCTCTGGCGGGAGAAGAATGTGTCGCTCTTTTTCTGAACGGCGCCCAGGGCAACCAGACCATTTCCGGGCCTTCAGTCAAATCTGATATGAGTCGCACGGAAGGGGTAGGCCGTGAAATAGCTCAAAAGGCCCATGCTCTGTCCAAAGATCTGGCTTTCAGCGACGTGATCTTCAAGCTCAGCCATAAAAAAGCCCTGTTGCCTTTGACTCTGGCCGACAATCTTCAGCCCGAAAGTGCGGATCTCTATTCTCTGGAGATCAACGATCTTCTCATTTCTTTTTTCCCGGGCGAACCCTGCGTGGAAATCGGGCTCAACCTGAGAGAACGTGCTCTGGACCGGGGCTACGAGGCTCATTGGTCTGTGGGGCTGGCCAACGATTACCTCATGTATTTTGTGCCCCGCTCCCTCTATCCCTATCCCGAATATGAATCCTTCATGAACTTCTTCGGCCCCGGTATGGAAGACTGGCTTTACCGCGAATTCGAAAGCCTCATGAGCCGCAAGATGCTTGTGGAATCCATAGACAGCCTGGATGACGAAGTGGTGGAAGATATGATTCCTCATGAGCCTCAGGAGTCACAGTCCGTATTCACTGTCCGGGGATCCGCTCATGAAATGGGCCTGGCACGAGGAAACTTCTTTCAAGATTCAATTCAAAAGAAATATAAAGAGCGTATTTTCGATCCTGTAGACACAGGCAAGTGGTATGCCCCGGGAAGCTGGTGGAAAGGCGCACCCTCTTTCATGAATCTCACGCCCGTGGCACTCACATCTCTGGGCATGGGCTCCCGGTCTCTTCTGCTGGGCTTATCCGAGGATTACATCCGTGAAATGGAAGGCCTGGCCGAGGGAGCCGGACTTCCTTTTGACGGTCTCTGGCTCATGCAGCATGCACGCCTGTATACGCTGGTGAAAGACCAGGCTGAACTCTTCTCTCTGCCCCTGTGCACAATGGTTGCCCTCACCGGCGATTACACGGGCACCGGGGATCTTCTGCTGGGTCGCACCCTGGACTGGGTTGATGAAGAGGAAGATCTGATCCTCCGCACATTGCCGGAAAGTGGCATCCCCTCCCTTCAGGTGGGCTTCGATTGGACAGCCGGTGTATTGACAGGGTTGAATCAGGAACGGCTTTTCCTGAGTCTTGAATATGTACCCTACGGCGAGGATGTCATGCCTCCAGAGGCTCCTGTGGAATTTCTGCTGGGCGAACTGCTGCGCCGCTGTTCCTCATACAGCGAAGCCGTGGAGCGTCTGACCAGTGCTGATTACATCAGAAATTACCATGTACTCGTAGCGGGCTATGATGGTGAAAAATCTTCGGCCGCTGTGGTGGAGTATGGAGACAAGATCACGGTGCGTCATGCGGAAGAAGGCATTCTCCTGGGGGTATTGCCTGAAACAGAGGGGATCCCCGAAGAGACCCGTACACGCTATCAGTTCTTATATGAAAAACTGAAGGAAACCCCCGTTACGGACAGAGAAGAATTGGGAGTTCTGCTCACCCCCCCACTCCCTGACGAAGGAGGAAACATGAATCGTCTGTGGAACGATTACTCCCGCCATTGCGTTGTTCTTCATCTGTCTGAGGCCGAACTCTCCTGTGCCATGAGAGAGGCCAATGGGGAAGCAGGCACCTTTATCACCCAGCCTGTAAGAGAGGAAGTGCATCATGACTGATCATATCCAAGTTCATTCCTGGGGAGGTGCAGCCAGTAAATTGAAAATGCGCCAATCTCCCTCTATCCGGGGACCCTTTGTCTTTTTCTTCCTTCTTCTCATTGTGGCCGCTGCGACCTGGCTTTTCTGGCCTTCGCCCACAGGGGGAGAGATGGAGTCTTTTATCCCTGCAGACCATGGAATAGAAATTTACATTCATGATCCCGCCACACGTCGCAGTGAACTGATGAAAAATCCCTTGCTGGATACCATCCCTTCAGGAACAGCGGCGGGACAGTATAAGCAGATTCTCACCCGGGATCTCCCCCTTCCCGGCTGGTTGCTGAACAATCTGAGCAGTGGCCTCTTTCATATTTCTCTTGCGGACAACAGCAGCCCGAATGAAATCCTTATCATCACACGGATGACCCGTATCGGCCTTTTTACAGAAAAGTTTTTTTCCCGTTCCGGCCGGGTAACAAAAGAGCGTGCCGGTGGTCTGGATCTGAAAAAGGTCAGAGATGCGGAGCTCTATTATTCCGTCCGAAATAAATACCTCCTGCTGAGCCCCTCCAGGGATATACTCATCCGATCATTGACCCTGCCCGCTGAAGAAGCCATAGAAAGGAAAAAATTTCTGGACGGCTCTCTCTTCTCCCGGGAAGCGGATGTGTACTGTCGTTTTGCAGGGCAGGTCTTCTCTCCACAGCCCGATCTTTTTTCCGATCTTTCCGTGGCTCTGCGACTGAATCAGGCTGTGCCCCGTATCTCCGTGTTGGGAAGCTTTTCTGATATGGCGGCTGTAAAATATGCCTCCCTTCTGCAGGAGACTGTGTCTGAAGACGCACTGGACACCCCTTTGGAAGGTATAGCCTCTCTGTCTGTCAATCTGGGCATGCCCCTCCCTGAATGGTATGGGAAGCTGGTTGAAATTGAATCAGGGACGGGCGGACTTTATGACTGGCTTGTCTTACCTGAAGCTTTGCCTGAAGATGCCGGCGCCACCGATATGCTTCAGTATCTTCTTGCCACGCTTTTCCATTCAGCCGGAGAGCGTTTCCGTCTGGCCTGGTTCGGCTTTGATGAAACAGAAGTCCTTCCCGCACCTCTTCTGGCCGGGACTCTGGAAGCGCGCACCGATGCTCTTCATGCGGCCTATGACCTGGTGCCCGAGCCTTCGCTGTCCAATGAGATGATTGATCTCTACCCCCATATCGATTCAGAAGAACTGTTGGCGACCCTTCCTTTCATCGGTGGAGAAAACATGACCCCTTCCATGAACCTCTATTCTCAAGGGGTTCTGCTCAGCAGCAGCGAAGGACTGGTTCGCGATCTGGTACAATGGGAGCCTGTGGCGTCGAAGATGGGTAAAAAGGCCAACCTCTATTTCCATCTTCGCCCGGCACAAGCCTGGGATGCCGTGGTACCCTCTTTATGTGAACTGGCGGCGGCCGGACTACTGCGCAACCACAGCGAAGCCTCTTTTGCGGAGCTGGCCCAGGAATGGAGAGAGCAGATCAGCCCCTTGCAGGAAATAGCCTTTCTGGGCGTTGTCCGGAAAAAAGGAATTCACCTTGAGGCGAAAATAGCACTGGGCAACGTCGCACAGGATATGGACATTGACACCGCTCACTTCGAAAACAGGGAGCATTCATGAGCGCCGGAATCAAAATAATCACTAAAAACCGTCATGCCTATCATGAGTATACCGTTCTGGACAAACTGGAAGCGGGTATCGCTCTGGAAGGGACGGAAGTGAAATCCATCCGCATGCACAACACTTTCTCGCTGAAAGAGGCTTATGTGGATTTTCAAAACGGGGAAGCCTGGCTGGTTGGTTCCAGAATCAGCCCTTATGACAAAGGGAACCGGAACAATCATGAGCCTGTACGGCAACGCAAACTGCTCTTGAAAAAAGCGGAGATCAACCGTCTCATCCGACGTGTTGAAGAAAAAGGACTGACCGTTGTGCCTCTTGCGGCCTATTTCAAGAAGGGGAAAGTGAAAGTGGAAATAGGTCTCGGCCGGGGAAAACGTCTCTATGACAAACGGGACACCATCAAGCAACGGGAAACAGATCGCGAGATTGAACGGGCCATGAAACGCAACTTGAAATAGAAGCGGTGGTCGTCACCCCCTTGTCTGACTGAAATAGCGGCAAAGAATCTCGCAGAGACTGTCAGCAGACTGAACAGCGCTTTCCAACACTGGAGAACAGCCCTGAGCGAGCAATGCCTCCGTTGTGGTGGGGCCTATGGATGCGTAGAGTACTTCTTTCTCTGACTGAAAGTCTTGAGGAGACAAGCCGTTGTCCGTCATGGCTGTAACGGCTGAAGGGCTGAAAGCACAGATCACCTCCGGTTGAAAAGAAATGATCTCTTCTTTTTCGGCTGGGTTCAAGGTCACGGAGCGGGTTTCATAACAAAGAGGCGATACCACCTCCATCCCGCCCTTATGTAAAAGAGTGCACAACTCGGGAAGAGCTTTGTCTCCACGGGGAATAACGATTTTTGTGCCAGCCCGCTCCGGCTCAAGAGCGAGGAGCTCATTGGCCATCACCTTGGCCGTGGCTTTTGCAGGGATGAGTGAAGGTGCGAGTCCGTAAAGTGCCAGAACAGCCGCTGTGGCTTCCCCTATAGCCACAATACGCAGACCCTTTTTCAAAGACAAAGGCTGTATTGCTTTTCTTGCCGGATTCAAAAAATGATGAACCGTATTCACACTCGTAAACAAAAGCCAGTCTGCATCCACTTCCTCAGCACTGATATCAACAGGAAGCCCTTGAATACTGACAAGAGGCCTTTCAAGCACTTCAGCGCCCTGTGCTCTCAGTGAGGTAGCAAATGCAGCACTCTGGTGCCCTGGCCGGGTGACCAGAATACGGCGTCCCAAAAGCGTTTTCTCAGGAAAAGACTCGTCTGGGTCCGAAGAAAAGACAGCCTTCTTCAGGATCTTTCCCAGAGCCGGACCGGACTCAGTGACACCGGAAAACTCACATATTCCCTTCCGAAGATAAAAATAACGGTTCCCGTCATCAGATGCAAAGGCAAGGTAAGCAAGCCTTTGCCCTTCCGTCCAGGAATGAACCGCCAGCGGAGAGCGGCAACCGCCGCCGAAAGCCTTCAGTGCCATTCGTTCAAAGAAGACTGCTTCCTCTGTGAGCCTGTCATTCAAGGGGCTGAGAAGCTCCTCCAGTGCCTGGTCCTCTTTACGGATTTCCACGGCGATGGCACCCTGTCCCGGTGCAGGCACCATCATGTTCACGGGAATGATATGAAGCCCCTCTTCCTGCATAAGCCCGAGTCTGGACAAGCCCGCTTTTGCCAGCAGAATGGCATCATAATCGCCCCGGCGCAGTTTGTCAATCCTGGTCTGTACATTACCGCGAATATCTTTGATCTTCAGATCGGGACGAAATCGGCGCAGCTGCACTTCCCGGCGGAGGCTCGAGGTTCCGACTGCAGCCCCTGAAGGGAGCGTATCCAGGGTATAAGCTTCATTTGAAAGAAGCAGATCCTCGGCATCTTCCCGGGCAGCCACAGCCACAAGCTTCAATGCTTCCGGCTGTTCCGTGGGCAGGTCTTTCAGGCTGTGTACGGCCACATCAATCTCCCTGGCCAGCAATGCTTTTTCCAGCTCCCGGGTAAAGGCGCCCCATCCGCCCAATTGAGAGAGGGAAGAAGCCTGATCACGATCCCCTGAGGTTTTAATGATGCGTTTTTCCACTTCAATTTCGGGATGAAGAGCGGAAAAGGATCTCATGATCTGATCTGTCTGCGCCAGAGCCAGCGCACTGCCCCGGGTACCGAATAGTATTTTCATTCTTCTTTGGGTTCCCCCCATCCGAAAACAGTTTGTATGTGTTCCATCAGCAATTCCTGTTCAGGAAGCTGCGAGAACTCTTTGATGGCCAGTAGGGGCATCCGCAGCATGTGGTTGGTGATTCTTTTTGAAAACTGTTCCAATTCCTTCCGTTCTTCTTCAGAAAGATCGGGCAGTTGAGCCAGGGTCCGTGAAAGTTCAGATTCCCGGATATCATTGAAGGACTTGGTCAGCGATTTGATGAGAGGTTCGGAGGAAAGGCGACGTTGCCAATGAACAAAGGACAGACATTCTTTCTCCACAATTTCGAGACAGGCCGGTATCTCATCCTGTCTTTTCCTCAAGTTTCTTTCAGCGACCCCCTGTAAATCATCCATATCATAGCAATAGACATTGTCGATATGAGCCGCTTCTTTTTCTATATCACGGGGAACAGCGATATCAATGACAAACATGGGGGCTCTCCCCCGCTTTTCTATGGCCCGTTGAAAATCAGAGGCTCTGAGGATGATATCGGAAGCGCCTGTTGAACTGATCACAATATCCGCCCTGTGCAGATGACAGGGAAGCGCCTGAAGAACAAAGGCTTCCCCTTGGTACTTGCTGGCCAGTTCTTCCGCATGGGCCAGAGTCCGGTTCAAGACCATGACACGCCCGACACCCCGTTCGATAAGACTTTTCAATGCCAGCTCGCTCACCTGGCCGGAACCGACGATCATGGCTGTCTTGCCGGCAAGCTGTTTGAGTTTCGTCTCGGCCAGATCAACAGCCACGGAAGCCACAGACACTTTGCCCTTCCCCATGTCTGTTTCGGTGCGTATTCTTTTCCCGCATTTCAAGGCCCGTTGAACCAACATGGACAAAATGCGGTTCAAGCCTCCCGCATTGGAGGCTGTTTCACTGGCCCGTTGAATCTGTCCCATGATCTCATTTTCACCGACTACCATACTGTCCAGACTGGCCGCCACAGAAAAGAAATGGCGTACAGCGGAATCATTGCTGTAATGATAGAGAAAATCAGAAAATTCCGATTCTTCCAGACTTGTCGCCTCGCCCAGAAAAGATTTGATCTGGCTGTGAAGAAATTCAGCCTGTTGCCTGGCGTGGACATAGACTTCCAGCCTGTTGCAGGTAGCAAGGATCAAAACGCCACTGTCATTTCCGAGCCGTTTCTGGAATTGTTCCACCATGGCGGGTATATGATCGGAAGGCAGTGCCATGCGCTCCCGCAAAGCAAGGGGGCTGGTATGATGGCTGAGACCGGTTATGGCAATTGTCATGAAAATACCTGGTTACTGAAAGATTGGAAATTGCGCCCTTTAAACAAGCGTCACTGCTGGCTTTTCCCCGGGAAGGTAACACAGAAGAAGGCTCTGAAGATTCCTGAGAGAAGTTCTATGGCTTCACTCGAAAAGCGTCTTTTATTCACCTCCGCCGGAAGGCCCGAAATATATTATATACTGAGAGACTTTGACTTGCATACTCTCCTAACCGTATTATTACTGTTCCCAGGGCCTTATTTCCAGCAGTACCGAAAGAAATTGTATGACACGTATCATTGCTGTGGCAAATCAGAAGGGCGGAGTGGGTAAAACCACCACCGCTGTGAATCTTGCAGCCTGTCTGGCGGAGATGGGTATTTCCGTGCTTCTTATCGATCTGGATCCTCAGGGAAATGCCAGTCAGGCCGCCGGGGTGGACAAACACAGCGTCCCCACCACGATTTATCAGGCCCTTCTGGGGCACGTGCCCATCCAGAATGCCATTGTCGCCACACCCTATGAAAATCTTTCACTTATCGCCTCCACCAAAGATCTGGTGGGCGCGGAAATAGAGCTTTCCGCTCTGGACAACCGTGCTTTTTATCTGACCACTGCACTGAAACCGGTTATTCCCCAATATAAGTGGATCATTGTGGACAGTCCGCCTTCTTTGGGAGTGCTTACCCTGAACGCCTTGACAGCGTCCAACGGCGTGCTTGCTCCGCTGCAGTGCGAATATTTCGCTCTGGAAGGCCTCTCGGAACTGTTGCACACGATTATCACTGTAAAACGTTCACTCAACAACAATGTTAATATTTTCGGGGTACTGCTCACCATGTTCCAACACACCTTGCTTTCGCGGCAAGTTGTTGATGATGTGCGCGCTCATTTCATGAATGATGTATTCCAAACGGTCATTCCCCGAAATGTCTCACTGGCCGAAGCACCCAGTTACGGGATGCCTGTCAACCATTACTCTCCCAAATCAACAGGAGCGGCCGCATATAAAGCACTTGCCAAAGAGGTTTTAACCCGTGAATAAAGCTCCAAAAAAGAAAAAAGCCAAAGGTCTGGGGCGCGGCCTGGATGCCTTGATCCCTGCTGCACATATGGATCAGAGTACGTCCTCCCTTTCCCCCATACCTGAAACAACGCCGTCCGATCCTTCTCTGGGCGTTCTCATGCATCTGAATCCGGAGATGATCAAACCGAATCCGCGCCAGCCCAGAAAGTACTTTAATGAGGAGGCGCTGGAAGAACTGGCCGAGTCTGTAAAAAATGATGGAGTACAGGAACCCCTCATTGTACGTAAAGTTGGCGACAGCTATGAGATTGTCTGCGGTGAACGCCGTTGCCGTGCCGCTGTCATGGCGGGTCTGGAAACAGTCCCCGTCATCTGCCGTCCCATCGCCGATCAGGAAATGCTGAAATTCGGTATTATCGAAAACATTCAGCGCGAAGACCTGAACGCCATTGAACTCGCCCAGGCCTATAAAGAGCTCATGGACGAATACGAATGGACACAGGAAGAGCTGTCCCGTGAAGTGGGCAAAAAACGCGCAACTGTGACCAACACACTCCGTCTGTTACAATTACCGGAAGGCATACAGCAGCAGGTTGCCGACGGTTTGTTGTCCATGGGTCACGCCCGGGCACTTCTTTCACTGGCCTCGACAACGGAACAGCTGGCTCTGGCACGACGGATTATCAGTCAGGGCCTTTCCGTACGACAGGCGGAACAGATGGTTTCGCAGCGTTCTGAAAACAAGAAGCGACCAAGCCGTCAGAAAGCGGAAAAAGAGCCGCATATCAAAGACCTGGAAGAACGCTTACGGCGCAGTCTGGGCACCAAAGTTAATGTAAAGCCGACAGATCAGGAAAAAGGCACCATAGAAATTGCGTATTTTTCTCTGGATGATCTGGACCGTCTGTTGGATTGTATGATCAGATAGCAAAGGACCTGGAAATGTTTGACATAAAACTCATCAGAAACAACCCGGAGCTGGTACGTGCAGCCATGGAAAAGCGCAATGCTCCGGTGGATCTCGATACCATTCTCGCCGTGGATGCGAAGCGGCGTTCTGCTGTCTACGAAATGGAGCAGCTGCGGGCCCGGCAGAATCAGGCCAGTGAAACCATTGCACGGAAGAAAAAGAACCGGGAAGACGCCGATGATGTTATCGAAGAGATGAAACAGATCAAAGAGCAATCGGCAACACTGGAAATTGTTGTTCGTCAGGCGGAAGAAGACCTGCAGGAAATTCTCCTCTCCCTTCCCAATCTCCCTGACGAGACCGTTCCCTTCGGCAAAAATGAAGAAGACAATCAGGTGATCCGTCATTGGGGTGAGCCTCCCGCTTTTGACTTCGAAGTCAAAGACCATGTGGACATTGCTGAAAAACTCGGTATTGTTGATTTCAGCCGGGCCGCCAAGATTGCCGGAGCACGCTTTACCCTCAGCCTGGGCTATGGTGCGCAGATTGAACGGGCGCTCATCAACTTCATGCTCGATGCCCATACGAAACTGCATGGCTATACGGAGGCACTCCCTCCTCTCCTCGTCAATACACCGAGCGTACAGGGTACCGGACAATTGCCGAAGTTCTCCGCCGACCTCTTCAAGGTGGACAATACCGATTACTGGCTGATCCCCACAGCGGAAGTACCTGTAACCAATATCCACAGAGATGAAATTCTGCGCGAGGAAGACCTGCCCAAATATTATGTTGCCTATACGCCTTGTTTCAGAAGTGAGGCGGGCTCTTACGGTAAAGACACGCGCGGAATGATTCGTGTCCATCAATTCAATAAAGTTGAACTGGTGAAATTCACGACACCGGAAACTTCCTGGGATGAATTGGAAAAGCTGACAGCCAATGCGGAATATATTCTCCAGCAACTGGGTCTGGCATACAGAGTTGTCAACCTCTGTGGTGGTGATCTGGGCTTTTCCTCGGCCAAAACCTATGATCTGGAAGTCTGGGTACCCGCTCAGAATACTTACAGAGAAATCAGTTCCTGTTCAAATTTCACTGACTTTCAGGCACGTCGTGCAAACATACGTTTCAGACGTGACAAAAAACCTGAGTTCGTTCATACGCTCAACGGATCAGGTCTCGCCGTGGGTCGTACTGTCGTCGCTATTCTTGAAAACTACCAGCAGGAAGACGGCAGCGTGGTTATTCCGGAGGCATTGCGCCCCTATATGGGAGGACTGACACAGATTCCAGCCCGACCCTGAGCTCTTTCAGCATCCGGGGCCGGTTCAGACAAAGGAGTCCGAAATATTCATGACCGCTTTTGATGACTTGGTAAAAAAAGCAGCCGAAGCCATTGCAGGAAAAAAAAGAGGCGTTGCTGTGACTGGAGCGGGTATTTCCGTGGAAAGCGGGATTGAAGATTTCAGAAGCCCCGGTGGGCTCTGGACTCGCTATCCGCCTCAGGAATACGCGACACTGGACTCTTTTTTTGCCAACCCCGACAAAGTCTGGGAGATGTGGTATCAACTGGGCGACACTTTGGAGGCGGCCCGACCCAATCCCGCTCACATCGCTTTGGCGGGCCTGGAAGAAATGGGTCTGCTCGAAGCGGTCATTACACAGAATATCGACGGGCTTCATCAGGCCGGAGGCAGCAAAACTGTCATTGAGTATCATGGCAATGCCTCAAAGATCAAATGTACCACCTGTCAGGACTTGCGTGACATTGATCTGAGAGTGCACACTGAAGGTGCCCCACGCTGCAGCTGCGGCGGAATCATGAAACCCGATGTGATCTTTTTCGGTGAGATGATTCCTCCGGATGCACTCCAGACTTCAGACATGCTCGTTGAGTCCTGTGAATTCATGATTATTGTAGGCACTTCCGCCCAGGTATACCCTGTCGCCGGCCTGCCCTATCTGGCAAAACAGATCGGCGCCGTGGTCATTGAATGCAATCTGGAGGAAACAGCCTTTACGAATATCGTGACAGACTATTTTCTGCAGGGACCGGCCGGAACCACCCTCCCCCGTCTTCTGGAGGAAGTGCGGGCACTCTCAAGCCTCTGATGCCACATCCCCCTTCTCTTTTGCGGATCGTTCCATGCTTCCCGTAATGGGAAAGAGAATGGAAAGAGCGAAGGCGGCTGCGACAACAAAACTTTCCACAGCCCAGAAAACACCGAGGCTCTTCCAGATGCCCGTGGTGAAGCCGTAACTGTGTAATCCGACACCCAGCGCATTCACGCCCCACCAGGCGAAGACAACAACCATTCCGAGGATCAGTGCACTGATGGCAAGTCCCCGGGCTTTGATGTAGCCACCCCGGCGGGCATGCAACACGGCCAGAATCCAGAGCACTATCATGAGTGCGCCGTTTTCTTTGGGATCCCAACCCCAGAAACGTCCCCAGCTTTGAGCCGCCCATACGCCTCCCAGCACGGTTCCGATGAGGGTAAAGACAAGTGAAAAGGCCATGACCCCGAAGATGGAGGTGGACAGAGTCTTTAACGACTGGGTGTTGTTCTTTTTGAAAAAAGGCAGGTGAAAGAGAAAATAGACGTGGGCGAGAGCGGCTGCAAAAAGACCGGATCCATAGCCCGCTATGATGGTGGTCACATGGGTCGCCAGCCAGAAATTCGTATCCAGAACGGCTATAACAGCGGGCATGGTATCCACGCCTTCGCTGGCTTCATATCTCCAGGCGAAAAACATGCCCAGAGTACCCAGTACAGCGGCAACGGACACGGCAATCCTGTTCTTCGATATGAACTCTACAATAAAGCCCAGCGTCACGGCCACGAGCGTTGTGAAGAGCACCGTCTCATAGAGCGTCGTTACGGGGGGACGTCCCCGGATAATACAACGCAGGGTGATTCCTACGGCGAGGAGAAGCAGAGGCGGCAAGATGGACCAGATAATGGCTTTGGCAAAGCGACCTCCGGGAGGCCGGGTCCAGGAAAGAGCCATGAGGAAGAAAGAAAGGACGAAGAGCCATTGGCTGAAAAAAAGATATTGCCCGTCATAGAAATGCACTTCCAGCGGAATGCGCCTGTACTCACTCCGAGCTTTGGCCTCCTGCACAAAATTATCGTGAAGCTGCTGCAAGCCATACTGAAAGGTCGGTGAGTCAGGAGAAGCTGTAACCAGACTTTCAAAGAGAGCCAGGGTTCCGCTTACAGTCTCGTGGGGCATGCCCGTAAAAGCCGCTTCGAGATAAAGAGCCGGATTCATCCATTCCTTGTCTTCCCGGATCAAAGGGGGAAAAAAGGAAAGAAAGCGTGCCGTGGCTCCCACATCATCAAGCTTTCCAAAAAGTGCTTCAAGATCAGCGGCAATACTCTGTCTGGTGCTTTCATCAAGTGATTCGGAATGACTGACCAGTTCCTGCAGATGGGCCGGAAGTTTTTCCACGACAAGACTCAATGGAACCTCTTCCATCTCAGGAAAAAGTTCGCTCAGGAGCGGGCTCTCCCCCACTGAAAAGCGAAGGCGTGCAAAATCCAGAAAATAGATTATTTCTTCATAGAGAATGATGTTGTTCGCCAGAGCCAGCAGTTGCTTATCCACCGGACTGAGTCCTTCCTCGGGACGCAACGACACTTCCTGCGCAAGATCATAGAGTCTGTCCAGAGCGGGTTCCAGTTCGGCATAAGTATAGCGATCCCTTTTTTTACCGTGAGGCATGAGACCTATGGAACTGATCAATTCATAGGAGTCAACGGAAAAATGGGCATAGTTCCGACTCTCTTCAGGGAAAAAGAGACAGTTCATGAGCCATTCAGAGGCTGAGAGCTTTTCTCTTTTCCCTTCCCTTTCGATGGTGACCGTACGCTTGCCATTCATTCGTAACAGGAGAAAACGCGCCACCGTGTCCATGGGCTTTACCCGGCCACTTTCCTGAACAGGCAGGGTCTTGAAAAGCTGCAGGCTTTCCGATGCCCACAGGGAGGCTTCCGCCGGTGACTGTGATAACAGGAAGGCACAGAAAACCAGTGCACAAAGACAAAGATAAGTCGGGACAGGGCTGCGACTGAAAAACTGACAGGACATGAAAAAGCTCCCTCTCAGGCTGCAATGCGGGATCGCCGCTTTAAATGTTTGAGAAGAACCTGCAGATAATGGATCAGCAGTCCCAGAGAAATGACGCAGGAGGCATAGACAGGCCAGTTCCCGGCGGGGTTCTTCACCACGGCCAGAACGGAATAGAGAGCATCCTCGGCCGTACCATCGGGAGGCCCCCAGGAAGCCTGATAAAAGGTATAGCCTCCATGACGCAGAGGCTCATTCATCTGAATGAGTGCTTCCCGGGGCAGCCCGCCGTCTGTCAGGCTGACACGGCTGCTGAAGTGGCTGGGCGTATTGGTGCCCGGGTGCCATTCGTGGTTGAATTTTTCCAGAGCGATACTGAAAGGAAGTTCCCAGCGCTGACGGGTGAAATCGAAAGCATATTGTCGGCCTTCCACCTCAGTAAGCCAGGGCAAACGCTGCATGCCCCACAGGACCGCTTTTTCCGTGGAGCCGCCTTTCAACGAGATGACAAGTCCCGGCACATTCATTTCCGCTGAAGCATTTTCAGGGAGATAAGAGAGGGAAACGCCGTCTGTACTCTGCGATGTGTTGTCCTCCTGAGGCATGGCATTTTTATAATACCTTTCAATCTCCAATGAAAAAGGCAGGTCTTTGCCATGAAGGGTTGTTCCCGGCTCATACATCCATTCCTGAGGTATCACGTACTGCCGGCCTGTACTCTTCTCCCCCACTTCCGTAATCACGAGATTCCAGTCGAAATAGCTCTGGAAATAATGGGAACTGCTCCCTTCAAAGAGAGGCATGTTCCCGGAGATGGCATAGTGGTGAGATACGAAACCCGCCAGAACCAGATAAAGAATGCCTCCGTGGACAATGAGCAACCCGGGACGGCCAAGCTTTTTAGGGGCACGCAGCATGCCGCCCACCAGTACATTGATAAATAACAGAGCCAGAAGCAGATAGCCACCGGGAAGGGGAATGGGAACCAGACCTCCGAGATAATGAATCAGAAAAAGAGAGCTGAAATATTTTTCCTGGGCGGCGAAAAGTCCGATACGGCCCTGCTCCAGCGTTCCGAAAAACACGAGCAGCAAAAGAAGAAGCAGTAAAAGGGTCGCAAGACCATAGGAAGCTGTAAACTTCAGAAAAGCTTTCAGTATGTTCATGATCGGCCTCCCTCTGCAAAGGCGATGGAAGACACAAAGCTTTCGAAATTCTCCTTTTCATCTTGCAGTTCTTCAGCCGGACCTGTCATTTTCACAAAAAGGGTGGTGCCTTCCAGAGGACAGACGAGCCCATAGACGCGTACAGGCAACTCCTGGCCGCCCTGAACGACCAGAAGGCCTTCCATATCCACCAATGTCGCCTCAGTGTCCAAAAGGGGTATGCGGGGCAATGCGGCGATCTCCTCTTCAGAAAGAGGCGGAAGACCGATCTGCTGGCCCCAGCGGTTGATATTGGCTTCCAGACCGCCGGCCGCACCGCCAAGTCTGGAGACGTAGCATTCTGATGCCTGACTCTCCTCAGGCATGAGCGTCACAAGCCGCATGCTCTGTTCCGGACCCTCCTTCCAGGTCGGAGGCACTTCCCAGCGAAAAAGAGGCTCTTCTGTCTCTTGCGAAAGAGACATGCGGGGATGAGCACTTCCGGAAGAAAGCAGTCCGAGCCGCTCCTGATTGCTGACCAAAGGAGGTGCTGCTCTCTCTTCAGGAGGCACAATGCGTATCTCCGTAATTTCTCTGTCCTTTGCAGGCTCATTGCATCCCGTCAGAAGCAAAGGAAGAGAATACAGGATGATCAGGCTGTAAAAGCATTTCAAAACTGGAATCCTTTTATTTTGAACAAGACTGATAGGGAAACTTCTTCTTCGGGTTCAAAATTCCCTGTCTCTTTTCTGTTATATGCAAGTTTTGCAGTATAGCAACTTTCGACTTGTCAAGGAAAGATCCTATCGATGAGCGACAAACTGTTAAGCATTTTACATTGTCCTGAGAAATAGTTTATACTGTGTATGTATGAAGCTGCAATCCGACTATGGAGGTGTCATGAGCGCATCAATCAACAAAGAATTGGAACTGGAAACACCAATTGAGGATATAAAACATGAGTTGGTGTTGAATGTGGTACGTACCGCAACGGCCATTGCCTTGCGCGGTGCGACCCTGTTTCGCAAATTCGGCCTGACAGAGGCACAGTTCAATGTGCTTTTTGCCCTGAAATACAAGAAAAAAGAGTGGACTCAATCTGAATTGGGAAAAAGGCTTGTCGTGACGCGGGCCAGTATCACCTCCGTTCTGGACAAACTGGAAAGCAAAGATCTTGTGCGGCGCAATGAAGTTCCAGGCAACAGGCGCATTTACCATATCTCGCTGACCGGTAAAGGCCGGAAATTGATCAACGAAGTAGAGCCTGTTTACAGAGCCGAAATTCATGAGGTTCTCAGTTCTTTCAGCGATAAACAATGTCGTGAACTGATCGGCATGCTGGAAAAGATCCGCAACAACCACAGCTGATCCCCCTTATCAGATTCAATCGCAACAGTTTTATCAAGTCTTTCTTTAACGTCGCAGTGTTGATCTTTCAACATTTTTGGACAAGAGCAGAGGAAACTTTTCTCCGTGGAAAGTTTTTCCTTTACTGCAAAGACCGGGCTTCTCAAGAGAAGCCGTTGGTATGAGAGGCTGCCTCATGGCATCACAAAGCATTACACCGGCCGCAAAGCGCCGGTTTCGCCCGGGTGGTTTCTGGGCACTGATGGCGACCCAGTTTCAGGGCGCTTTCAATGACAACCTGTATCAATGGGTTATCGTTTATTATCTTCTGGCTCTTGCAACGCAAAGCACCGGGACTTCAGAAGGTTCCCTCATCTTCGGAAAATTCACGGCCGATACTTTTGTTCCTTCCTTCGCCACCTTCCTTTTCTCTCTTCCTTTTATCATTTTCCCGGCCCTTTTCGGTGCCATTGCAGACCGCTACAGCAAGCAGAGTGTAGCCGTTTCCGCGAAAGTTCTGGAAATTTTCATCATGGCGGCCGGAGGTGTCGCCTTTCTTCTGGGCTGGACACCGCTCATCTGGTTTCTGCTTTTCATGATGGCTACCCAGAGTGCTCTTTTCGGCCCGGCCAAATACGGTATTCTTCCCGAAATTCTTCCGGCTGATCGTCTTTCCTGGGGCAATGGTGTCATTCAGATGGGCACCATGCTCGCCATTATCCTGGGCACAGGCCTGGCAGGTCCTCTCTTTCTTATTTCCAAAGGGCATGTCGCCCTCATCTCCGTGTTGCTGGTCTTTCTGTCCATAATGGGCACAGGCTTTTCTTTCAAGATCACACGTCCACCGGCGGCCAATCCGACTCAGCCCATCCCCGGAAATCCCTTCATGCCCTGGCAGGGCATGTTGAAATATTTCAGAGCCATCAGACAAGACCGTATTCTCTATTATGCAGTCGTCGGTTATACCTATTTCTGGTTCATCGGTGCCCTGGCACGGCAGAATATCATCAAGTTTTCCTATGGGGTACTGCTTATTTCTGAAGATAGAATTTCTTATCTTCTTGCCACTGTTGCCATCGGAATCGGTCTTGGTGCTCTCGCAGCCGGATACCTGTCCCGGGGCAAAGTGGAGATCGGTCTTATCCCCCTGGGCGCTGTGGGCACCATGGTCTTTTCCATCCTTCTGGCTGTGCCTTACAGCGTTTACAGAACAGTTTTCGGCATACCACTTCTGAAAGCGGCCAGTATCGTCAAAGGAGGCGGCTATTGTCCTGTTGTCGGAGCAATCCAATCAGTGGGGGGCTATTATCTGGTGATCATGGTGCTCTTCCTTTTTCTGGGAGCCTTTGCCGGTCTTTATGGTGTGCCTCTGGCGGCCGCCATCCAACGACGGGCACCTTACGGGATGAAAGGAGGAGTCATTGCCGCCGTCAACATGCTGACCTGGGTGGGTATTGCTCTTTCCTCAATCGTTTTTCTGACTCTGGATCTGTTCGGGTTGACGGCCTCCCATATTTTCATTTTCATGGGTGTAACGGCTTTGGGCATCGGCCTGCTCCAATGCTGGCGATCCCCTGTCATGGCCATAAGGCTTTTCTGGTGGCTTCTCGACTGTATCTGGGTGCGCCTGCTCGTACAGGGCCGGGGCAATCTGCCTGAACAGGGTGGTGCTCTTCTCGTCGGCACCCAGGAAAGCTTTATTGATACCATGGTTATCCAGGCGACTACGGACAGAGAGATTCATTTTGTCATCGGCAAGGATGCTCTGGAAATTCCCCGGATCCGTCGTTTTGCCCGGTATATGAACCTGATCCCTGTGGATCCTCATTCAGAAGAGGATCATCAACAGGCTGTGGAAAAGATCCGCAGCCTCCTGAAAGAAGGTCAGCTGGTCTGTGTTTCCCGTTGGAAGACCCTGGCCGCTGAGGGCCTGGAATTGCCCTGGTTTCAGGATTACGGCCTGCTGACGGAAGCTACGGGCGTGCCCACCATACCCATTGCCTTCAGCCGTATCTGCGAGATTTTATATTCCTACAAAAACAAAAAACTGACACTCTATTTTCCGGAATTCAGAAGTCCTGTATACCTCCACTTCGGTGAGCCTGTCAAAGCGGGAGCCAGTGCTGTAGAAGTGCGGACTCGTGTTCAGGCCACCAGCGCAGAGACCTACAGGCCCCGGGTATTCCGTGATACGGTGCTTCAGTATGGTTTTCTGCGCATGGCCCGGCGCTTCCCCTGGCGCCCTTGTTTTGCAGACCACTTGTCCGGCCAGATCAGTTACTTCAAAGCTTTGATTGGTGTCATTGTTCTGGCCAGGAAGCTGAAACCTCTCATAGGTCCTCAGGAAAAAGTGGGTGTCCTCATGCCTTCCACTGTTGCCGGAGCCCTGGCAAATATAGCACTGCAGGTTCTGGGTAAAATTCCGGTCAACCTGAACTACACGGCTTCTTCGGAAATTATCGCTGATTGTGCAAGTCGCTGTGACATCACCCATACTGTAACAGCCAATGCTTTTCTTCAGCGGGTCCCCATCATTCCTCCTGGAGAAGCGGTTTATCTGGATGAGATACGGGACACGGTCAGTGCTGCAGATCGTATCATTGCCCTTCTGATGGCACTTTTTCTGCCCCGTCCCCTCCTGCTGCTTGCCCTGGGAGCCAAAAGAAAAACAGAGAATGATATAGCGACCATTATTTTTTCAAGTGGCAGCGAAGGTATTCCCAAAGGAGTGATGCTCAGCCATAGAAATGTCATCACCATGATGCATGGCATGCGTGAAATGGTTCGTCACGACAAGCATACCGGTATTGTGGGCTTTCTTCCCTTTTTCCATTCTTTCGGCTTTGCTGTCGCTCTCTGGACTCCCCTTCTGGAAGGGATACAAGGTATTCTGCATCCCAACCCTCTGGAGCCCAAACCCATAGGCCAGCTCATCAAGAAGTACAATGGCACCATCATGATAGCCACACCCACCTTCCTGCAGGGTTTCATCCGCAGGTGCCATCCGGATCAAATGGCGAGCCTGGATTATGTGATCGCCGGAGCCGAAAAGTTGCCCGACAGGATACGGAAGGCCTTTTTTGAAAAATTCGGCAACGAACCTCTGGAAGGATACGGTACTACTGAGTGTGCGCCTGTAGTGGCCGTGAATCTTCATGCTCAGGAGTCGCCCGGCTTTTATACGGAACACGCACGGACAGGGTCCATCGGCAGGGCATTTCCCTATCAGGAGGCCAAAGTTGTGGATCCCGATACAGGCGAAGAACTGGCTGCAGGTGAAGCGGGTATGCTCCTGCTCAAAGGCCAAAATGTCATGCTGGGGTATCTGAACGACAAAGAGCGTACTGATGCGGCTTTAAAAGACGGCTGGTACACGACGGGTGATATTGCAGCCATAGACGAAGATGGATTCATTTTCATTACAGACCGCCTGGCCCGTTTCAGCAAAATCGGCGGGGAAATGATTCCTCATATCCGTATTGAAGAATCCATGCACCAGCTTCTGGGACTCACGGAACAGGCACTGGTTATCACCGGAGTACCCGATGACACCCGTGGTGAACGACTCATTGTCCTCCATACACTGGAAGAAGAAGACCTGGCGCAATTGAAACAAAGGGTCAATGAAAGCGATTTACCCAATTTGTGGCGACCCCGTGCCAATGATTATTTCCATCTCGAAGAAATCCCTGTCCTCGGTACGGGCAAAATAGATATCCAGGCCGTAAAAAACAAAGCATTGGTTCTGACCGGAAAAAAAGAGTAGATTTTATCTCTGTCAGTACTTGTCCTGGCTGATTATGCTATGATTCCGGGAAAGTGTATTGTCATTTCTCTGATGCAAAAGGATATCGCCCATACACCATGGCCCAGGTCAGCCTCCAGAATATAAGCAAAGTTTTTCCCGGCAATATTCAAGCCCTGCACAGTTCTTCGCTGGATATCAAAGACGGTGAATTTCTCGTACTCGTGGGACCGTCGGGGTGCGGCAAATCAACACTTCTGCGGCTCATTGCAGGATTGGAAGAATGCAGTACCGGTGAGATCTTCATAGACGGGAAGAAGATGAATGATGTCCCCCCGAAAGCCCGGGATATCGCCATGGTTTTTCAAAACTATGCGCTCTACCCGCATATGACAGTCTACAAGAATCTTGCCTTCGGACTTTCCATGCGCCACATGCCGAAGCAGGAAATAGACCGCCGTGTCCGGGAAGGAGCCGAACTTCTGGAAATATCGGAGTTTCTCCATAGAAAACCCGCTGCTTTATCGGGCGGACAACGGCAAAGGGTAGCGCTGGGGCGGGCGCTCGTGAGAGATCCGAAGGTGTTTCTTTTTGATGAGCCCCTCTCCAATCTGGATGCGAAGTTGCGCACACAAATGCGTACGGAAATCATGCATCTTCATGGACGGTTGAAGTCCACCATGATTTATGTGACCCACGATCAGACAGAAGCCATGACCATGGGCGATCGTATTGTTGTATTGCTGGATGGAAAAATTCAGCAGGTTGACACCCCCTTGAATGTCTATCGCAATCCCGCCAACAGTTTTGTAGCCGAGTTTATAGGGTCACCGCCCATCAATTTCTTTTCAGGAACACTCCATACAGAAGGTGACCGGCTCTATTTTCAAAGCGAGGAAATCAGCAACAGACTTGCCCTGGAGCAAAGCCCGGGTGAAGTGCCGCAGCCGAGAAACAACAGTCCTGTACTTCTCGGTATCCGTCCGGAGAACCTGCATCTCTGCAATCCGGATACTTCTACTGACAAAGCGTTGGAACCAGGACAAATTGATCTGGTGGAAATGCTCGGTTCAGAATCCATCCTCCATATAAAAAAAGGAAACCGCATTATCCGGATAAAGACACAATCTTCTCCCGCCTGTTCTCCCGGAGATAAGTGCTCTTTTTCTTTTGATATGACGAAAGCGCTTTTCTTCGACAAAACAGACCTCACCCGACTTTTTTAGAAACCAAAGGAATAAGGACAGAACAATGTCTCCTGGCAAAAGAACATCCCGTGTTGTGCTGTCGACTTTCTCTCTTCTTTTGATTCTCTCCAGTTGGACCAGGAGTCCTTATCCAATCCCGCCTGATGTACTCCCTCTTCAGGAAACTCTCTTCTACACCGATGAGCCGTCTGACGCCAACCCGCTATGCACAGATGATGGCATTCAGACAGTTCCGGCTTTAAGAAGAACTGAGGTACCCTCTCCTGAAAGAGTGTATGCAAACCTTCCTTCCGAGCTGGAAGAGTATCTGTTCCAGTCCGTCCCCTGCACGCCCGATCAATTGCACTGCTTCACCAGAAACAGGGAATCAGGTCTGCATGCCTTGCAACAGGCACTGACCAGCGAAGACCCGGGTGAACAATACCAGGCCATCCGTCTGGCTGGAGATCTTCGTCTGGAAAGCCTGCAACCTGAGCTGGAGGCTTTGGCACGGAACACGCTCTCCGATTCCGCATTGCGTGCAGCCGCCTGTCACGCTTTGAAATTCATGACTCTTGAAGCGGAAGTGAGCGCCTCTCTTCTGGATATTGCCGAGAAATCGGATGATCCGCTTTTATCCCGAAGCGCTCTGGTGGCACTGGCCTCCTCTTCCCTCTCTCACCGCATCGATAGGCTTGAACAACTCCTCCATCATGAAGATTCTCTTATCCGGACTTATGCCTGGCGTTTGTGGTCAAAACACACAGAGGAACTTTCTTTCGAGGGTCTGGCACAGGCCCTGGAAAATGACAATCCTTTTGTCCGGAGAGAAGGCTATGCCGCTCTGGCTGACTGTAAGGCTCCACAGGCACTGACTGTATTGAAAACCCGGCTTTCTGAAGAGACAGATGACAATACGCTCACGATGGGCTTGTGCGATCTTCAGGCACTGCAAATACGCCTTGAAGGTCAGGAAAAATCTCTTTCGAAACTCGTTGTTGAGAAGGCCTCCTCTCCTCTTTTCTCTGAACAGCATTGGGCTTATAACCAACTGATGGCTGATCCGTCTTTGTTGCCTTGGGTCATGAGCCAGTCTTCCCTGCTTCCTCACAACTGGGGCCCGTGGCTACGAGCCTTTATGGCCGCCTTCTTCGCTGCTCCTGCTGAAGAGGAGTGTGAGGAAGGACTTTTTCAAAAACACAATGTACCTGTTCATTATGAGCATTCAGATTTCATACTCAGTCGCTATGCTGAACTCAATACGGACTTTCCTCTCACAGAGGAGAACAGGCGTATTTTTTTACTGGCCAACTCAGCGGAAGATAACGGTATCCGCCCGATCAATCATGCTTATAATCCTCTTACGGGTCGCGGCTTCCTCATGAGAAAGCACGGCTTCGGCGGCTCTGCACTGAAATACTGTCGCCGCATTCAACAAGAAATGAAGGGGCAATCAGACAAAAGATTGTGGGCTTCAGCGGGACGGATTCTTCATGTCCTCCAGGATATGACCAGCCCTCAGCATGTATATGGTATCTGGCATCCATTCAATACCAGCCTCCATGAAAACTACTGGACCGATTATCAGGAGGAAGTGGCCCCCCTCCTTCTGTCTGTTCTCCCGGAAATACTTCAGCCTTCTGAAACCGCAGAAAGGGAGAACTGGCATCTGGATCCCTTCACCCGCTCACGGCTGCAGAAACGAATTGAAGGCCTGGAAACAAGCATTGGAAATTATATAGAAAGCCTGGCCTGGCACTGCTATTACTCCACCTCTTATTGGGGAGCTCTGAGCTTTGCTGAAGAAGCAATTGAGGAGACACTTCCGCCGCTGACCTTTACAGATGGCACAACTCCGGAAAGTGACAACAGTCTCGCCCGTGTTCTTGACGGAAATATCCATTATCGCTGCTCCTGGCATGGCCAATATTTTGTTGCCACCGATCGCAAAGGCCGTGAATTTTTCTGGAACAAATGCTTTCTTCTCGACGGCTTCCGCCCCTGCTCCAACAGTTGTGGACAAGGTTCTGTGGATGGGCACCGCTGGTTCAACAAAGACCTGACCGCTTCAGGCCGGACGAGCGTTGCAGGCCGTTTTGTTTTTCTTCAACGGGGCTTTTTCGCCAAACACTGTTATCCAGCCTTTTATCCGGATGGCTGGCCCATGGAAGATCATCTTTCCAGATATCATGGCAATATGCTGATCCCGGCTTGCCTCCGCTATGGGCTGGGGCTCTTGGATGAGTTTTACAAAGAGTTCCTTTTCCCGGTGCAGGGTGAATCGGAACAAATGGCAAAAGCTTCTCCCCTCCCATACCGCTCCGATGTGACCGACGCCGCTTCCCCCGGCTCTTCATCCTCAACAGTGCGTCCGAATTTAACTCCTCCCTGTGAATCCACAGGCTTTCACGAGTCCGGACAATGGAATTTTTATAGAAATGGCCAAAGCTTCCTGGAAAGATTAGGCCAAAGTCTGGCTTTATTTTCGGGAGGGTGCCACCCCTTCCCCTGATGCCTGACCTGCTCTCAGCATGAAAAGCCTCCGGGAGTTTGATTCTGCAAGGCTGAAAGCGTAAAAATACAAGCAATGGTTCCGTAACTTTTTTGAAAGGAGTCCTCATGGTCAGTCGACGAAACTTTTTACAGACAGCCGCTCTCTCTCCCCTGATTCTCTCTTCCCCTGTACGGGGACAAACAACCCCCGGCCCCAACAGTCGGATCAATATCGGTATTGCAGGACTGGGCGGCCGTGCTCAGGAAATCGTGGCCACCTGTCTGGGCATTCCGGAACTGCGTATCGCCGCTGTCTGCGATTGTTTCGGACCACGGCTCAACTCGTCGCTGAAAGCCTTGCAGGACAAAGGTGTCAACTGCGCAGGCTATCTTGATTATCAGGAAATGCTGGATAAAGAATCCCTGGACGGAATCATGGCCATCACAACCACCCATGCTCGGGCCTGGGTCAGTGCTCTGGCCATGGAAGCCGGTTTGGATGTCTACCTGGAAAAACCCATGTGCCTGACCATAGCCGAAGGTCGTGAACTGGTAGAACGGGCGCGCCATTACAAACGAGTGACCCAGGTGGGTACCCAGCAACGGTCGATGCCCTTGAACAACTGGGCCAGTGATCTGGTGAAAAACGGGGCTCTGGGCAAACTGAAGGCCGCTTATGTGCCCGACTTTGTCAGCCCCCTCACCTGGCAGCCCCAACCGGCTGAAGCCATGCCCGATGGCGGCCGTGAGGACTGGTGGGATGTGTGGCTCAATCAGACGCCATTCCTCCCCTACCACAGTGACTTGCACCGTGGCTGGCCACGGTGGGACGCCTATGATGGCGGCGGCATTTCCTTCGGTGTAACAGGCTGGGGCACGCACAGTTACGATCAGCTGCAACGTGGACTGGGAACAGATCTGACAGGTCCTGTGGAAATCACTCTGGAAGAAGAGGTGAAAGACCGGCCGGCCTGTCCGGATCGCAACCGTCAGCCGGGAGAAAACGAAACGGGTGCTCCCTACTATGGCATGGTTCTGGACACCTCCGGTCCCCGTGCCCGCATGTCCATGCGCTTTGCCGACGGACAGACAGTCCATTGCAATCTCGACGGCAACAATGGCCCCGGTCTCGGCGCAGTCTTTGAATGCGAAGACGGTGTTCTCGAAGTCAACCGGGATCGTATTTATTGCAGCCGTCCTGAATTACTTGCAGACAGTTCCAATCCGGGCCCCCTGTCTGTACCGGAGACACAGCCCCATATTGAAAACTGGCTGTCCTGCATGAAAAGCAGAGAACGCTGTACTGCTGATATTGAAATCGGCCAGCGCAGCACCACTCTTTGTTATATACTTAATATAGTCCGTAAAGTCGGACGTGTGAATGAAACATTGAAATGGGATCCTGTAGCGGAACGTTTCACCAATTGCGACGAAGCCAATGCTTATCTTGCCCGGGAACGTCGCCCCGCTTATGAATTGCCCAAAATCTGATCATGGAAAAGAGATCGACTCATGAGACTTGGAACACTCCCTCTCTTTCTGATTCTTCTGACTCTGTTTCTCTCCGGAACGACTCAGGGAGAAGAAAATGGCTTTATTTCCCTCTTTGATGGTAAAAGTCTGGAGGGCTGGGAAGGCAAAGAAGGGGCCTGGTATATAGAAGACGGTGCTCTCACAGCTGAGAGCACCGCTGACAAGCCCTGTCCTGAAGCCCACTATCTGTATTGGAAAGACGGAGAGCCGGGGAATTTCATTCTTCGCTGCTCCTATAAGATAGCGGGGGACGGCGGAAATTCCGGCGTTCATTTCCGCAGTGAGGAGCGTCCCGATTGGGATATCTGGGGCTACCAGGCGGATATTGAAAAAGGCTTTGAATGGACGGGTTGCCTCTTTCAACACGATCGCGGCGGCGTGGTCATGCGCGGTTTCAAAGCCCATATTGATTCTACAGGCAAGAAAAAAGAACAGGTTCTGGGCGATCCGGCGCTGCTTCTGGAATCCGTGCATCAGGATGATTGGAATGACTATGAGATCATAGCCGAAGACGCCACAATCCGTCTGATCATCAACGGGACAACCATGTGTGAAGTGGAAGACCATGACCCTGTCTACTCCAGACGCAAAGGACATATTGCCCTGCAGATGCATCCCGGTCCGCCCATGAAGATCCAGTTCAAAAATATCCGCCTGAAAATATTGGATTGACCGCTTTTACAAGCAGTCAGATTCAGGATAAGAACCGTCGCCATTTCGAATGGACTGAATAATGCGTTTGCGCTTGAAAAAACATTTACAGCGAATCTCGGCTGCTTTTCAGCGGGGCCGCCAGTTTATCACCTATGATATCTGGCGTATCGGACGGCCCGGCGAAAAAATACCGAGCGGCCTGGTTATCAAGCAGATCCGCGCTGTGATTCTGCTGGTACGCGGACTCGTGGAAGAGACACTGCTTTTGCGTGCTTCCGCCCTTACTTTTGCAACGCTCCTTTTTCTCGTCCCTTTTTTCGCACTCATGTTTTATTTTATCCAGACTTTCAATCTGGGCGACCAGATCTATGAGAAGATGGATGAACGACTGTCCAAAGCCGTTGTTGCCTTGCGTCATATTGCCGACCCGCCGCCCGAGGAAGAAACAGTGGAAGGAGAAGCCGCTGTATGGATGTCGGCGCCTGTGACGGAAGAGTCCAACACGCCTGTTCTCCTGGCGGAATCGGAAAAGTCTTCTGGCAATGACGAGCAGTTGAAGCATCATCTGATTACGACACTCTTTCCTATTTTTGCAGAAAACACGGGTATTACCAATGATCCCCTGTATCAGAATCCGGTGAAATATCTTGTGAGTTTTGCCGATGAGGCGGCCCGGAGTCCGCGCACACTCGGAGTCTCAGGCCTGCTCTTCATATTGAGTACTGTCTTCGGCTTCATGCGCAACGTGGAGTACACCTTCAACCGCATCTGGGGAGTGAGTCGTCAGCGCAATCCTTTTCGGGTTCTGGGTCATTATATGCTCCTGACTTTTTTGCTGCCCTTCGCCGCAGCCTTCATGATGGGGATCAGTGCGGCTCTGGAGAATTCTTATATACAGGAAATACTGGGACCGGCCGCTCTTCTTCTTCGGAGCAGCCAATTCCTGGTATTGAGTTTCTCTTTCACACTGGTCTATTTTTTCGTGCCCAATACGAAAGTGCACATGCGCTATGCCCTGTTGGGCGGACTGGTGGCGGGCAGCCTGTATATGTTGAATTCCTGGATCTATATCAAATTCCAATATGGATTGATCCGGTATACGAACTTCTTTTTCGCCTTCGCCCTTTTCCCCATCTTTCTCATGTACATTTATTTCAGCTGGTTGCTTCTGCTCTTCGGGGCACTCGTTTCTTTCGCCTATCAGAACGAGAAGACTTTTGCTTTGGAACGCCTGGCCGATGAAACCACTGTGGCCTACAAGGAATCTCTGGCTGTACGGACCATGCTGGAGCTCTGTCATCGATTCAATAAAAGTCTCGAACCCTTGCAGATTAAAGAGGTGGCTGAGTGCTGGAATGTGCCCACACGCCTCTTGCAGGAGACTTTGGACATTCTCAAAGACAAACGAATGATCATAGCGACGGACAGCCTGCCCACGAGTTTTCATCTGGCCCGTTCCGCCGACTCCATCACTGTTCTGGAAGTGATCAATGCCTTGCGCAATGCCGGTGAAGACCCTTCCCTGCTTCGGGAAGATCATCATTACAAAGTACTGTACGACAGTTTGGATACAGCCGACCCCCATATTCTCAACCAGTCCATTCAGGCGCTTTCAGAGCGTCTGATCCGGATATCGGATGAGCCTGTTGACATTCAGGATTCATGAAGGTGCCCCAAGACAAAACAGCATTGGTTACAGGAGCAGGCCGCGGGATTGGCCGGGCCGTTTCTCTGGCTTTGGCCAAAGCCGGTTATACGCTGGCCCTTACAGCCCGTACGGAAGAAGAACTTCTTTCCGTGGCAAAGGAAATTCAGGATTCAGGAGGGGAAGCAGAGATCTTTCCCGCTGATCTCTCCAAAGAATCGGAAATCAATGCTCTCACTGATCAGATACAGAGCCTCTTCCCTGTCATCGATCTTCTTGTGAACAATGCCGGTGCAGCCATTTTCAAACCCCTCTGGGAGCTGAGTATTGAAGAGTGGCGCCTTTCTCTGGACACCAATCTTACGAGTGTTTTTCTCCTGACCAAAGCATTCCTGCCCGTCATGATGGAGCGCAAATCGGGAAGGATCATCAACATATCCAGTGTGACAGGCTTGAAAGCCATTGACCGTCAGGCAGCCTATTGTTCCGCCAAGCACGGACTCAATGGCTTTACAAAGAGTCTGGCGCTGGAACTGCGGCCCTATAATATTGCTGTCCATGCCATCTGCCCCGGAGGTGTGGATACCCGTCTTTCCCGGGAAGCCATGCCCCATCGGGATAAAAGTAACTGGATGACCCCTGAAGATATTGCTCAGACCGTGCTCTATCTTGTTTCTTTGAGTCCCCGCGCAGCTGTGGATTTTCTCAGCCTGCGCCGTTTCGACAGTGAGCCACTTGCATGACAGAAAGAGAATACGACAACACTTTATCCGAGGAAACAGCGGGAACACAACAATTTCTCCAGCCTGATTTTTCAGGGACGGATGAACTGGTCGGTGTCATAGATAAAATTGTCTATGAAAATGCTGATACGGGCTTTTTCGTGGGACGCCTCATTGTGGACGACGCATTGCCCATTACCTTTGTGGGAAATCTCGCAGCCGTTTCAGCGGGTGAGACTGTGCGTCTTCACGGGCACTGGGTTGAAAACGCCAAATTCGGAAAACAGTTCAAAATCTCCTCTTATGAAATCCTGCAACCCACCTCCAGGGAAGGCATTGAACGCTATCTTGGCTCGGGACTCATTGACGGAATCGGGCCTGTCTATGCCAAGCGCATTGTGGAGCGTTTCGGCCTGGAGAGTCTCACTGTCATAGCGGATACGCCTCAGCGTCTGAAAGAAGTGCCGGGAATAGGAAAGAAACGTGCCGCCCAAATTGAAAAAGCCTGGAGGAAACAAAGTGCCGGCCGCGCGGTCATGCTCTTTCTGCAAAGTTATAATATCCCTCAGGGACTGGCCATTCGTATTTTCAAACATTACGGGGAAAAGGCTGCTGCACAGCTGCGGAACAATCCCTATGCCCTGTCCACGGAGCTGACAGGGGTGGGCTTTCTTACAGCAGACAAAATAGCACAGCAGATGGGTATTTCTCAGGAATCCCCTTTTCGCATTGAGGCCGGATTTCTCTATGTACTCAAAGAGCAGTCCGAGCGGGGCAATGTGTTTTTTCCCATGGACCAGCTTCGGGAAAATACAGCCGCTTTATTGCAGTTGCCTGTGGACATGCTCATCGATCCCTTTGCGCATATGCTGGAAAAGAAAAGCATCATTGCCGATGAAGAGGCCTGTTACCTGCCCATACTTCACGGAGCGGAACAGGGCTGTGCCACCAGGCTGAAATTTCTGGTAAAGTCCCCTTTGGAACATGTGCCCATTCACACGGAAAAAGCGCTGCAATGGGTTGAGGAACGGCTTCGTATTTCTCTTGCCAAAGAACAGCGTAAGGCCATTGAGGAGGCTGTGCAATCCAAAGTCATGGTCATTACAGGCGGACCGGGCACAGGAAAAACCACCATTATCCGAAGCATTCTGGAAATCCTCAAAGCCAAAGGGCTTTCCTGTCTTCTCGTGGCACCCACGGGCCGGGCCGCCAAACGAATGGAACAGACTACAGGCCAGGAAGCAAGAACCATTCACAGACTTCTGGAGTTCAGTCCCCTCACCAGAAATTTCATCCGTAATGAACGCAATCCCATTGAAGCGGATCTTCTGGTTGTGGACGAGGCGAGCATGCTGGATATTCATCTGGCCCATGCGCTCTTCAATGCCATCCCTCCGGGCTGCCGCCTGATCCTCGTCGGCGACTCAGACCAGCTTCCTTCTGTGGGGCCCGGCTCCGTTCTTCTGGATATCATCACTTCAGCCGCAGTGCCCGTGGTAAAGCTGCGCACCATTTTCCGCCAGAAAGAAGAGAGCAGCATCATCAGCAATGCCCATCGCATCAATGAAGGATTGATTCCGGAATTCAATCAGCATGATTTTTTCATGATTGAACGAACAAATCCGCTGGAGGCTGTGCAGACCATTGTGGATATTGTGGCCCGACGTCTCCCGTCGAGTTTCAATCTCCATCCCCTGCGCGATATACAGATCATGACGCCCATGCGCCGGGGTGCAGCCGGTGTGGATGCCATCAATGCGGCTCTGCGTCAGGCACTCAATTCTCCGCAAGACTCTGAAGACAGCTCCTCTTTTCTTGTGGGCGACAAGGTCATGCAGAATCACAACAATTACGATCTGGATGTGTATAACGGCGACGTGGGCATCATAACACAACTGGATAAAGAGGCCGGTGAACTGGAAGTATGCTTCGAAGATGAACGGCGGGTTCTCTACACTCTGGATCAGGCTTCACAGCTCGTGAGCGCCTATTGCACCACTGTCCATAAATCTCAGGGAAGCGAATATCCCGCGGTAGTTCTCTGCCTGCTTCCTCAGCATTATATGATGCTGCAGCGCAACGTTCTCTATACAGCCGTGACTCGGGGTAAACAAAAAGTCATTATCGTGGGCTCTTCGAAGGCCGTCTCTCTCGCAGTCAACAACAATACCATTACGCAGCGCTGCTCTTTACTGTCTGAGCGTCTTCAAAATAAACTATGATCATTCCTCAGCCCCGGCTGGGGCGCTTTCAATAAAAACAGAAGGCCACTCATGTCTGAAAACAAACTGAATGTATTATGGATCTGCGTCGATGAATTCAGACCTGAATGTATGGGTGCCGCAGGTCATGAACTTGTGCAGACACCTGCTCTTGATGCCCTGGCTGCGGAAGGGGTCCTCTTCAAAAATGCCTTCTGTCAGGGATCGCCCTGCGCGCCCAGTCGCATGTCTATCCATACGGGCCGTTATGTCTGTTCCACGGGGGTGGTGGACAACCTGACGCCTCTCCGGGATGCGGAGAACAACCTTGCCATGCACTTGCGCAGTCAAGGAGTACAGCCCGCCCTTATCGGCTATAACGATTATGCCCGGGATCCGGCCATTTTACCTGAGGGACATCCCCATAAAACTTCGTTGAACTTTGAGAACGTGCTGCCGGGCTACGATGTGATTCTGAAACACGAATATGACAGCCCGGAATGGTATGCCTGGTTGAAATCCAAAGGCTATCCCGAGGAGTTGTGCAACTGGGAATCCATGTATTCAACTCAGGTACCGGAAGGCGATGCAGGAGATCATCTGCCCTGTGTCTACCCGGCCCGATACAGCGTTGAACACAGTGAGATGGCCTTTGTAACGGAAAAGAGCCTGGAGTTCATTCAAGAGACCCGAGAAGAGCCCTGGTTCCTCTCAGTGAACTATATCAAACCACACGGGCCGTATATCTGTGCCGATCCTTTTCATGCCCTCGTGGATCCGGCTGATGTCCCCGCACCGCTCCGACGGGAAGAGGAAAGCCTGAACAGACATCCTTATATGTCCCGCTGCAGAGCGGACTGGGCACAGACTGAATTTTTAAAAGAACAGGATTGGCGAGAGATCCGGGCCTGTTATTACGGCATGATTTCAGAGCTTGATTTCAATCTGGCACGGCTCTTCACAACACTGAAAGAGACCGGACAATGGGAAAATACAGCCATTATTTTCAGTGGCGATCATGGAAGTTATCTGGGCGACCATTATCTGGCTGGAAAACCCCATTACTTTGATGCGGCCATGCGTGTGCCCCTGATTATCCGCGATCCTTCGGCGCAGGCTGATTGCAGCCGGGGAACACAGAACGAGGCCTTGGTGGAGAATGTTGATCTGGCTCCCTTGATCTGCAATTTTCTGAATGCGACTCCATCACCGGAATTTCAGGGAAAAGACCCGCGTCATCTCTTGTTGAGTCCTCAGGGCGCAACACACAAAGACGAAATCTTTTATGAATTCTACTACTATAACCTGTTGCAGGATACGAAGGGAGTCGATCCCGACGCATGCCGTTTGTGGGTGCTCCGTGATCACAACTGGAAATATGTGCACTTCGGAGAGGAAAGCCTGGCTCCTCAACTTTTTGATCTGCAAAATGATCCGGGCGAGTTCACAAATCTTGCGCAATCGCCCGCCCACAGCGCTGTCCTTACAGACTGCTGCCAGCGTATGCTCCGTTGGCGCATGCGCAACGAGGAATACACCCTGGAACGGTGGGCCCGGACTTATCGATGAGATCAGATCACAGTTGTGAGAGTACCGCCAGCCTGTACTGCTCTTCTCTGTAAGCGGCGCTGTGTTCCGGTGTGAGGGGATAACGCTGAATCAATTCCTGCAATAAACCGACCCGTTCTTCCGGACTCGGGTGGGTGGCGAATATGGGCAGGCCACGACCGCCGCCCTGCTGTCTGTCCACCTCCAGTAATTTGTTCATGAAAGCGATCATCCCCTGAGGAGGGTACCCCGCTTTATACATGATATCCATGCCGAGGCTGTCCGCTTCTCTTTCCTGGGCGCGGCTGTATCGTGCGGAAATACCGGTGGTGAACAACTGCCCGGCGAGAGAAGCGATCATCCCGGGTTTTTTACCCAGAATCATTTCAGACACCATGTCCATACCCATCTGACGGGTCATCATCTCACCATGATGATGGGCGGCCACGTGGCCTATTTCATGGGCCATGACCGCAGCCAGTTCAGCTTCGTTGGAACAGGTTTTCATGAGCCCCGTATAGATATACATATAGCCTCCGGGCAAAGCGAAGGCATTGACCGTATCGGGAGCATCGATGACCTTGAAAGAATAGGGCACGTCCTGTCTGGGAGCTGCTGCGGCCAGTCGTCGACCCATTTCCGCAACATAATTCTGCAGGGCGGGATTATCCAGAATCTTTTCTGACTCTTCGATCTGAACGGCGAATTGCTGGCCCAGAGAGATTTCTTCATCAGTGCTCAGCAGATTGAGTGGCTTGAAAAAACCCGAACCGCCGGAGCCACCGGAACCGGTGAAACCTTCCAGAGTTTCGCAGCCGCTCAGGCAAGCCAGGAGAACAACAACAGAAACAAAATAAAGAAACTTTTTCATCTTGATTCCTTTTTTCAGTGTAATCCGTATTTGGTGCAGAATGTCCCGTACAATGGATGTATCCCCCCATAAAGGTATATAATGCCTGTGTCTTGCACAGTTCACCACCTTTTTCTGCATATTGAGGGTTCATCATGACGATTCGTTTGGCTGTATTGCTGTCCGGAAGTGGCAGCACCCTTCAGAATCTTATTGACAGAATAGCAGGGAAGAGCCTCAATGCTCAAATTTCCTGTGTCATCGCTTCCAAAGCAGAGGCCTACGGACTTGAACGGGCCACAGCCGCAGGGATCCCCGTCCATGCAGTGCCCCGCAAAGAGTTCTCAACACAAGCGGAATTCAACGAAGCCATCTGGACCATTCTGAAGGACTACGAAATTGATCTGATTGTGCTGGCCGGCTTTATGCATCTTCTTGATGTGCCCTCCGCTTTCCACAACAGAATCATGAATGTGCATCCGGCACTGATTCCGGCTTTCTGCGGTCATAAAATGTATGGCAATCACGTACACAAAGCCGTGTTGGACTATGGAGCGAAAATCACCGGGGCAACCGTTCATTTTGTGGATGCCATTTACGATAACGGCCCCATCATCCTGCAGCAGAGCGTTCCGGTACTTAACGATGACACGGTGGAAAGTCTGGCCGACAGGGTGCAGGAACTGGAACGGGAGCTGTATCCCCGGGCTATTGAACTCTATGGGGCCGGACGCCTGCGGGTTGACGGGCGGATTGTGCACATAAGCCCGGAGCCGGGCGCCTGAACCGGTCTCAGCCTTTATCCTCTTTGATTCTCTGCAGCACCACCACCACCTGAGCGCTGATCCCCTCTTCGCGGCCTTCAGCTCCCATATATTCATTGGTTCTCGGTTTTATGGAGATCTTTTCTTCCTCGAGACCCGTAGCCGCCGCCAGTGCTCTGATCATCTCCGCCACAAAAGGTTGCAACTTCGGCCGCTGTGCCACGAGATTGGAATCCACCTGCAACGGCCGATATCCTTTTTCAGCCACACGGGCAACAACAGTGCGCAGCAATTCCATACTGTCGGCATCTTTATATTTCGGATCCGAGTCGGGAAAGAGCACACCGATATTGGGCAGACCGGCCGCACCGAGCAGGGCATCACAGAGGGCATGGCACAGCACATCTCCATCAGAATGGGCTTCAAAGCCTTTTTCATGGGGAATGAGAACGCCCCCGATGATCAGCTTTCGGCCAGCCACGAGACGGTGTATATCGTAACCGATTCCAATGCGGTTCATGGGCATTCCTTTTGCATTTTATAGGCTGCATAATTCAGATCTTCAGGCGTGGTGATTTTAAAATTATCTCCATGGCCCGGAACGATTTTCACTTTGCCGCCGTAATAACGAATGAGAGAAGCATCATCGGTAAATTGTTTTCCCTCTGACAAAGCCCTGACATGGGCGGAAAGCAGGAGCTCTTTCAAAAAGATCTGAGGCGTCTGGCAGGCCCACAATTGTCTGCGATCGGGCGTGTCTGTCAGAAATCCATCCTCATTCACCATCAGGATCGTATCGCTAACGGGAACAGCCAAGGTAGACGCTCCCCATTCTCTGCATGCTTCAATACCTGCACGGACAGTATCCGGCGACACAAAAGGCCGTGCTGCATCGTGAAGAATCACTATTTCCGCATCGGCTTCCAAGGAGGTCAGGGCATTCCGGACTGACTCCTGACGTTCAGCACCGCCCGCTACAAGAAGAACATTCATATCCCGACAGGCCCGGTTAAATTCCTCATAAAATGTTTCGGGAAAAACTACAATGGCCGGGAGCTCTGTAAAAAAGGAAGACAGGCCTTGCAATGTATGACGGATAAGCGTTGTTCCGTTGATTTCGACCAGTGCTTTGGGCCGAGACATGCCGAGCCGCTCCCCCATCCCGGCCGCTGGAATAACTGTCTGTACTTTCATCAGGTCAGATTGTGAAAGCGCGTGAAAATCATACGCCCTGCTGAAGTCTGCAGAATACTGGTAACGAGCACTTGAACATTTTTACCCAGATAGTTGCGGCCGCCATCAACAACCACCATGGTACCGTCGTCCAGATAACCCACAGCCTGAGTCGGCTCTTTGCCTTCTTTCATGAGCTTCACTTCCATGAGCTCATCGGGGAGCACGGCCGGCTTGAGAGCATTGGCCAGGTCATTGATATTCAAGACCACAACACCATCAATCTGCGCCACTTTATTCAGGTTGAAATCCGTGGTCAGAATTTTGGCGCCATACTGTTTGGCCAGAACAACCAGTTTCCCATCCACTTCCTTGCTCGCATGAGGGTTGTCTTCAATGATGCTGACACCCAGAGGCGCTGTTGATTCCTGCAGGTTTTTGAGGATATCCAGACCGCGACGCCCTTTGGCGCGGCGGACAACGTCGGCTGAATCAGCAATATTCTGCAGTTCTTTGAGAACAAAGCGCGGGATAAGCAAAGTGCCTTCGAGAAAGCCGCTTTCGCTGATATCGGCAATACGGCCGTCAATGAGAACGCTCGTATCCACTATTTTAAGGGAAACAGGATTGGCATTATGCAGCTGCCTGTGTTTGACAGCTGTCATGAGCGATTCCCAGTTGGATGCACGGGTCAGTCCCAGATGAATCCCCGCATATCCAAAAAGCAGCACTACCGACACGGATATAAAAACCTGTGAAGTGATGTCAATGGATGGAAACCAGAAAAGCAGGTATCGGGAAATGGAATAACCGGCGAGCAGTGCCAGCACGATGGCTACAATGGCCGGGGCGAAGCGCTCATAGAGTTCCTGAGTGATGAAATACAGGCCCAACAACACCAATGTGGCGACAATGGCACCCAGCAATCCCCCCAAGGCAATCCATAGCTGCTGATTTTCAATGAGATGTCCCGCTTCCACCATATTTTCCAGAACAAACTTGCTCCAGATAAATCCCATGAGGATACAGGAGAATACGAAGACCACCCGGATGATTTTAACTAACATAATCTGTTCCTAATCTATTGGTATAAACACGCTCTCTTACATGGACTCAAGGCAGCGTGCAATCAGTCTGGTCAGTTTCGGCTCGGCCTCTTCCGCACATTCGATAATCCTGGCCAGATTCAAAGGGGAAAGACAATCAGGGAAGCATTCATCCGTGACAATGGACATGCCAAGCACTTTGAGGCCCGCATGAACAGCGACAATCACCTCCGGCACCGTGCTCATCCCCACCAGATCGGCTCCGATAATGCGCATGAAGCGGTATTCCGCCGGCGTTTCTAGACAGGGACCGGTGCATCCCAGATAGACACCCCGCTGTAATTTTATACCTTCCTCCAGGGCCGCCTTTTCCGCAAGTTCGACCAGAGATCGCGTATAGGCTTCACACATATCCGGAATGCGGGGACCGAGACGGTCGTCATTGGGTCCGATGAGTGGGTTGTCACCCATGAGATTGATATGGTCTGTGATCACAATGAGATCACCGGCACGATACTGGGGATTCATTCCTCCGGCCGCATTGGAAATGATGAGGGTATGCGCTCCCAGAGCACGGGCCACACGAACAGGGAAGGTCACCTCTTCCATGGAATAGCCTTCATAGAGATGAAAGCGCCCCGAAAGACCCAGAACTTTTTTGCCGGACAAAGTGCCTGCAATAAGACAACCGGCATGCCCATCAGCCGTGGCTGCGGGAAAATGCGGGATACTGTCATAGTCTATCGTAACAGGATTTTCAATGCTCTCCGCAAGTGAGCCCAGGCCTGTGCCGAGGATCACAGCAATTTCCGCCTGGAAAGGAAGACGCTCCTGAATACTGTGAGCGGCCTGATCAATTTTTTGGATTAAACTCATTTATGATTCCTGCACAGTTATGTTTGATTATAATATGAAACAATGTATAATTATTATGTAATCTTATTATGAAATATTTTATTGAATTAATTCAAGCCGCTCCCTCAGCTCTTTTTTCGTCATCCCTGATATTTTTACAACTTTATCACGAGAATGAAGCCCCACAATAATAGTGATATTGCTTTTTGCCGTTTTCAACAGTTTTGAAAGTGAGGATATAATAGCTTCATTGGCCTTGTTGTTTTCCGGGGTCGCAGTAACATAAACTTGCAGATCTCCATTGTCTGCAAGTGCAGAACGATTTCGAGCCGCACGGGGGTAAGCCCTTATATTCAGGGTAACAGCCTTCATTTCTTTTTTATTTTTCAACGATCTTTTTTCATCTCCTCATCTCTGCAAAGGACTCCCAGATTCACAAACCCACTATGGTAATATCAAAATAGGCTTGTCCGTTCCAGAAATTGTCGAACTGCTTGTCTCCAAAAAGCAAAACCTCGGCCATGGAAAACGACCGAGGTACATTCTTAAACACAGGATTCGCTTATATATTAAACGGCTTCTTCAAGCTCCTCGCCGTAGTACTCGACATAGCATTCGCTATGCCAGTATTCGCCGTCTACTTCAAGCGCTTCGCCGCAGACAAGTTCATTTTCTTCAACAAACTCGTTACACAATGCACAGTTCATGACAATTCACCTCTCTTTCTTTTTCTGAGTTGCAGTTGGGGTTGTATTTGACTTGTAATTGGGACTTGTAAATCTTGAGATTTATCTGGAATGGTCCTCTCCCTCACCTTTTATGACAGTCTTATACCACAACAGGATAGAAAAGTCAAGCTGTTTTCAAATTATTTTTCAGAGAGATTTTTTTCTTTTGGATCCTGATTGCTTTCTCCTTGATTTTTAAACACTGTTCTATTATGATAAGTCAATATGCTCGGTCTGTTTCACGTGCAGTTTACTGGTGGCCAACCGGATTATTATAGTACAGATGTTTTTAACCTCATTTATCAATAAGAATGATTCCTCCCCTGGATTCACGCTTGTGGAGCTGATCACCGCTCTCGCAGTCATGTCCGTGGCTCTGGCTATCTCCGTTTCTCTATTCGGCAACAACATTCAGCTTTCAACAGAACTTCGCAATAATCGTGTTGCGGCTGAAATAGCGGAAACACAGCTTTCGCTTCTGTATTCTCATCCCTCGCAATATCACTGGGCTTTCGACAATCCCGGCGAAGATGGCCTCTTCCTCATCACTCCCCTCTCCGATTCTCAATTGGTTCAATCCGGCATTCTGCTTCCTGATACGGTACTTGCCACAAAAAGGGCTCAGGAAAAAAGCAGCGTGCTCCATCGTTCTTTTCGCTGGATGGCCTGGGGAAGAGTTCCTTCTGAAACCTCTGATTATATTGAAATCACTCTTTCTGTTCACTGGCGTTTGTCCGGTCGTCCCAAAATGCTGGCTCTTACCAGCAGCATGCCCAAATATATCTTTTATGACACAGAGAACAGTCTTTCCGAAGAGGAGGAGATTGTTTCACCATGAGACCCCTCTTCTTCTTTCACCGATCTCAGGGCTTCACCCTTTTTGAACTGCTCGTTGTCATGAGCATTCTCGCTGTTGTTTCCACCATGGGCTTTGTAGGGTTCATCAGAACCTCCAATCAATGGAATGATCTGATCTCAGCACTTACTCTGGAAAAGGGACTTTCCGCCTGCTTTACGGAACTGCGTCAGGACTTTCAGAACCTTTTACCGGCTGATTGCTGTGACACCGGCTTGCAAGGCTTGCAAGCTTCTCTGGAAGACAGCCGACGATACTGGCGTGTGATCTTTGAAGATGACAGCATTTCCTTTCCTGTCAGCATCTTCAACCCCTTGAAAGAAGAGCAGGAGCGTTTTCTGGTCCGCTATAGAATAGTACGCAATGGCGAACAATCACGTCTGGTTCGTTTCACTTCGCCTCTGGATATTGAAAATGCGGAAGCCGTGCAGACTTTTGCTCAGGACAATGTACTGGCCATGCGCATTTTATATTCAGATGGAGACCGATGGAGAGACCAGTGGAACCGGCGGGAAATGCCCCTGGCCGTGAGGATCAGTCTGTCCTGCATGGATCCGCGCAATCCGACCCGGCATATCTCCCGGGTTGTGGCTTTTAAAATCAATGTACAATAATCATGTGAAAAAGGCAATGCTGTTTATCCCCTCTATTTGTTGTGTGAAGACTTCTTCACGGGATCGCCACGATTCCCGCGGAGCGGCTCTCTTCATCGCCATTGCCATGCTTGCTCTTTTCTCGCTGTTGGGGGTCAGCTACGTACGCTTTTTAATGGTGGAAGAAGACCTGAACACGCTGGAGGTCAGAAAGCTGCGCTCCCAATATTATGCGGAAGCAGGGATTCACTGTGCTTCAGCCTATTTACAGGAAACCCTTCGCAAGGGAGCCCTGCCGGTCACTTCCACAACCTATAACTTTCCTGTCTATGGATTGCTGCAAGGCACTCCACCGGAGCGGCCCGCACAGCTTGAAAACTATCACGCTGATGTTGCCGTGACCCTGGTTGAGCTCAGTGACGATGAATGGGAGAGCCACAGTTTGTCACTGGAAAATTATCCCGGCTCCGGACGTGCCTGGGCCGTGGAAAGCAGCGCCGTACTTATGAAAGAAACAGCACTGACAGACAGACCTTTGTCCCGGCATACGCTGACCGCCATTCTGTCTGTTGATGAGGATACGACCCGTATACTTTCCTGGCATACAGGCCGATAGTAATTTTCCCTGCCAGTTGTTGCAGGGCATGTGAGAGGAATTGATTCATATGGTTCCATCAGATTCCAACCAGCCGAGCCCCAAGCGTCCCAAGCGCTATACGCTTTCAACAGAAGAGGACCAGAGTACTGCTCCCTCCCGGGACAGTATCAACTATCCTGATGATAAACAGGCACTGGCCCGCCGTCTTTTTCATGTATCGGGCAATGTGCGTTATACTGATGTAACGCTTTTTCTGCGCCAGTTCATCATGCTTCTGGAGTCAGGAACCCCCATCTTGCGTTCCCTCCGTTCTCTTGCGAATCGTGCGGATAATCATGCGATCAAAGGGCTGATCAATGATATCGCTCTCTATGTGGAAGGAGGCAACACCCTCTGGCAGGCCTTTGACCGTCATCCCCGTTATTTTGATTCCGTCTTCGTGAATCTCATCAAAGCCAGTGAAGCCAGCGGAACCCTGACAACGGTCTTGCGTCGCCTCGTAGGCTACAGAGAGAGCCGGGAACTTCTCCGGAAAAGAGTACGGGGAGCCATGATCTACCCTGTCCTGCTCATAATCGCCTGTGTAGGCGCCCTCTTTGTCATCACCTCCTTTGTGGTCCCTGTATTCGCGGACTTTTTTTCACGTGCGGACATGGCCACACCTGCGAGCACACGTTTACTGATCCAGCTTTCAGCCTTGCTCCGCATCTGGTGGTGGACACCTTTCGCACTGGTGATTCTCCTCGCTGTGGCTTACCGCTTCTGGATTGCGAACAACCCGGCCCGGCAGATCCTGGCTGATTTTTACAAGCTCAAAATTCCTGTGCTGGGCGCAATCATCCATAAAAATGCCCTCGTGGAAATGTGCCGTACCATGGGCCTCCTTCTGCGCAGTGGTTTGTCCATGATGTCCACCCTGGACCTGACACGCAATGCCATCCACAACCGTGCTGTGGCCGAATCTCTCAAAGCCATGCGCCATTCTGTGGAACAGGGCGGCGGTCTGGAAGAGCCCATGCGCCAGGCAAAAAGCATCCCCCCTGTCATCACCGATATGTTTGTCACCGGCGAGGAATCGGGGAAGGTTGATCAGATCGCCGAACAGATCGCCGACATCTACGATGAAGAGGTGAAACTGGCCGTTGCCAGCCTGGGTGAAGTGTTGCAACCCATCTTCACGCTTGTGGTAGGCGTAGCCGTGCTGATCCTTTTCATAGCCCTTTTCCTGCCCATGATTACCATGATCGATCAGCTGGGATCCCATAGCGGACTGTAAGTCTTGCAGTCTGCGTTAACCCTTGCTTTTGTGCTATAATCCGCCATCACTGCAGCATGCGTTTCATGCTGTCCCGTGACTTTCATTCACTTCAAAAACAGGCTGTCACCTCATGAAAACAAATGCCGTAAAGATCAGTATTTTCGCTCTCTTTCTTCTGCTTTCTGCAATGCCCCTCTATGCAGCCGATGGCTCTCGGCCGGGAAAATTCAATATTGAACTTTCGGGCGGTCCCGGTTTGGAAATGGGTTGTACCGACCGGAGTGGCGACTTCCTCCTCAAGTCTCTTCTGGAATTTGAAAAACCGATCAGCCCCCGTTTCTCTCTGGGTCTGCGACTGCTGCCCATTTTTCTTTATGAACAGCAGAACAAAGGCGATGACACGGTATGGGGCGCCGGATTCGGTTTGGGGCTTCGCTTTTATTTTGAAAAAGAAAGTTATCGCGGCGTCTATCTCGAAGCCAATACCCATGCCCTGGGCCACAAAGGCCAGATCGAGGGTAACGGCTCCAACCTCAACTTCCTCTCCGCTTTCGGTGTGGGCTACGGCTTTCAAAATGGCATGCACACCGTCTTGCGATATGAGCACATTTCCAATGCCGGTCTGGATCGGCGAAATCGCGGGGCCGATGCGATCACCCTCGGCCTGGGCTTTACTTTTTAACAGCCTCTCCGGCACTTCGCTGTCCGGAAGAGACCTCCCTTTGCCATGTCACGAATTCTTATTATTGGTTCGGCCGGTCAACTCGGCTCTGAATTGATGACCGTCTTCCCCGGGATGGATGTCATCGGTGCTGACCTGGACTGCGCCGAAGAGATCCTCGATATTTGTGACACACAGGCCGTTACAAGCTGTCTCCAAAGACTCCGGCCACAACAGGTGATTCTCACAGCCGCCTTCCATGAACCAGCGCTTTGTGAAGAAGACCCGCTGAGTGCCATGCGTGTGAATGCGGTGGCGGCGGCGGGACTCGCAGAACTCTGTAATGACTCAAATATTCGACTGGTCTACATGAGCACTGATTATGTCTTCGGTGCAGAACGACCCTGGCCTCTCCGTCCTTTCAAGGAGACGGATCCTCCTTCGCCTCTCAACAAGTATGGGAGAAGCAAAGCCATGGGAGAGACTTTGGTCTCTTCCCGTTGTCCCAATTCATTGATCATCAGAAGCGCTTCTTTGTATGGACTGGCCCCGTGCAGAGGCAAGGAAGGTCGCAATTTTGTTGAGCTCATGCTCGCGAAAGCGCGGGAAGGCGGCCCCATCCGCATTGTGAACGATGAGTTTACCAGTCCTACCAACGCCGCCGATCTGGCGCGCCAGATCAGCCTGCTGACCCTTCTCGGCTGCCGGGGCATTTACCATGTTGTCAGTAAAGGCTCCTGTACCTGGTATGAGTTTGCCCGGGCCATTTTTGAAGAGTTTGATATTCAGGCTGATTGGCATCCCGTGTTGCGCAAGGACTTTCCTGACCGCTTTCCACGCCCCTCTTTTTCCCTTCTGGACACGACGAAACTCGCCGAAAGTGGATTGGATTGCATGCCTCATTGGCGCGACGGATTAAAAAGATATGCGGCTGCACGCTCCGTTGAGAGCTGATACAGCCGCATGATACTCATCTTTTACGGGCTGGCCTGATTATTCCTGAATATCAGGAATACTTGCCAGACCCTTGGACAGGGATTCGTCGTCCAGTTCCAGATCCTGAAGGCCGCCGCGCATATAGGCTTCATAGGCGGTAATATCAAAATGACCGTGCCCGCTCAGGTTGAAGAGGATGGTTTTGCTTTCCCCGGCTTCACGGGCCTTGAGGGCTTCATTGATGGCTGTGCAGACCGCATGTCCGGATTCCGGCGCCGGAATGATCCCTTCAGCCTTGGCGAACATGAGACTCGCATTGAAACAGGGATTCTGATGAAGTGCAACCGCTTCGATGATGTTGTCCTTCTTCAGGTGAGCAACTGTCGCGGCTACTCCATGATAACGCAATCCACCGGCGTGGATACCGGGGGGCACAAAGTTGTGGCCCAGCGTATACTGCTTGATCAGGGGCGTGAGCTTTCCTGTATCACCGAAATCGTAGGCATAAGGGCCCTTGGTGAGGGTCGGACAGGCTGTGGGCTCCGCAGCGATGAATTTCGTATCAAGGTTTTTGTTGAATTTTTCCCGCACGAAGGGGAAGGCGATCCCGGCGAAGTTTGAGCCGCCGCCACAGCAGCCGATGACCACATCAGGATAATCGTCAGCCATTTCCATCTGGAGAAGCGCCTCTTCACCGATAATGGTCTGGTGCATGCACACATGATTCAGGACACTGCCCAGCGCATATTTAACGGAACCGCCGCTCTTGACAGCCACCTCAACGGCCTCGGAAATGGCCATACCCAGACTGCCGGAAGTATCCGGATTTTCCGCACGGATCTGGCGTCCCACCTCGGTCGTGTCACTGGGGCTGGCGATGACGGTTGCGCCGAAGGTTTCCATGAAGCCTTTTCTATAGGGCTTCTGATCAAAGCTCACACGGACCATATAGACCTTGCACTCCATATCGAACATGGCGCAGGCAATGGACAGGGCGGTACCCCACTGACCGGCACCCGTTTCCGTGCTCAACGATTTGACGCCTTCCACTTTATTGAAATAAGCCTGTGGAATGGAGGTGTTGATCTTGTGACTGCCCGAGGGCGTGACACTTTCATTTTTGTAGTAGATTTTGGCCGGTGTCTGCAGCGCTTCTTCAAGCCTGTAAGCACGACGCAGCGGACTGGGGCGGAACATGAGGTAACGATCCATGACTTCGCCGGGGATGGAGATATACCGTTCCGAACTCATTTCCTGCTCAATCAGATTCATCGGAAAAATGGGCGACAGATCTTCAGGAACAACCGGCTTATGCGTGACCGGATGGAGCACGGGGGCGTGTGGTGTAGGCAGATCAGGCAGAATATTATACCAGGCATCCGGCATTTTCTTTGGATCAAGGTTGTATATATAGCTTCTCATCAAAAGAATCCTTTCGTGGTTTTTTAGCTTCAGGGTAAGCCCGAGCTGTTCAGCTCTGACCTGGAACAGGCACACTTATCCGGAGGATTGGCGTAAATATAACAAGAATCCCGGCCGTAATCAAGAATCACGGAAGAAAAACAGTATTCACAATCTGTAAGCAAAGTGTTTTTCTTTACGGAACAATACTTTTCAGGTAGGATCGGACGAGAGAATTACCTGTGACCGGGTTGGAGCGTACGGGCACACCGTCCGAAAAGGCAACCTGATACCCTTCTTTCTCCGCTCCAGAGCCGGGAAAGTCAGTGCTCACAATCTGTGCGCCACAGGACAGCGCATCATCACGACGGCGCCGACTCTCAGGCCTGTTGACCCGCAAACCGCTGTCGGCACGTACCCGGACAAACATATTCTTTTCGAGAAGTAACGGGATGTGTTCATTATACGGATCATCAACAACAATAAAAGCGCCGTCTTCCCTGTCAGGCGAAGAATTGACAAAGAGCAAAGGCGGAGCAGTCAGTGAAGAAGAGGCATCGCGCAATTCCTGTCGGTCATGAAGAATGAAAATGAATTTACCCAGACAATCTTCAAGCAGAGGCCAGCCTTCTTCTTCCAATACCTGTCGCAGTGTCCCCTTCCCCTGGTGGATCCGGAAGGGATCAATGATTTTATCCTGAGGGATCACGGCTCTGATTTCTTCCTGAAACAACTCCAGGATCTCAACGGGATCATCCCGCACAGCCTCGCCGGACAGTCGTGATTCCATCATTTTAAACTCAAAGAGAATCGTAATGGGCACATGTTCGGGATGGTCCAGGGACCAGAGGAGCATGGTGGCCAGACAGTCTTTCAATTCCGGGCAATGACTCCCCTCGTCCACAACAGGCACATGAAAGACTTTGAATCCCGAAAGGAAGGGATGGATATCAAGCTCCAGACTGCGGACGCCTTTATCAAACTGAATGTCCAGAGGATCGTGCGTATATTGCCATTGCCTGGCCCTTCTGTCCACGGACAGACAAGCCTCCATCAACGCCTCATCAGGCGCGATGTGATAACTGTTGTGCGTGCCAATAACCTGAATCTGATTCAAGCGCGGCTTTCCTTCAAGCAAAACCTCGGCCCCGCCATTACAGCAAAGGACTGTGAAGGTCAGAATAAAAGAAAATATTATTTTATGGATTTGATTATCCATAATGGTCTCCTCTATGTATACAGGGTAGACTTGGTTATTGTGGAAAAGGTTGCGCAGAAAG
>JAAYJV010000136.1 GCA_012522755.1 Candidatus Hydrogenedens sp.
AAAAAGCATGATACAATAGACGCGTGGACATGAATATTCTCCTTTTTTTGCTGATGAAACATTGCGGAGAATATACCATCATGTCCACAACCCTTAATTCAAGTACGCAAAAACCGGATGAGCCCAATTTTTCTGTGTGAATATATACACGGCGTCTGGTCTTGTGATCAGGCGCCGTTTTTAATTCTCACGGCTCACAGGACTGTGTCGGGGAAGCTCGGCTTTGAAATCGCCCAGACTTTCCCAGTAAAGACGTCGGTTCAGATCCACCTCAGCCACGGCCAGGCGGCCCCACTCCCCGGTTTGCGCGATGATGTGCCCTTCCCGGTCAAAGACTCCCGTGATCATCCAGTTGATGGAGACATCACAGTAAGTACTGGCGACAATATAAACATGATTTTCGCAGGCCCGGGCCGCCACCAGAAGGGGGTTGCAGCCGGCTACGGGAAAGGCGATGATCTCGGCACCATTCAAAGCCAGCTGGCGGGCGGGCTCCGTAAAAAAACCGTCATAACAAACCATCATGCCTATGCGTCCTATGGAGGTGGTAAAAACGGGATAGTCTCTTCCCGGCGTGACACCGGCCTCGATTTCGGAACGGGGCAGTGCAACCTTGCGATATGTTCCGACCAGAGTGCCTGAGGGGTCGAAAAGGGCGGCTGTGTTGTAAATGAGCCGGTCGTCCCGTTCCACCAGTCCGGCAACGAGATGAATTCCGGCTTTCCGGGCCTGCTCTCCGAAATAATCGCTCATGGGGCCGGGGATGGCTTCCGCCACTTCTTCATAGCTCAACCCTGTTCCTGTGAGAGGGATGAATTCGGGCAGTACGAGCAGATCCACCTGCTGTGCTCCGGCCTCTTCGATGAGAGACTCGAATTGACGGCAACTCTCCAGACCATTTTGACAGTTTTTCGGCACCAGATGAGCAGCGGCCAGACGCACTTTCCGAGCCGGCGGTGTCTCTGCTGGGCGGAGACTTATATCGCGCCAGACGACTTTTGCCCGGGTTGCCCAGCGCAGATGAAGTTCAATTATGGCTGTCGTTGCCCCGGGCGGAGACTCATAAAAATCGGAAAGGAGGGACCAGCACTCATCGGCGGTGGAGACCAGAGCGGGATATTCAGGCTCGGAATGAGGAGACCGGTCTCCGGCATAACTTTTCGCACCCCTCTCTTTATGACGCAGTATCTGTCCGTCTGAGCCGCGCCAGAGAATCCTGGCCAGAACAGAGCGTCGTGGATGAACCACCCCGGTAGCCTGGTAAAAGGCCTCAAAGTGATACCACTGATTTTCCTGTACGGACAGACTTCCTCTCCAACATCCAGCCAGCCCTTCCCGGTCGTCCGCAGTGATAATCAAGCGGCCGTCATCATCTTTGTCAAAGCCTGGAAGAATCTCTTCCCTTGCCGCTCGGGGCTCCCAGTGGCTGATTTCGCCGTCATCGCCAGAAGCGGAAAAAGAGAGGAGAAGTGCTGTTGAAAGTAAAAATGTTTTCAGATAAATCATGGTGCCCTTCCTTTCCGCTTGCAATGGATACTGAACCGGCTGCGATGGCATTCATAATAAACAGGAGAGGAGTGGACTCAGAGATATCCCAGAGCCTGAAGAGATCGGATATCTTCCAGATCAATACGCTGCTCCTCACTGTCTTCCAAACGGAATAGTGAACGCAAGGCCTCGTCTTTGTCCCGTGCTTCCTGAAGGAGTTCCTGACCGCGGGCGGCCATTTCAGAGTCCCGCACAGGGAGCGCTTCCAGTTCCCGGGGGTCTTCCTGCAGGTTATACAGTTCTTCCCGGGAGGAATTGAGGGAGCGGAGATATTTATGCTCTTCAAAAACAACGGCTTCCAAAGGATCATGGAAGAGGGTGGAACCCAAAAATACAGGGGCGATGATACAGTCTTCTTCTTCGTCTGCGAGGTGTGGCACCAGACTGTTATGGGCCAGGTAGTCAGGCACCTTCAAACCACAGAGCTCAAGAAGCGTTGGCATGATGCCCTCTGTCGTGATAGGGCTGTGCTTTTCCTCTCTGGCGTTGTTTCCGGGCTGCTTCCACAGGAAAGGAACACACATCAGTTCATTGTACAGACAGTGGCCATGTTCGAAATGTCCATGATCCCAGAACTCTTCACCATGATCGGAAGTGAGTATGATGAGAGTATCGTCATAAAGTTTCAGGATCTTGAGGGCGCCCAGCAGTCGGCCGATCTGGGCATCCGTATAGGCCACATCGCCCTGATAGAGCGCTCGGATCCATTCCCGTTCTTTCGGGGTCCGTGCGACACTTCCGGCACGGCCGGACCAGGTTTCGCCGAAGCGATTGCCCAGCGCTTTCAGTTCCGGATCCTCGGGCAACCATTCTTCGGGCGGTGCATAAGGAATATGAGGATCAAAATAATGCAGCCAGAGAAAGAAAGTTTCGTCCTCGTGCTGTTGCAGCCAGTCAATGGCCAGGTCGGTAAGACTGGTCGCATCGACGCGCTTGCGTCCGGCCATAAGGAGCAAATTATGGGAAAGGCCTGTGGAAAAGGTTCTTTCTTCCAGTTTTTGCTGTGGGAACCAGTGATATTCGTTGAATCCGCGATCGAGCCCACTGCGCGGCAGAAGCAGAGAATTGGAGCCGATGGCGCAGCTGTGATATCCCGCTTTTTGCATGGCTTCGGCCAGGGTGGGGATTTCCCGGGGAAGGGCGGTTTTCCCGTCGACCATCCCGTGAACCCCGGGCGATACGCCTGTGAGGAAAGAGGCTACGGAGGGATAAGTCCAGGGAGCGCAGGTATACGCCTGGGTAAAGACAAGACTGTCCCGGCCCAGAGCATCCAGATGAGGGGTCTGTGTTGCTCCCCTGTTATACAGTCCCAACGCATCCTGTCGCAGGGTATCCACGGTGATCAGGATGATCCGTTTCGCCGGCTGTGTTGTTCCGCTCTGTTGTGCAATCACTTTCGGCTGGGGATCATGAAGAGAAAAGCGGGCATAGACAGCACTTCCATGAACCAGCCCCAGAAGGAGGAGCAGCGTTATAACCATTGGAGTGCTGCCCTTGGATATCCTGACAACACTGACGGTGATCAACAGCATCAGCACCAGAGCAGCGATCCATGAGGAGCTGTCCACAAAACCTGCATGGTAAAAGTGCCCGTTGTTGAAGGCCATTGCCAGCATGGCAAGAAAAAGATTCAGTGCGAAGAAATAACGGGGCGACAGAGAAATTTCTTTGTTCCGGGTAATCTTGCCGACGAGAAGACTCAGCGCTCCGGCTCCGAGAAAAGAAAAGAGTCCGAAATAGCGCATGAGGGTTGTCCATTGTTGAACATATCTATCCGTGAAGGTGAAGAGAATATCCAGAACAACGGTGAGGTACGTGTATAGAAAAAAGAAGCTGAAGATGAAGAGCAGCGCAATACCTCCGCGTACGCCGCCCAGCCATACAGGTACGATGCTCATGAAGAGCCAGAGGATCATGAGACCGGAAAGAAGCAGGAGCGAACTATTGGAGAAGCGCAGGATAAATTCCGGAAGAGGAAGGGGTGTTGCCTCGGCAATGAGCACATTACCCAAGGCCTCCAGTGCAGCCAGACCCAGGGACGCGGGAAGGCACCAGAGAAGGGAACGACCCAGCCAGGTGATAATTCGTTTGATCACAATTTGCTTCTTTCTTCAATCCGGGAATCCGGCTGGAGACCGGTGTGGATACCGGCCTCCGCCGGAAGTATTTTGCTCAAGACCGACGTATCAGTCAGTCAATTCTTTGATGCGGAGATTTCGGAATTCAAGCACGTCGCCATGGCCGAGAAAACCGAGATGGCCGGAACTTCTGGCCACACCCGGATGATCCTGACCGTCCAGGGTCCCGTCTTTCGTGGCTTCGTCCAGATCGGCATCCACAATGGTTTCGCCATTGAGAATCACGGTGATCTGCCGACCTTTGGCGATGATTTCCTCTTCATTCCATTCGCCTACGGGCTTGAGATGGTCGCGCTTCGCCGAAACAATGCCATAAATGGAACCATGGGCCTGCCAGTCGTGGAGCTCTGCATATTTTGGATGACGATCGTCGAGGATCTGAATTTCCATACCCGTGTAAGAGGGATTCCCTTCCAGAGGCGCACGGATACCCACGCCATTGTTCGCACCGGGAGTGAGTTTGAACTCAAAGCGGAAGGAAAAATCGGAATATTCTTTTTCCGTGAAGACATTGCCCCCCGGCTTGCAGATCATGAGCCCGTCTTTGACGATATAGCCTTTTGTATCGCCAATCCAGCCATCCAGATTCTTGCCGTTGAAGAGGGACACATAGCCTTCTTCCAGCTCCGGATCAGCCTCAACGGCATCAGACATGGCCGCGCAGGCACAAAAGAGGGTCAGCACAAATAAAGAAACAGAAAGCTTCAGATAATTCATGAACAAGTCATCCTTTCCATAGATGTAATATCAGGAGGGTTGCAGAGAACTGTAATAATCGTTTTATTATGCCACGCTCCCTTCACCGCTGCAAGTTGATGCGCCCTGAGCCGGGCGATTTGGAGCGTGACCTTCCTGCGGCTTTGGATTCCCTGAAAAAAATGAGCAGCACACAGGGCCTGAGTGATAGAATACAATCCTTGGCCTTACACTGCTGAAAGGAGCTGCCATGTTTTCCGCCTTGCGTCGTCCTGTCGTTTTCCTGCTTGGTCTGGCTGTTGTCTGGTCCGCTGCGCTCTGGGCCGATTTCTTCTACGAAGCGGAAGTGCCCATTGTCATGAAAGACGGCACCATCTTACCAGCCAATATCGCACGTCCCGCTGAAGAAGGCGCCTATCCTGTCGTACTCCTGCGTACACCCTATGGAAAACCGGGAAAAGACAATGGCGATATGCAGCGCTATGCCCGCGCAGGTTATGCCATTGTCATGCAGGATTGCCGGGGTACCGGTAAGGCCGAAGGGGAATGGGAACCTTTTCGCGATGATCCGCAGGACGGACACGATACCCATGCCTGGATAGCCGCACAAGCCTGGTGCAACGGACGCATCGGCCTGGCGGGGGGTTCTTATGTGGGTTGGACCCAGTGGGCATCCCTGCCGGGTGCTCATCCGGCTGTACGCTGTGCCGTTCCCATTGTGCCCTTTGCCGAGGCTTACCCCGATCTGGCCTATTATGGCGGCGCTTTTCAGATGGCTCTCCTCATGGGCTGGGGAGGTCTCATGGGCGGTGCATCCCTCACGGAAGAAAATGTGCAGGAAATATTCCGTTATCAGCCTTTGAATACTTTCGGTAACCAGTTCACAAAACCTGTCCCCTACCTGAATGACTGGATCGCTCATCCGCTGGGAGGTGACTATTGGGCGGCCCGGGGGATCAATGGTCGCTATGACGACGTTGAAACTCCCATATTGAATATAGGCGGATGGTACGATATTTTCTCCAAGCCTGTTCTGGATTTATGCACCAGAGTCAGGCATGAATCAAAAAACAGACTGGCCCGACGCAATCAGTTCGTTATTGTGGGACCCTGGGCTCACGGCGTGGACGTGCAGAAAGTCGGTGAACTCGACTTCGGCAAAGACGCAAAACTCGGACTGCCCGACTTGCAGTTTGAATGGCTCGAATACTGGCTGAAAGATGAGGAGACGGGTGTCCAGGAGTGGCCACCTTACAAACTCTTTGTCATGGGCGAAAATTGCTGGCGTAATGAATATGAATGGCCTCTGGCCCGGACACGATATACGCCCTTTTATCTTCACAGCCAGGGGAAAGCGCAGACAAGAAGCGGCGACGGTCTTTTGAACCTGGAGAAACCCGGAAGCGAGGAAGCGTCCGATAGCTTCGTTTATGATCCGGACAATCCTGTGCCCACAGCTGGAGGCAACAATCTCTTTGGCGCACCGGCTGGGCCGTTTGATCAATCAGCCGTGGAAGATCGCGACGATGTGCTGGTATACAGCTCTGAAGTATTGGAGGAAGATTTGGAGGTGACAGGCCCTGTGACTCTGGTGCTCTATGCCGCTTCATCAGCCCGGGACACAGATTTCACCGCAAAACTTCTCGATGTGCATCCTGATGGAAAGGCCTATAACCTTTGCGACGGTATCATCCGCGCAAGCCGCCGACCCGGTCAGGAAGAGAATGCTTTACTCACACCGGGTGTTGTGGAGGAATTTTCCATAGACCTCTGGGTGACGAGCAATCTCTTCAAAGCGGGGCATCGCATCCGTGTGGAAATTTCCAGCAGCAATTTCCCGCGCTTCGACAGAAATCCCAACAGCGGCCTTCCTTTCGGAACTGATACAGAACTGCACAGAGCGGAGCAGCAGGTTTTTCATTCGGAGACTTATCCTTCTCATATTCTCTTGCCGGTGATTCCGAGGTGATGGAGGTCTTTGTGGTAAAACAATACAACCAGGACGGAGAGTCTGAACATGAGCGCTGAAAAGAAAAAGCCCGGCGTCCGGAAGACTCGTGGTTCCTGGGGTGGTATCAAGCCCGTTCAGCGGCCCCATTCCTCGCCCAAAGGGAAGCATGGATACAGCCGTCAGGACGACAAGAAGAAAAGTGAAGAGGCTGTGGGTGACCACGAGTCGAATCCCGAGACACAGGATTGAGTGCAGGGGCATTGATTGGGATTTGTGGTCTCCGGGGAATCGGTCGTACTTTGGTCTTCCGTTGTCTTTTATCAACTGTGAAGAATAAAGGCTTTGGAAACCCTGAAAGACGTTGGAAGCCATTCCTGGGAACGCCAATTTCCACATTGGCAGACAGCGTATGACGACCCGGAGAAGTTATAAACCTGATTGCGGCTTGACATCTCGTTTTTCTTAAACAAATCAATTACTGAGAAAACTTTCCGACAGAGGATGTGAATATCGTGGGAGAACAACAAGGCGGACAAACCGGAATCAGGGCGGGGTATGTCTGGGGGAAAATAAGAGACTTGAAGAGATCAGTAGTCTCCGGGGAGTCAGTCGGATCGGTCGGATCAGTCGGATCGGACGGATCTGCGAGGGGCTCAGGTAGGTTCTGAGTATTGATTCAGGGTCCGTGGACAGAATGGACAGAATGGACAGAGTGGACGTGTTAAGACCATAGATCTTTTTTATGCTGCATTGTACTTTTTCCGTGTGTTCCGTGATTGACCTGGTGAAAGAAGAAAAGATTATTTGATTGCGGCTGTGCTGCACCATGTCCCATTGTGGTAAAAACAACGCTATCCCCCGGTTTTACCTTTCCCGGGTGAATACCGTAAAATGGTTTTGAATGAAAACCCATGAAAGGAAAGCATTGTGAAGATCTTTATTCTCTCTTTCTTGTTGTGTACTCTTCTCCTCTTGCCTTTGACCACAGGCTGTGTCTTTGCTCAGGAGGCTCCGCAATCTGAGCCTTATAAGACAGCACTGCGTACTTCCTGGGGTGAGAAGGTAAATGCGGAGAATGCCTGGCGCGAATATCCCCGGCCGCAGATGAAACGGGAGAACTGGCTGAATCTGAATGGGCTGTGGGACTATGCCATTACAGACAACAAGCAAAGTGAAACGCCTGAAGAGATGGAAGGTCAGATTCTGGTTCCCTATGCACTGGAATCGCAGTTGAGTGGCGTACAGCGTTTGCTTCAGCCGACAGAAGCGCTCTGGTACAAGCGCAGCGTGGAGCTGAGCCCCGCATCAGGCAAAAGGATTCTGATGCACTTTGAAGCCGTTGATTATGATTGTGAACTGCGCGTGAACGGGATCAGCCAGGGAACTCACCGGGGCGGCACTCCCTTTTATTTTGATATCACCGATGCCGTGAACGAAGGTGACAACGAGCTTTTGCTCCGTGTGGAAGATCCCACTGATGATTGGCAGCTTCGGGGCAAACAGGTTCTTGAACCCCGTGGCATCTGGTATACCCGTGTCTCCGGTATCTGGCAGACCGTGTGGCTGGAAGAAGTACCCGAAGCATATATTGCCGATCTGCATTTCACGACCGATGCGGCCGCCGGTACCATTCATCTGACAGCTTCGCTGGTCGGTGCCAAGTCGGACAATCTCCTTTCCGTAAGCGTGCGCAGCGGAGAAGATATTGTCGCTTCCGGTACAGGTCCGGCCTCGGGCATTACCATCCCGGTTTCTGAGCCCATTTGCTGGACTCCGGATACTCCTCATCTGTATCAGTTGGAAATTGCGCTTCTCTCTGATGCCGGAGAGGCTGTGGATCGTGTCAGCTCCTATACAGGCATCCGTACTGTGGGGAAAACCCGCGATGAAAACGGGCATCTTCGTTTTACACTGAATGGCGACATTATTTTTCACTGGGGTCCCCTGGATCAGGGTTGGTGGCCTGACGGTCTGCTCACGCCGCCATCCGATGAAGCCATGCGCTGGGACATTGAATTTCTGAAGAGAGCCGGCTTCAACATGATCCGCAAACATATCAAGATGGAGCCGCGCCGTTACTATTACCATTGCGACCAGCTCGGCATGCTCATCTGGCAGGATCAGCCCAGTGCGGCTCATGGCCCGAAATGGACTTTTCTGAAAGAAGATCCCATCGATGCGGAATGGCCCGATGAGCATCACAATCAATTCATGACAGAGCTGGAAGGGATGATGAATGCGCTGAAGAACCATCCCTCCATTGTCGTATGGGTTCCTTTCAACGAAGCCTGGGGACAGCACCGTACGCTGGAAGTGGGCAAGTGGACCGTGGAACGCGATCCCAGTCGCCTGGTCAACATCGCCAGTGGCGGCAATTTCTGGCCCGTCGGGGATATTGTGGATTTCCACAGATACCCTGATCCCGATTTCCCCTTTGATGAGGAACGTTACCATGACTATATCAAGGTCGTGGGAGAATTCGGCGGCCATGGCTATCCCGTGGAAGGCCGTTTATGGAACCCTGACCAGAAAAACTGGGGCTATGGCAAACAACTGCCGAAAAACAAGGCGGAATATGAGGAACGCTACCGCCGTACTCTGGAAGGTTTGAACGAACTGCGCAAAGCAGGCATTGCCGCCGGGGTCTATACACAGACCACAGATGTGGAAATTGAAATCAACGGACTGCTCACCTACGACCGTGCTGTGGAAAAAATCCCGGCCGAAGAACTGCATACAATGAGCCGAGTACTTTTTGAAGACTGAGACACTTGTTATTCGGACGCTTCACCCGGATCTTCACCATCAGTGAGCCAGTCCAGGCTGAAGCGTACAAATACATTTTTCTGATAGTCGTCTATCTCGAAGAACAAACCTATATCGCCATTATTCAACAAGCTCATGGTGGAATAGGCCGCCCTTCCGGGATAGACGACTTTTCCTTTGCTCCAGTTTTCGCCTTCGTCATAGCTGATACGCACGGCGAGCTGTTGCCGTTTCTTTTTGTCTCGGGCATTGGAAAAAAGGATGCGGTTTTTCGCTGCACCCTGAGACATGCGTGAATAACGAAGGAGCGCGCCATTGCATCCCGGATCGATAAGGTGCTTTTCTCTCCGACTCTCCCAGGTTTTCCCTTCGTCCGAAGAGATATGGGTAAAGCGGCAGCCGCTTTTATTGACCCGGCTGTTGATGAGCCAGCGTCCGTCATTGAGCTCCAGCACTTTTGATTCGTCCGCCGGTTTGATGGGCGTATCGATGAGAAACCAGCTGTTCCCCTGATCACGGCTTCCGAATAAATGAAGGCCCCGTCTCAGATTGACCAGGGTATGGAGAAGCATGCCCGATTCTGTCTGCGCACCCAGCCCGGAGGTGATGAACTTGAAGTCTTTGCTCCAGTCCTCTCTTGTGATCTGCGCCGTGATGTCTTCTCCTTCAGTCCAGGACTTGCCCGCATCGGTGCTTTTCATGAGATGAAGGCGATATTCACCCGGTGCTTTGTCGTGATCCATGAAGTTGTAAAAGAGGAAAATATGGCCGGTGCTTTCATCAACGATGAGGGAGGGATCGGAAGCGCTCTGTCCGTCGGGATAATCGCAGACCGTTTCCATGGCCGACCAGCTGTCACCATTGTCTTCACTGCGACGCATGACCAGATTGATATCCCGGTTCGTGCCCAGGTCACTGCCATCAGCGCAGCGCTCATCAATGACAGCCAGCAAGGCGCCATCTTTGGCCGTTGCCAGTGCGGGGATGCGGTAACAGCTGACACCTTCTTTCATGGAGCTATGGAAGAGATTCCGGCTGACTGAAAGCCCCTCGGAAAAGGGTGCCTTTGAGTCGACACCCAAAGCGAGTCCGGGGATCAACATAACTGTAATAGCGAGGAGATGTCTGAACATGAGACTCCTTTCCAATAATAGTGAGAGCTAAAAAAGATCAGTTTTTCAGGGTGGCACGGATCACAGAGGCTTCCTCTTCGCAATAGGGTGTGCCATCGGGGCGGAAGACATCGTGGAACCAGGGCTCCGCTTCGTTTTCAAAAGGCTCGTTCCAGGAATGCCAGGGATAAATGGTTTGAGAGCGTCCGGAAACCAGTCCCCAATGGACAGCAGCGATATTCTGTTCTCGCAAATAAGGAAGCACCGTCTGGAAAGTGCTGCCCGAAGTGCGAGCCATGTATTCCGTGCAGAAGATAGGTCTCTGACATTGCTGCAGCCATGCCACGGCTTTTTTCACGCCCAGGACATTCTGATAGCTGTGGAAGCTGATGAAGTCGGAGCGTTCCCCCATGAGTTTGTCGATGGGCCGCACCGGATTGATGCGTGATCCCGGGCCTCCCCAGATGCCCACGGTTATTGGCTGTGAGGGATCCACTTCCCTGGCCCAGTCAAAGAGCTTGTCCACCAGAATCACATGGGCCTCTTCTTTTTCCTGCGGCGACCATCCTTCTGTGGGCCTGTATTGAGGCACCGGGTTGGCAGGTTCATTCAAAAGATCCCAGGCCAGTACCCGCGGATCATCTTTGAAACGGGACATGATGGCAATGACATAAGGCTTCAATGCTTCTTCATAGCCTTCGGGATTCTTCTGAATATCAATGTGCGGGCTCTGCAACCACCGTGAATTATGGACGCCCGGGACGGGCTCCTTCTGGGGGCCCAGTTCGGGGAAAGGATCCCAGACACTGTCGAAGAGGGTGAGCATTGTTTTGATACCATGCTTCATGGATATGTCCAGGTATTCATCTATGCGTTGTTCGTAGGCCGCTCCCTCCTCTTTCCAGAGCATGTCATGAAGGAAAACGCGCATCATGTTGAAGCCGAGATCAGCCGCCCAGCCGAGCTCTCTGTCGATGGTCTCGGGGTCCCAGGTGTCGGCCTGCCACATCTCCAGCTGGTTGGATGCCGTGGAAGGTACGAAGTTGGCACCGGCGGGGAAAGCTTCTTTGGCATACCACTCGCGGATACGTTCCAGGCTCCAGCGTCCCTCTTCTTTTTCCCAATGGATCACTGTCTCATCGCCCACTTTGGGGATGCGAAGCAGGGTGACACTGTAGGGGTCCAGGGTCAGGCTCTTGTCCACATTCTGCAGAAAGATTTCCTGGATGGCCGAATTCTCAGGGGCATCCGCTTCGTTCCTTATATAAGGGTTGTCATTTTGAATCTGCCAGCCATGCAGAGATTCCGGCACTGTCAGGCCGTCTATCTTCAGCTGAAAGGAACGGGGTTCATCGTGGGGATTCACAGCCGCCAGCGTCAGAGCAGAATGGTCCGCCGTCCAGGCCGCAGCGAGATCAACACCCGGCAGACCATGCTCCACCGCTACGGGAAGTGTGCCGAAATGTTTGCGGTACAGCACCAGTACCTGCCCCATGCTTTCCAGGAAAGCTCCTGTCCGGGTTGTTTTGATGGCTCCCAGCACATTCACGGTCTGTGCATAATTGGCCATATAAAAAAGGTCGCTGTTGCGGATCATGGCGTGGATCGCACCTGCACAACCGAAGGCATCACGCATCTCATAGCGTACGCCCAACTCACCACGCTTGTGCGGTCCGCCGTAATTCCATTCGTCAAAGGCGATGCGTATATCTTTCTCTTTCAACCCGGGAATCTCGTTTCTGTAACGGCGGTGATCAGCGGCGAGACGCTCCACATCATTGATGGCTGACCAGGTATGAGCAGCCACATCATCCCTGGGCTGCCAATACTGATGTTCACTGATAAGCTCCATATGATCGGCGCACTCAGCGAGCATGGTTTCACTCCAGAGACCGGCATTGCCCACAGCCACACATTTGGCTTCAGGCGATATGGCACGTATGGCATCGACGAGAGCGTTCTGTTTTTTCACATAGTCTTCCAGCGGCATGTACCCGAGCTGCCAGTCGCCATACATTTCATTGCCCACGGCCCACCAGATTACTTTCCAGGCTTCTGTCCGTCCGTTGGCGGCGCGCTTCTTCCCTTCTTCCGTATCAGCAGCCGCTGTGATATAGGCCACTTCCGCCGCAGCCGATTCGATATCGCCCAGTCCTGTATTGAGAGCGATGAATGGTTCTGTGTGGATGAGCTCGCAAAGGCGCATGAATTCATGGATACCCACATCGTTATGCTCAGCCCCCGGCCAGTGGGGATTCTTCCGGGGCGGTCGCTTGTCTCTGGGTCCGACACCGTCACGCCAGTCGTAGCCGCTGACAAAATTACCTCCCGGCCAGCGATAAATGGGCGCATCCAATTGGCGCATGAGTTTCAAGGTGTCGGGACGGAAGCCTTCCACATGATCGGCTGGCATGAGTGACGGCGCAGCTATAAAGACACGGCCTTCACCGGAGAAACGGAAAGTGAGGCGTGCGTGCTTACTGGCATCACCGGCGGTGAAGCGGAAAGCAATCTGCTCGAAAGACTCCCGGATATCCTGAAGAGTTGTAACAGCTTCCTGGTTCGCTCCCGGTCCCCATTGCAGAGCAGCTTGAGCTTTTGTTACTTCCCCTTCAGCGCGAAGCCATACATAACCCACATAGTCCTTGCCTTTCTCCACAGCCAGACGGGGATGGTAAATACCTTGCCAATCGCCGCCATTGTTTTCAAGGATAAGGGCACAATCCTGGTCGCCACAGAAAGGCGCATCGTGATTCATGAAGACCTGTTCTTGCGGGCCTATAATACGCCAGAGAGAGCTTTCAGGAACTTTATAAGGATTGCCCCTTTCTTCCCAGAGGACTTCATTGCCCGCATAGGGGCCGCCATCTACAGGATAGAAAAACTTGCGGTCTTGCAACATCTCCGCCCAGATACCGCCATAGATACACCGACCCATATGTTCAATGAATTGTCCATATATATAAGGAGAGACGGGCTCGCCTTCCTCTTCGGCAAGAACATGTACCGTCTTCAATGCTCCCGCAGGCTGAGAGAAAAATAAGGTCAGGGAAAGAAGGCTCACAAAAAATACGGACAGATATCTCATGGTATTTCCTTTATATTGGCGTTTAAAGTACTCTGCCACAACGGGGACGATTTAATCCACTAAGCGACTTCAGAGAGTCGGGCGGCCAAAACCAAAATAACGGCGGGGGAATGTCTTGGGGCAAATAAGAAACTCCAGGGAAGGGGTTTTCTCCGGGAGTCGGTCGAATCGGGCGGAAGCCTGTGCAGTGAAGCTGAAAAGAAGGCTCAGGAATATATCCCGGTATCGACTCACTCTTCTGCGGGCCGATACCGGGATACCGGGTTGGCGGGTTCATTAAAGAGGTCCCAGGCCGGTATGGAGATCATCCTTGAAGCGTGTTTGGATGCCGTGGAAGGCACAAATTGGCTCCAGCCGGGAAAGATTCATTGGCATACAAGCCTCTGATACCTTCCAGACATCAGCAGCCTTCTTCTTTTTCTCAATGGATCACTGTCTCATCGCTCACTTTTGGGAATACGCACCAGAGTGATACTGTAGGGCGGCAGGTTGACAGTGTTCTTGCTCACTTCCAGAACAACATCTTTGATGGATACGCTGTCGGGTGTATCAGCCTCGTTCACCATATCGGGATCATCGTTCTGGATCTGCCAGCCGTGAAGCGATTCAGGAACTTCCAAGCCATCCACTTCCAGTTGAAAGGAAACAGGCTTGCCGTTGGCATTCACTACAGCCAGTGTCAGAGCTGAATGATCCGTGGTCCAGGCTGCGGCGACATCGACACCGGACACATTTTGTTGCACCGTCACAGGGAGAGTACCGAAATATTTTCGATAGAGCACGAGTGCCTTGCCGGTGCTTTCCATAAAAGCCCGGGTCTTCGATGCTTTGATGGCGCCCAGCACGTTCACGGTCTGTGCATAATTGGCCATATAAAAGAGATCGCTGTTTCGGAACATGGCATGGAGCGCTCCGGCACATCCCAGCGCATCGCGCATCAGGTAGCGTACGCCAAGTTCACCATACTTGTTCGGACCGTACCAGTAGTTCCATTCATCCAAAGCGATGCGGATATCCTTGTCTTCCAGTCCGGGTATCTTTTCTCTGTACCGGCGATGATCTGACGCCAGGCGTTCCACATCATTCATGGCTTTCCAGCTGTGATGTACCACATTGTTGATATGCTGCCAGTAGAGATGTTCACTGATGAGTTCCATGTGTTCGCTGCAGTTGGTGAGCATGGTTTCGCTCCAGGGACCGGCATTGCCCACGGCAACACATTTTGCTTCAGGCGAAACGACACGAATGGCCTCGACCAGGGCATTGTGTTTTTTCACATAGTCTTCCAGAGGCATATGACCCAACTGCCATTCACCATACATCTCATTGCCCACAGCCCACCATACCACTTTCCAGGGCTCTGTCCGCCCGTTGGCGGCGCGCTTCTTCCCTTCTTCCGTATCAGCGGCACCAGTGATATATGTCACTTCCTCCACGATGGACTCAATATCACTCAGGCCCGTATTGAGAGCAACAAAGGGCTCCGTATGAATGAGCTCGCAAAGGCGCATGAATTCGTGAATCCCCACATCATTATGTTCGACACCGGTCCAGGCGGGATTTTTGCGGGGAGGCCGCTTGTCTCTGTCACCGACCCCGTCACGCCAGTCGTAGCCACTCACGAAGTTGCCACCCGGCCAACGGTAAATGGGCGCATCCAACTCACGCATCAGTGTCAATACATCAGGGCGGAAGCCTTCCACCTGATCTGTCGGCATGAGCGAGGGTGAAGCGATAAAGACACGTCCTTCGCCGGTAAAACGAAAAGCAAGACGGGCATCATCATCAGCCTCTCCGGCGGTGAATTGAAAAGCGAGCTGCTTGAAGGAGTCATTGATATCCTGCAGGGCAACCACAGCTTCCTGTGTCGATTCCGATCCCCACTGCAAGACGGCCTGTGCTTCCTTCACCTCTCCTTCACAGCGAAGATAGACATAGCCTTCATAGTCTTTGCCTTTTTCCACAGCCAGCCGGGGATGGTAGATGCCCCGCCAATCTTCGGAATTATCCAACTTTACAGCGCAATCCTGTTCGCCACAGAAAGGGGCCTCTTTATTCATGAAGACTGCTTCTTGCCCGCCCATAATCTGCCAGGGCGATGCCTCCAGAATTTCATAAGGCTTGCCGTCTCCTTCCCAGGAGTTTTCCTGGCCCCGATGCATGCCCCAGCCTTCCCGGCTCCCGTCGACGGGATACAGGAACTTACGGTCTTCAAGCATCTCCGCCCAGATACCTCCATAGATACAGCGGCCGAGATGCTCAATGAACTGTCCGTATACATAGGGCGAAATGGGCTCCCCTTCAGCCTCGGCGCGCACATGTACAGTCGACTGAGCACAACATGACAGAGAGAAAAGCACGGCAATGGAAAGAACACCCAAAAACGATACAGACAGATATCTCATGGTATTTCCCTTTCGTTGAGACTATCAGTACTCTGCCATAATACAAATGATTTAATCCACTGAGCGGCTTCAAAGAGCGGATCGCAAAAAAAACCGGGAAGACGGCGGGGGAATGTCTTGAGGCATATAAGAAACTTCAGGGAACGGGTTTTCTCCGGGAGTCGGTCGGATCGGACGGATCAGTCGGATCGGTCGGATCTGCCAGGGGCGCGGGTTGGTTTTAGGTGTTGCTGCGGGGTTAGTGGACAGAATGTACAAAGTGAACCAAGTGAACGTGTTAAGACTATGGATCTTTTTTATGCGCATTGTACTCTTTCCGTGTGTTCAGTGATTTCTGTGGTTCAATTAGAAAATATCATTTCCTTGCGGCTGTGCTGCGCCGTGTGTTCAGTGATTGACCTGGTGAAAATAGATCCCTGCTACCTTTATATAATTCCGCAGTTTCAGGCTTATTGTGTTAGGATAGAATCTCAAGGACAGGCATACTTTTCTGACAGACGGTCATTTTCGATCTGAAGAAGGGAGTTCTCATGCTGAACGAATCTCAGTCGGAAGCTTGTGCATCGTGGGTGATGGAACAGGTGCGCCATGTTATCGAGACTTTCGGCCCGCGCGCTCCGGGCACAGCCGCTGAAAGGGATGCGCAGAAGTATATCCGCGATGAGATGCAGGACTTTTGTGACGGTGAAGTTGTTCTGGAGCCTTTCACTCTGGCGAGTCAGGCCTTTTTCGCCATGCCAGCTGTTACAGCCCTCATCATGCTTCTTTCTGTTGTCTGCTGGTATGTTCACCCCTGGATTTCCGTGGGACTGGATCTGCTCGCCTTGGCGGTGCTCTATTTTCAGTTTTTGCGTTATCGTCTTTTTCTGGATCCTTTATTTCCCAAAAGCGAATCCTCCAATGTCTACGGACGTATCGCTCCTTCAGGAGAAATCCGCCGCCGCGTGATTCTTGCCGGCCATGTGGACAGCGCCCGTGAGTGGCTTTTTCTTTATCTGCTGCCTTGCTTTTTCTGGGTGATGGTGATTGCCTTCTTTGTCGGATTGACGCTTCTGATGCTGATTCATCTGGGCAGTGCTGTGGCGTGGGCTGTGGGCGGATCCCTTTGGGAAAAGGTATCACGTGTGGCTGTGTTTCAGTGGATACTCTGTCCCTTGCCCTACGCAGGCATTTTTTTCAGCAACCTGCGGCGTGCTGTGCCTGGCGCCAATGACAATCTTTCAGGCGTGTTCACGAGTATGGCCATAGGCCGCGCCCTCAAAAAAGAAGGGCTCTCTCTGGCTCATACGGAACTGGTTCTGGTGAGCATGGGTTCCGAAGAGGCGGGCTTGCGGGGCGCCAAGGTATTTGCTGAAAAGCACAAGGAAGCCTTTTCCGATGTGCAGACGCTTTTCATCGGAATGGAAACCTTCCGTGATCTGGAGCACATGACCATTTACGACCGTGATATGAACGGCACGGTGCATCACGATGAACAGGTTTGTTGTCTTTTGAAGGAAGCGGGAAAAGTCCGGGGTCTGGATCTTCCTTTCGGCAGTCTCTTTTTCGGATCTTCCGATGCGGCCGCCTTTACCCAGGCCGGCTGGCAGGCGGGACTGCTGGCGGCCATGGACCCTGCACCGCCCCCCTATTATCATACGCGCCTGGATAATTGGGATAATATGAGTCAGGAATGTCTGCAACAGGCTATTCAGATCGCTTCGACGGCCTTGAGACTTTTTGATAAACAGACAGAGGAGGTGTAAAAGAGAAAGCCATGCCAGCCTTATTCACAAAATGGGAGACCATCCACGTTTTTGATAAATTTGGAGATGCTATCTTTATGAAGGCCTTTCTGGAACATGAACGGATCCCGGTACGCCTGAAAAGAGAAATGATGGCCTGGTTTCTCGGGCTCTTCACCGCTTCCGGGAAAAGTCCCATCGGTGTCGTGATGCAGGTGCCCCGGGCCTCTGTTGAGCGGGCGAGGGGTCTGGTGGAAAACTTCGCACCCGACGATGAAGAACAAGACAGTACACAGGAAAGTTGACAGCTGGCGTATAACGTTACTATGATAGTAAGCTGTCCTCTACGGTTAACTTAAAGGAGAATAAAAAATGTCAAGCACCAATCCCAAAACCGATAACAATTTGGCAACACGCCGCAGTTTTCTGCAGGCCTCTACCGTTGCCGCTGCAGGCGTTGCACTCAACAGCGCCGGCTCCGCTTCAGCAGCCGCCACAGAAAAGCTCGCCATCCAGGGCGGGTCTGCAGCCATCCCCAATCCCAATACGGACGCCTGGCGCTGGCCACGCTACACGGAAGTGGAAGGGGAAGCCCTGGCGAAAATGCTTATGGCCCCTGATTACAGTGACATTCCCGCTCTGGAAGAAGAGTGGAAAGAGCAGACCGGCGCCCCCTATGCCAAGGCTTATTGCAACGGAACGAGCGTGTTGCTGTCCATGTATTTCGCCCTGAACCTCCCTCCGGGCAGCGAAATCATGGTGCCCAGTTACACCTTCTTCGCGAGTGTCGTACCCATGCGTCTTTTCGGGCTGGTCCCTGTATTTGTGGATATCAATCCCCGGACCCTCAACTTTGATCTGGAAGATGCCAAAAAACGACTGACCCCCAATACACGCGCCATCCTTCCTGTACACTGGATCGGGCTGCCCTGTGACATGGACGCCATTTCCGACTGGGCGAAAGAAGAAGGACTCATTGTTCTCGAAGATTGCGCCCATGCCCAATATGCCAAACTCAAAGGCAAACACATGGGCACCTTCAGCGACATGGCTATTTTCAGCTATCAGATGAGCAAGCCCCTGCCGGGTATTGAAGGCGGTATGGGCCTCTACAGCACCCAGGAATACCATGACCGCGCCACCATCTTCGGCCATTATGATACGCCGGGCATCCCCGCGGACAGTGCCTACAAAAAATATCATGGTACGGGACTGGGCACAAAAACACGCATGCATCCTCTGGCGGCAAAACTGATCCGCCTGCAGATGCGTGATCTCAAAGAAAGAGTGGCGGCCGGTGTGGCACAGACCAGACGGCTCAACGATGTGCTGACTCAGCTGCCCGGTCTCTATGAGCAGACCAGCGGCCGTTCCGATGTGGAGCGTCTCTATTATGAGTGGAACATGCTCTTCATTGACGAGAAAGAAGCCGGTGTCTCCCGTCAGGCTGTCGTGGATGCCCTCCGTGCAGAAGGGGTGCGTGCCGATGCTCTGGCCTACAGATTGCAGCATGAACAGCCCCTGTATAAAGAGGCTGAGTGGTGGCACCATCTTCCCACCATCACCGAGCTGCCCGGTTCCACAGCGGCCAATGCTACCAGTATTGCCCTGCCCTATTTCACCACCGATGCGCCCGAAATGGTGGAAGGCTATATCAAGGCCTTTGAAAAAGTCTGGGCCCATCGTAAAGAACTTGCATAACCAACGCAGATACAATCCCGGGTGCCGGCATTTGTCCCGCCGGATGAGTACCGGCACCCGGCCATCCCTCCCCGGAATAATGTAAAGGAAGGCTTCCCATGAAAATGATTTGCAAGCAGTATGCTGTCCAAAGCCTGATTGTGCTCGCTCTTGTCTCTTCTTTTGCCGGATGTGCCTGTCTGAATGAAAATGCCTGTGCAGCCCGTAATGATATGGAGCCCTTGCGTCTCGCCTGTCGCCTGGCGAACTATGGCAAGTTTCAGGAGCAGGGACTCGCCCATATCAGTGGTATGGGGCTTAACTATGTTTTCATGAATCTGCCCAAAGCGGAAGAAGTGGACGCTGTGGCTGCTCAATTGAAAGCGCTGAATCTGGAGCTGATCGTGGCCCGTGGCGAGACCAATCTCTCCACGGACGATGCCATTGAAGACCTGCGCGGACAATTTGAAATCTGCAAGACCCTTGGTCTGAAATATCTTTTTCTCTCGCCCAAACGTCATGATGCTCCCAAAGAAGAGGTTTATGAACGGCTGAGGAAAGCCGGTGATGCCGCAGCAGACAATGATGTCATTCTTGTATTGGAGACCCATCCTGATCTGGGTACCAATGCGGCCATCCATATTGAGACCATGAAAGCCATTGATCATCCCAATGTGCGCGTGAATTTTGACGTGGCCAATATCCTCTATTACAATGAGGGTGCTGATCCCGTGGAAGAGCTGAAGGCCTGCATCGATTATGTGGCCACTGTGGAAGTGAAAGACCATGACGGCAAACTGGAGAGCTGGTTTTTCCCGGCTCTCGGCGAAGGGGTTGTGGACTTCCCGGACTTTTTCAAAGTACTTCGTGATCACGGCTATACAGGCCCCATCACCATTGAAGTGGAAGGGATCAAAGGGATCGAATGGAGCGAGGCGGATACGCATAAAGCCATGGAAGATTCCGTACGCTATCTGCAGAGCATCGAAACATTCAAATAAGGAAGTCGTAACAGAAGGGAAAGTCATTCCATGAACGCCCAGGGTACTTTGCAAGTGCCGGATTATTTCATGATCATCGGCTATTTCGTTCTCATGCTGATCATCGGTCTTTATTTCTACAGATCCATGCGCAATGTGAAAGAATATTTCAGCGGCGGAAACAGCATCCCCTGGTGGATGAGCGGCATTTCCTTCTACATGAGCAGCTTCAGTGTGGCGGCTTTTATCTTCTATCCTTCCCTGTGCTATCGCTATGGCTTTGTCGGTATCACCCTGCTCTGGGTGGCCATTCCCGCAACACTTTTCGGCGTGCTTTTTCTGGCTGTGAAATGGCGACGTGCCCGTATTGCCAGTCCTGTGGAATATCTTGAGCAGCGCTACAGCCCGCTATTGCGTCAGATTTTCGCCTGGCAGGGTGTGCCCGTAAAAGTCATTGATGACGGTATCAAGCTTTTCGCCATCGGCACCTTCATGTCCGTGAGCCTGAATATGGATGTCAATCAGAGCATCATTGTAGGCGGAGCCATCATGCTGATCTACACTTTCATGGGTGGACTCTGGGCGGTGAATGTGACCGACTTCATCCAGTTCATCATTCTCACGGCGGCTATCATTATTCTCTTGCCCCTGTCTTTCATTCGTGCCGGTGGCTGGGGCGCTGTTACGGAAAACATGCCCGACAGTTTTTTCAAACTCACCACAAGCGAATATGGCTGGGGCTATGTGATCTTTCTCGTTGTCATGTATTCTCTGTCCTGGAGCAGCAACAACTGGGCACTGATCCAACGGTATTATTCCGTACCCAAAGAAAAAGATGCCATCAAGGTCGGCCTCATGGTCATTGTCCTGTATATTCTCGGGCCGCCTCTCATGTTTTTGCCGGCCATGCTCGCCACACAGATATTTCCTGAGCTGGCCGATGCGGGCACCGTCTACCCCATGTTGTGCAAGACACTTCTTCCTGCGGGGATGCTGGGTCTGGTTGTGGCCGCCATGTTCGCAGCCACCATGTCCACTCTCAGCGGTGATTACAATGTCTGTGCCAGTGTCCTGACCCATGATATCTATCAGCGGCTCTGGCGTCCTGATGCCTCAGAAAAAGAACTGGTCAATGTGGGGCGAATCGCCACACTGCTTGTGGGAATCATTGCGCTGGCCACGGCAATCTTCATGGCTCGCGGAAAAGGAGAAGACCTCTTCCGAATCATGGTGACCCTCTTCGGGCTGGCAACGGCCCCTGTGGCCATCCCCATGATTCTCGGGCTTCTTACGCACAAGCTCTCAGCCCGGGGCGCTCTCATCGGTTTCCTGGCAGGGCTTTCCACAGGGCTGGCCCTCTTCGTTCTTTCCCGCACTCTGGGCCCTGTGGCCCGCGGTCCCATCGCCTGGCTGCCCGAATCCAACGAACTGCTTCTCTGGGGATACAAGGCCAAACTGGAAATGGTGCTCTTTCTCGCCTCCGGTTTCATAACACTGCTGGTCATGCTCGTTGACTGGTGGCTCATAACCATGTCGGAAAGCGAAGCCGAACGTATAGAGGTCTTTTTCAAACGGCTTTCCATTCCCATTGGCGAAATGCCCGGTGAAGAGGATCTGGATCAACGCGTCGCCGGAGTTTCCCCTTTCGGCATTGTCGGCATTTCTCTTTTCTTTACAGGTCTGCTCATGGCATGCGTACTCCCCTGGGCGGGGCTTCTCGTAACGGCTCTGCTCAATGGCACCATTGCGCTGATCCTCATCTTTGTCGGGGCTTTTCTCGCCTGGCCACTGCTAAGGGACTTTATCCGTGGATGAAAAGTCTGAGTCTCTCACCATGACTTCATCGGTGACACGCAAAGAGCTGCTTTTCGGTCTGGCTACTCTGACACTCACGCTGTGTTTCTTTACGCCTCTGAAAATATATTTTTCCAATACGGAAGAATTTTTCACGACCGGCCGGAGCTTTGCTGTTCTGAGTCTTCTGCTGGGTGCCGGTCTCTTTGTTGTTCTGAGCCTGCTCTTTGTTTTTCAGCCGGGATCCTGTCGCCGCTTTGTGCTGACCCTGGCCGCTTTCTTTACGACAGCGCTGTGGGTGCAGGGAAATCTTTTCGTATGGAACTATGGCGTCCTTGATGGCTCGGCTTTGGAGTGGCATTTTTTGCATTGGCGCGGCCTGGTGGATCTGGGACTGTGGCCCGGGCTCTGTCTGGTTTTTCTATGGCTCGGACTGAAAAAGAAACAGAGATTCATTACCCTGCTGGCTGTCCTTCTTTTCCTGCAAGGAGCCACCACGCTGCTGGACTGCAATGCTTATCGCAATGAGCTTCCGCTTCAGGAAGGAGAAGTGCAGGAAAAAGCCATTCACATGAACAGCCAGTTCGCTTTTTCCAGTACGCGCAATGTGATCATGATTGTTCTCGATGCCTATCAGAGCGACGTGTTCAATCAATATCTGGAAGAAAATCCCGACTATGCCAATGCTCTCCCGGGATTCATCTACTATCCTGATGCGCTTACAGAAGCCTTTTTTACAGAATTTTCCATCCCCACACTGCTCACAGGAAAGCCACTCTACAGACAATTTTTCCCAACGCTGGCGAGTTATCAGGAGCATCTGAACCGGGAACTCATGACCGGCTCCATACCCGCACTCATGAAAGAAGAAGGCTATCACGTCGGCATTTACACCACCTATGCCCACCGTTATTATCCACCCGCCGTCTATGGGGAGATTGCCGACAACTACAGCGATACAGAGGCCATGGCACCCCATTCAGCGGGCGAAATGCGGCAACTTGTCATTGCCGCCACTTTCCGACTCGCCCCGCACAGCCTGAAGAAATGGATCCATGATCGCTGGATGCTGGAGCCTTCACTGGAGCAGGATCGCCAACAGTTTCACTATAACCTGCAAAAGGACATGCGTATCGCCACGGATCAGCCCTGCTTCAAATATTATCACTTGCAGGGGATTCACCCGCCTCAGGTCATTGATGGAAAAGCGCAGAAGAAACTTGAGCGCGGACCCACTATGGAAATAGCCCAGGAGATAAACAGTGCCCTGGCTCTTTTCATGAAAAAACTTCAAGATCTCAAGATTTATGATTCAGCGGATATCTTTATTCTGGGCGATCATGGCCTTTTCTGGGACAGCCCGCAAATTGAATTTGGCCGATATGATCAGGAAGGCATCGCCAGAGAACCGGTCCTGGATATTTTTGTCAAAAAGCCCAGAGCACTGCCCCTGCTCCTCTATAAACAAGCCGGAGCACAGGATGCCTTTCATGAAGATCTCCGGCCCGTGTCCCTTCTCGATCTCATGCCCACTTTAGCCGAACGTTGCCTGTGGGATAAGCACGAAGACTGGACGGGAATCTCTCTGCTGGAAGAACATAAAGACACTTCGCGAAGCCGGCGCTTTTTCTCTTCCGATTACGCAAAAAGAACTTCAGCGCCCCTCTATGAATTCATCATAGAGGGCTTCTCCTGGCACAGTGCGTCCTGGTGCTATACAGGCAATGTCTGGCAGAATGGAAAAACAAAACGCATCCCTCTGGATAATTACAGGCCGGGTACAGAACTGTCTTTCGGTCATCAGGGTTCGGCTCTGCAATATCTCGATACACACTGGCTGACCGGAGATGGGTTTCATATGCCTTCCCTCTCAGGTGCTCGCATCTCCCTGCCTCTGGATCAAAGCAGTTCAAATCTGATGCTCTCTCTGGAACTCGCTCCCGCTGAAAACCATCAGGCTGACAAACAGACCCTTAGCGTACTTTTTAATGATGTTTCAGCAGCAGAACTGGAAGTAACAGAAAAAAATAATTTCATACTTCCATTGCCCCGGCTGGATCATTGGAACAAAGCGCTTGCCCCGCCCAAACGCTCTCTTTCCCCTTCATCACCCTGGAGAGCGCTCCCGCCGCCACTCTCCGAACGCCGCGCTGAGATCCGTCTCCTTCCCTCCCGGGAAGGCATGAAAGTGTATTCCCTGAAGCTGGATTTGAAAGAAGAGTGAAAATTTCTCAGCCGGCCGGTTACTGTACCCTGCGACGCTTTCTTTGCTATACTTGATGCAGGTATCAAGCTGGATACCTCCCGCCTGAGGGTCGTCGGCCCAGGGCCTTTCTCTATTCAATTTCCTGTACACAGATATGCTCCTGTACGGGTGAAGGAGTTTTGTCGTGAGCGCATCCGCCATTCTTCAAAGTCTTACGGAAATGTCCCATTATCTGGGTGTGGAAAGCCGTGGATATGCCATCATCGGCGAGGGGAATACTTCCGCCCGCATTGATGCTGATCATTTGTATGTGAAAGCTTCGGGTACCAGCCTGGCGACCATGAAACCGAGCGATTTTCTTGCTGTCAATATTTCGAAAGTGACGCGTCTTCTCGATTCCAGAGATGCTACGGACGATGATGTACGGGAGACGCTGAAATCTTCTCTGGTCGATGAGCAGGAAACACGGATGCCCTCTGTGGAGACCATGCTCCACGCCCTGCTATATGATTATCCGGAATACAATTTCATCGGCCATACGCACCCTGTTTATACGAACAGCGTCCTCTGTTCCGTCAATGCGGAAGAGGCCATTTCCGGCCGCTTGTGTCCTGATCATATTGTGGTCATGGGCCGTGCCACGGTCTTTGTTCCCTATGTGGATCCCGGTCTGGTTCTGGCCCGTGAAGTACGCGATCGCGTCCGCGTCTTCGTGGAAAAAGAAAACCAGCCGCCCAAGGCCATTGCCTTGGAAAACCACGGATTTTTCGCCCTGGGGCCCAATGCCCGGGCTGTGACCAATATTACGGACATGGCCGAGAAGATGTCCCATATTCTTGTTGGCACCTACAGTATGGGCGGTCCCCAGTTCATGAGTGCTGCGGATATTGACCGTATCGACAGCCGCCCTGATGAGAAATACCGGCAGGAGCGCATCGCCTGAAGAGGCGGCCTCCGGCCCAGACTTTAACCCGCTGATTTTCCAGCACAATGAGGTATGAACCCATGAGTAAACTTGACGCATATAAACAGGCTCAACAGCCCCTTCCTGAACAATATGAGGCCTGGCAGGTTTTCGGCGCCGGACTGGAAAATGTGGGTCGGGATGGCAAGTCCGTGACTGTTCCCATGCGCGCACCCCAAGACAATGAAGTGCTGCTGCGCATTGATACCCTGGGCCTGTGCCTTTCCGATATGAAGATCATCAACCAGGGCGGAAACCATCCCCGTTTGCGCGGCCGCGATCTTCAGGCGGATCCGACAGTACTGGGCCATGAAGCCGCTGTCACCATTGTGGCTGTGGGTAAAGACTGGCAGGACAAATTCGCTCCCGGTCAACGCTATATCGTGCAAGCCGACATTTATTACAAAGGCGTGGGCTACGCTTTCGGCTATATGATTCCCGGCGGGCTCGCTGAATTCGCTTTTCTTGATGAGCGCGGCCTGGACGGAGATGAAGGCTGCTACCTCCTGCCTGTGCAAGACAATACCGGCTATTCACAAGCGGCACTGAGCGAGCCCTGGGCCTGTGTGGTCATGTCCTATGTCCTTGACGAGCGTGTCACACCTACGGGCGAAAAGCAGCTCGTCGTTGCCGATGACCTGAGCGACTGGGCGGAGAAACAGCCGCGCGCACTTTGTGTGAACAAATCGCTGGAAGGTCTGGCTGATGATGCCACCTTCGACGATATCATCATCGTTGCTCCCACACCTGCTCTCGTGGAGACGCTGGGAGCGCGCCTCAACCCCAACGGTGTCATGTTCCTTCTGGGTGCTCCTGCGGAAGGCGGCGAAGCGCAGATCGATGTGGGCGCCATTCACTACCAGAACAAACGGTATATCGGTGGTGGCGACACACTGGAAAAACTGGCTGAAGTCAACAGCCGCATTGATCTGTTGCCCGGCGGAACAGCTCTCTTCATCGGAGCCGGGGGTCCCATGGGCCAGATGCATGTCCAGCGTGCCATTGAAATGAAAAATGGTTCCGGCACGGTGGTGGTCACCGACCTTGACCGTGGTCGACTGAATCATATTGAGAAACGCTTTGGAGATCTTGCCAAAGAACGCAATGTGAAACTGATTACCCTGGCTCCGGGCGATTTCGAAGACCAGAAAGAAATGAATTTGCGCATGGCCGCTTTGGGTGGTGCCAAAGGCTATGACGATGTGGTCGTTCTCGTTCCCATCCCCGCGCTCGTGCAGCAGGCTGTGCAACTTTCAGCGCCCAATGCTTTTGTCAACCTTTTCGCCGGTATCGCCACAGGTACCAATGCCCCTGTCTCCCTGGATCAGATCTGTCGCGGCGTGAAAATGATCGGATGCAGCGGAAGCCGTATCAAAGATCTGCGTGACGTACTGGACATGGTGGAAGCGGGCGAGCTGGACAGCAACCGCAGTGTTGCCGCTATTGGCGGACTGGATGCCTCTCATGAAGGGCTCGCAGCGGTGAAAGACGCTGTCTACCCCGGTAAAACAGTCATTTACCCGCAGATCCCCTCTTTCCCGCTCACTTCCATAGATGATCTTGTAAAAACGGAACCGGAAATTGCAGCGAAGTTGGGGCAAGGAGGTATCTGGACCAATGAGGCGGAAGAAGCCCTGCTGAACAAATACCTGCCTGGATCTTGACAAACGGGTCATCTGCAGGATTTTTCAGTCCCTGACAGGCTTCGGGGCGGTAATGAAAACCGCTCCTTCCCTGATCCCGGGAGAAAGAAGCCCGGCCTCAGGCGTTGCGCCGGAGTGGTCGCGAATGCTGATGGATGATACTGTCTCTGAGACCTGAGCGCGGATCAGGAAGTGCAGTTCCGCGAGTAAAGTGCTTTCAATGGTATCCTGCCCCCCATAAACAACCAGCGTCAGCACACCTGCAGCGCGCTTGTGACCATCCATCTCTTTGCCTGCTGAACTCACTTTCTCGCTCACAGCCATTTCCTGAAAGATCATCTCATCAGGATCATAAAGCACCGTGAAGAGCAACGTGGACGCGGCCTTTTCACCAGCCTCATAAATAACCGGAATGCGAATTTCCGTATCAGCCGGAGCTGCGGCCGTACCCAGAACAATCATCCCTTCCTCAGGAACGGGCTGTTGTGAACCGCTTCCGGCCGCCCAGCTCTGGGATATGGACTGGCTGTCCTGATAATGATACCACCCACCCCCTTGAGACAGCTTCAGAGCCTGTATGGCAAAGACCATGGGATTGTACTGTGTCTGCCAGTCTTGAAGATATCGTTGCGCCTCCTCCGGGCTGATCTGCCAGTCTCCATCCCTGTCTGCAGGATGAAGCCAGTTGTTTTCGGCTGCAGCCAAGTCAGACGGACAGAGCATTACAAAAGCCGCAGCCACAAGTGCGGTATATAAAAAGAGCTGTTTATTCATCATTGTGCCTGTTCCAAAAGTATCGCTAAAGTATACCCTCCCTGTGAAGGCATCGTCAATGTGCTGAGTCTGAGAACTCTTTTTCATTCCCCTGCTCTTTTATGCTATGCTCTGCAGGTCGGTTCGTCAGTGCGACAGGCGCACTGATGCTAAGAGGGAATCCGGTGAAAATCCGGAACTGCCCCGCAGCGGTAATCAGGAACGAACGGCACACTTCTTCCAGCATCGGAAGAAACAAAGCACTGGTCTCCATGGGCGAGACTGGGAAGCGGTGCTCAGTAGAAAAGACCTCTCCTCCGGAGAAGTCCGGGCCTGCAAGTCCGAAGACCTGCCGATACAGGAACTGTTGTCCTTCGGGCGAACCCTTCGCGGGAAGGGGGTTGCGCACTTTCTCCGCTCCCCTCCTTCTGTCTGTGAAAACCCTTCTCCCGGATGACATCCAACCGAACGAGGGTTTCACCATGTCTCACTCCCCTTTCTTCACGCTCTCTCTGGTCGTCGTGCTTTTTTCTTCCGCTTTTGCGGCAGCCTATGGCCCTGTCCCCGCAAATCAGGCGGAAATAGAAGAGCTACTCCTCTTTCCGCTGACAACCTCAAGTGCCCTGGTCAGCTTTGACTGGGATCCCGAAGGCACCCTTCATTATACGGTGGGCGACCCCAACTTTGGCCTCAAACTGGAAGTGTACAAAGCTGCTGAAGGAGGAGACCAGCTTCTTTTTTCCTCTTCTGATGTCTGGGTGGGCTCACGCATTACCCGCATAGGCGATCATATGTTTTTTAACGATGGTGGCGATTATATCAATCCGGATTACAATTATTATGGCTATGCAGCCACCAGTCCGGAGACCATATTCCCTGTTCTCGAGGCCCCTTTTGAAGCCAGTTTGTGGGGACTGGAAACGCGCAATGAAGGTGAGTTTTTCGCCTCCGGTGCCGCTTTCTCCTGGGGCCCCGCCGCCTTGTTTTTTGGGCTCATGGATAATAGCGGTCAATTGAGTACGCGCCCTGTGATTCAATTCGCGGAGCTGGGCGATTCAGCAGGTCCCCTTTGCTTTGATAATTCAGGGACACTGTACTATGCTCATGGATATGCCTATGACGGTACCGGCCGTATCTTTCGGTGGACAGCCGAGGAAGTGGCCGCAGCCCTGGCTGATCCGCTGAACAATTCCTTGTCCATGGAAGGGCATGTGTGGAATGACCTCCCTGCTCCTTATGATGGTTCGACAGGTATAGCTTGTGATGATTTCGGCAATGTTTACGTGACGGCAACAGCCTGGGGATCGCCGAGCCAGTTGCTGCTTTACAACGCACCTTCTTCAGAGCCTGTTACCGTTGCGGAATATGAGGGTCGTCTGGAGACAGTACGCTATCGTGATCGCAGTATTGCTGTCAGCTGTGGGGCCGGTGTTTTCTCAGTCCCTCTCCTCCGCATTAATTCAGGGACAGGCTCGCAGCTGCTCTCCGGAGTTGTGGGCGAGACTGTGGTTTTTGCTGTGGATGTGGAAGGCGGTATAGGCGAACGGCATTTCCAGTGGTTTGAGCAGTCATCCTCCAAGACTTCCTTGCCTGTAGGATCGGATGCTTCTTTTTATGCTCTTTCTGTCAGCGAATCAGACCATGGAAAAAGCTTCTATTGCGAAGTATCCGATGCCAGCTGCACGCTTCAATCCCCACTGTTCACGCTATCTGTTGAGAAATCTGTTCCCGCCAGTTCCTGGAAGACACTCGTTGCAGCAGTATTTCTTCTGGCTCTCAGTACCGGCATCATTCTGCGGAGATCATTCAGGGATTGCTGACAGCGCCCTGCAGTTCCTGTTCCAGGAAAGGTTGCAAGCTTTCAAAAATAATATTTGCCTTGAGTTCCACGCCGGGATTGCGCAGGTGACAGATATCCCCGAAGAAATTGGCTGTCCCGATGAGATTTTCGGCGACAGGGATATAGAGGATGTCTGAATCTTCGCAGAAGGCTTTGATGGCTCTGTTGTACTGCTGCAGGATTTTCAGGTAGACGGCGAAAGACACATAGCGTCCGCCCCAGCTCGTGCGGGTGATCTGCTCGTAATAGTCCCGTTCGTCACGGCTCAGTTGTGTCACATCAGGGGCTGCAAAGCTGCACATGGCCAGAGCCACCCCTTTCTCCCGGGCACAGTCATGTATGAAACGGAAATTCTCCATATTGTAGTGGTCAATATCTTCAGCAATATCCTCGTCTGAAGGAATAATCAAATTACCCAGATACCGGATGATGAATTGGCTGCGCCACAGCGTCCTGTCTATGGGTCCGCTCCATTGTACCCACATGGGCAAAAGATGATGGCAGATATCGTTGACCGCGTTATAAAAGAGCATCAGATCCGGTTCCAATGCGAGATAATCAGCAATGCGTATTTTGTGTTTGTTGGAATTCATCCCGGAAAGTCCGCAATTGATGACATCGATCTTTTTTTCACCAAAATGACGATTCAACAATGTTTCAAGAATTGCCGGATAGGTGAGATCGTTGAGGGGCCCTTCTTCGGTGGTGGAAGCACCGATACACAGGATCCTGTAACAGCCCTCTGGTTTGGGAAGGATCACATCATAATCACGGAAACCATGGTTGTTCATTCTGAAATGCTGGGCCATGACAAAGGCATTGGGAATGAACTTCAGATCCATGTGTTTTTTTCCGGCAAAATAAGGGATTTCCCAGATACTGTCCTCAGGCATATCTTCCCAGACCTTATTACGGGGACATGCCATCCACAAAAGAGTGTCGGCTCTTGAATCTGTTTCGGGGAGATCGGGAAAGAGACAATAATCGAATGGCCCCACTGAGTCACCCCGGCTGCGTTGGAAAAAACGGATATCCTTTTCTTCCGCTACTGCATTAAAGGCCTTCAAGAGTGTTTGTGCATCTTCAGCCGGGATGATGGCACTGAGTGATCCGCCTTGATCCGGTTCGCCATCGAGAAAACTGTCCACAACACGGCCATTTTCCGTAATTGCACAGAGCTGGAGAGCATAGAGGTCAGCAAACATCCGGCGTTCATCAGCATTCAGCCGCAGAAACAAAGGATAGCGCTGGCGCATGTCTTCTTCAGCTGAAGCGGGAGCCAGGAGCTCGGCCGATTTTCCCGGTCCGCGGAATGCTTCACGCTGTTCTTCGTCCTGCAAAAACTCAGAAAAGAGATCGGACTCATCTCTGGGAATGGGCCAGAGTTTCCCTTCAAAACGTGACAGAAGAAAGGGATTGTTCTTTTCTATGTAATTCCACCGCCAGCGTGCCCAGCCTTCCAGGGCAAGCCCCAGCATGGCCAACCAGAGGCCGAGTATAAAGACCATGTAGAGAAAGCGTCCCAGATATTTCACGGTTGCTCCTTCGCTTCCGCTCTTTCCAGGGCTGTCAGAGCCAACCCTATCCTGCCATCATTTGAATTGCGGGAGAGCGCATCCAGAAGTACCTCTCGCGCTTCTTCAAAACGCCCCAAGGCCGTCAATGCCTGTCCCTGGAGAGTCAACACCCAGGAATCACCGGGGAGAATCTCCAACCCTTGCTCCGCAGCAGCCAAAGCCTCCTCATGGCGCTCAGCAGCCAGGAGTAATTCTGCACGGTTGGGATGATTCCAGGGGTAATCTTCCGGGTCCAGAGAAATAGCCTGTTCAAAAGCGGCCAGAGCCTCTTCACTTCTTCCCATTTCTTTCCAGGCCATAGCCATGTAGGCCCAGGAACGGGGATAATCCGGATTGATACGCTGTGCGTTTTTAGCCACCGTCACAGCCACTTCGAATTCTTTTTTCCGCCAGAATTCCATGGCCAGATCCGCATATTCTCTGGCCGCATCTTCGGGCAGATCTTCGGCGGGCACATAGTCCGGAAAAGCCCGGTCTCCTGAAGAGATGTGATAAACCAGAACATGCTGTATCCCGCGGAATTCCTCCAGAGTAAAAGAAAGACCGCGCTGCTCCAATGCCTCATCCAGTTCTTCCCAGGAATCCTGGATAAAATAATCCTGGATCCTGACAATCCACAGATCGCGGGGCTGTCCATCCGTCTCAGAGGGGAGTGCCAGATTCATGAAAAACGCAGCCTGATCCGCCAGAATGGATTCATCGGAGCCATAGCTTACCGGATTGGGAACCGGTCCGAGATTGTAGCAGAAGACTCTTTTCCACAGCCAGTTATAGGAGAGTATCAGGTCGTCGTCACGGCTCTGTTCTCTTATATGAGCAGCCGCACCGCCCCAGTCGGGGTGCTGACCTTCGCCGATCATGATGAGCTGCTGATATCCATAAAAAATCAGAAGAAGGACCAGGAGTATCCGGCGCAGTTTTCTGGAAGAGATCAGCGTGAAGAGGCCACCGAGAATGAGGTAGAGAGCCAGCGATGAAGGAACGGTATAACGAGGCTGATGACAGGGACGCCAGGCCAGAGAAAGAAGATAGAGAACAGTGGGCGGCACAACAAGCCAGAGCGCCAGAAAACCGTACCACAGATTCTTAGCTTCAGTGTCATTTTCTTTGAGCCCTTTTATACGACGGAAAACAGAGCGCAACGAGAACGCTGTCGCGATCACTGTGGCCGTCATGGAGACAAACAGAAAGATCTGTCCCACCTTCCAGCGCCAGGCCAACAGCGTGTCGGCTCCTTTCATACCCAGAAAATAAGCCGGAGCCAGAGGACTTGCATTAATCTGATAAGTGGCACCAATGGCATCATCGGCAAAAATATCATTGATCACTTCATTGAAGCTGGGCAGGCGCATCCAGGAATCTGTACTGTCCTGTCCCCAGAATTGGATGGAGAGCACATGAAGTATTGCGGGGAGAACAGCCAGGGAAATGGCTGTTGACCAGAGAGCCAGTTTCCTGATCTCCAAAGGCCGTGCAATGAGCCAGAAAAGACCCTGGACAAAGGGCAGCAAGAGCGCGAAAGGATGGGTCCAGGAAAGAAACAGAGTGGCGATGACGGTTACGGCCCACCATCCTTTCTTACCTTCTTCCCAGGCACGGATAAAAGCATAAGCTGAAAAAAGAGCCAGGAGGGTCATGAGCCCGTACATGCGGATTTCTTTGGCGAACTGGACATGGATGGGCGACATGCTCAGACAGGCCATGGCGATGAGGCCCGCCCGCTCGTCAAAGAGTTTTTTCCCTGTGAAATAAAGCAGGGGCATGAGCATGACTCCGATGAGCAGAGACAGTATTCTCAGAGAAAAGGGCGAGGCATGAACGTACTGATTCCAGGCATATTCCAGAAGCAGATACAAGGGCATGGCTGCGGGATCCAGACACTGATTCTGTTCAAAAAAAGTGTCCAGAGTCAGCACTTCGCGACGATCCACCAGCTGATTCCAGTGCTCATAATGAGGGGAAAGACGCCAGGCCTGGGGAGGATCCAGAAAAGCGACGGTGGCAAATTCATCCCACCACACACTTTCGGTCTGAAGATGCTGGAAACGGATAATACATCCCAGCATGAAAATCACAATAAAACAGAGCGCCACGAAGGGGCGTTTCCCTGAAGTGGAGGATGGGATATCGTGAGTCTTTGCGCTGATCTTATCCATAACCCGATTATATCAGGCTTCTCATCCCGCCCCACTTTCCACCAATAAGCCTGTCTTCGCTTTTTGCGACAGAAAGTGGGGCTGGATGATGCAAGCTTATTCCAAGGGGTTCAACACAGCCCCTGAAGGGAGCTTTGGAAAGTAAAAGGTCGTTTTCTGTGGCATGGGCTCAAAAGCTTCCGCACAGGCACGAACCTGTTCAGACAAAGTGGCCCGCAGCAGAAAAGCCAGGGAGGCATTGCCCTCATCCACCTGAGTCAGAGTCACACCGGCATCCTGTTCATAGCCGTAAAGCATGGAATCGGGCAATTCAAGAATTTGACTGAAAATACCGCGATGCAGCACGGCCACATCAAGATTGCGCCAGGCGGCTTTGCGCTCTGTATCCAACAGCTCATCCCGTTTCTCTTCTTTCAGGCTGAGCAGCCAGGCTTTTTTATCCTTTGTATAGAGGACAAAACGGCAGCCTCCCGGATGAAGTTCGAGAGCCTCTTCCGGGGCGGTGTTGTTCAGAGGGGCACATTCAAACCAGGGATTCAAACGCCCGATGAGCTCCTGACTGTCAAAGGAAAACTCAGGCGGAAGAAAACGGTGTGTCGGAAAAATGCAAAGCCCGGGATCTTCAAAAGCCACAAAACCGGCCAGAACAAAGTCATGGGCCTTGCCCGTAAAACCATTGTCGCCCGCTGCTTTGCGCTGTTCGTCACGATAAGTGCAGGCTGTTTTAAAGCGGTGATGCCCGTCAGCGATATAGAGGACCTGGCTTTTCAGATGTTCTTTCAAGGCGTCGGGATAAGTGCTGCGCCACAGTTCCTGTTCCACCTGATCAGCTGTTTCCACGACAAAGAGCGGTGCCTCCCTGTCCATGACCTGAAAGAGCTCTCGGGTCAGCTTCCGCCCAGGATCGGAGTACATGACGAAAATGGGTTCCAGATTCGCTTTGACCGCCCGGGTCAGGGCAAGCCTGTCTTCCACAGGCTTGTCAAAGGTACGTTCATGACCGAGAATGCTTTCTTCATCGGCCTCAGGAATACGGATGAGGGCGAAGAAGACCTGGCGGATCCGTGTTTTCCCTGTATCATCAAGAAATTTCTGACGGAGCAGATAGATGCCGTCAGTGTCTTCCTGCTTCAAGGCGCCGGATTCACGCCACTGCTGAAGGATGGCTGTGGCATTGGCATAGGCATCCCGTGATCCCTCGGCCTGTGGCAGCATGACATGGGTCATGTTGAAGGGGCTTAGAGCACCGAGGCGCTCCCGTTCCTCTCCGTTGATCACATCATAGGGAGGCGTCAAAACGTGATTCAGATCACCTGTGACACTTTCGTCAAACATGAGGGCTTTAAAGCCGTGGACATCGACCATGGGCCGTATTCTCCAAAGATAATAAAAGAGCTTCTACTTCAGAAACATGCATCAATACTACTGGATCTGAATTTGCGGTGCATCGGAAAGAATTTCCAGAAGCTCCACTTCAAAAAGCAGTACGGAGTTGCCGGGAATGCGCTGGTTGCCCTGAGGCCCATAAGCCAGATCGGGAGGAATGATGAGATTGTATTTCGCACCAACCTTCATCATTTGCAAGGCTTCTGTCCAGCCGGGAATGACCTGACCGACACCAAAGGTGGCCGGCTCGCCTCGCTTGTAGGAGCTGTCAAATTCCGTGCCATCAATGAGGGTTCCCGCATAGTGGACCCGTACCCGGGAATCGGCGGAAGGTTTGTCGCCATCGCCTTCTCTCTCAACCGTATACAGAAGGCCGCTGTCAGTTTTGCGGACGCCCTCTTGTTTCTCAGCCTCAGAGAGATATTCCTCTGCTTTTGCAAGGTTTTCCTGTGCTTCTTCTTCCATACGTTGTTCAGCGGCTGCGTGGGCATCTTGCATCTTCTTCTGGAGAGCCGCCTCCACTTCCTGCAGTTGCTCCTCGTTCAGCGCAGGCTCTTTGCCAGCAAGCATATCGGCGATTCCCGCTGAAAGAGGCTCAATATCAACATCCAACTGGCTTTGTTTGAGCATGGTGCCCAGCTGCAGACCGATGGCATAGCTGATACGATCTTCTTCAGTATTAAGCTCGGCCCCGAAAGAGGCTGACTGAACGATCAACAGGCCGGTGGCTGTGATAAGAAAAAATGCCATTCCGGCCAGGATGTTGATACGTGAAATTTTCATGGATACTTTCCTTATGGGTTCTGGGTTGTTTAAGCTATGTGTCGCTGCGACACAAACAAAGTGCCCGAAATCAGAGGGGGGATACGGGACTGTTACGCATACGGTAACGCTTTTACAGGGTCATTCTCAAATTTTACAGGAAAATTGCCTTTCCACTTGAAGTTCTGAAGCTTGATTTGTTTACTGTGGTTATGTAATGCTTACCACGCTTAACTCATCGGGCCTGTGCTGTGCTTTTGTTGGTGGCGATTTACACCGTTCTTAAGATCCTTCTCTGAAGAACACCACGGAAAGTACAGAGCCATGAAAAGAAATGTCGGTTTTACCTTAATCGAATTGCTCGTTGTTATTGCCATCATCGGGATACTTGCAGCCATCCTGTTGCCGGCCTTGAGTCGCGCCCGCGAGGCCGCCCGACGTTCTTCCTGTCAGAATAATCTCAAGCAACTGGGGCTTGCCTTTCACATGTACAGCGACGAGGCGAAGAGCCATGATTTTCCATCCCGGAAAATATGGGAATGTGACGGCACCACACTGAGCAATGCCATGATTTTTGACGGCGTGAGCATGATCCCCGAATATATTTCCGATGTGAATATTGTCTGGTGTCCTTCCTGGACGAAGGAGGCTTCGCCTCTGGAACGCTATGATGAAGGGCGTGGCAATAAAAACGGCGTGGTGGAACCTTGCGAGCTGGTGAAAGAACCCTTTGACTATACCGGCTTTGTGATTCTGGACGATTATAATATTGTCGGCTTTGACAAGATCGGAGAGTTGGGTTCCGGCCCCGGGGGTCGTTGGGAGAAAGCCGAATACCTCGGAACACCCTGGGGAGAGTTATGTGAGGCCAATGCGAATCCCAACGCTCCGGGCCGTGCAAGTCAGGAAGATTTCAAGCTGTCTTCGCTGCATGCGGGGACACAGGTCGGCGACGGAAACATCATTTATCGTTTGCGCCAGGGGATTGAGCGTTTTCTGATCACGGATATCAACAATCCGGCTGCCAGTGCCACAGCAGCCAGCGAGCTTCCTGTTCTATGGGATCATATCAGCACAAACACCATTGATTTTGCCCATATCCCCGGAGGTGCCAATGTGCTGTATATGGATGGTCATGTTCAATATCATCGTTATCCCGGCCTTCGTTTTCCCATGACCATCGACAGCGCCCGGATCATGGGACGATATAACAGCCCCTTCACTGGTTTTTGAGATTCCCTGGACATTACTGGAATGTTGCTGTGAAGCGACTGCAAAGATGATGACAAGGGTAACGCAAAAAATGACCGGGATCCAGATTGGAAAGACAAAGAGAAGCATAACCCACCCTCTTCAGTGTGTTATTTACCCTTGGTCCATTCTGTCCATTCTGTTCACTGACCCGCAGCAATGCCCGAAACCAACCCGAGCCCCTCGCAGATCCGTCCGATCCGACCGATCCGACCGATTCCCCAGAGAAGACCAATCCCCTGAAGTCTTTATAAACGCCCCAAGACATATTCCCGCCGTCATCCCGGTTTTTTTTGCGACCCGGCCCGCCCATCGAAGCTTTCAGCCGCAACAACGCAAAAAATGACCGGGATCCAGATTGGAAAGACAAAGAGAAGCATAACCCGCCCTCTTCAGTGTTTTATTTACCCTTGGCCCATTCTGTCCATTCTGTTCACTGACCCGCAGCAATGCCCGAAACCAACCCGAGCCCCCGCAGGTCCGTCTGATCGAGGCAAACCAAGGCATGAATCCGCTGAGTAAGACGAAACCAACCCGAGCCCCCGCAGGTCCGTCTGATCCGTCCGGTCCGTCCGATTCGTCCGATTCCCCAGACACCGTCAATCTCTTCAAGCCCTTGAAATGCCCTGACCCCATCCCCTCTGTAGCGAAGAATTCCACTGAAGCTTCTTTGGATAAGCCATTGTTTTTCAAACAAATTCTCTCGGGATTACAGGCAAGCCTTTAGTTTTGTCCCGTCTTCTTGTGTAAAATAGTGTAAGCTATAACGTACTCCTTTGCTTGTTTTGTTACAAAACCAAGTATGTTGAACAAGGACTTAAGATTCCATCTCTTTGTTTGCTGAAAAGTGCTTTTCGATTTTGAATCCACCATTGAAATAGAATTGCCTATGGCTAGACTTTTTATCTGTATAAGGGGTAAGGATGTCCCAAATCAAAAAGGAAACTAAAAAATGACAATGCTGAGCCATTCCCTGCGCAAGATAGTAAACTTCTTAAACAATCCTGAGGAAGATGGTGGCTTCTGGCTTCCTAATATCCAGAGACCATTCGTGTGGAATGAAGATCAGATCTGTCGCCTTTTTGATTCCATTTTAAGAGAATATCCCATCAGCACTCTTCTTGTGTGGAAAACCAAAAGTAAGATTCGGCGCAGGAAATTTATAGACAATTATCACCGAAGAATTCAGTTGCGCGATTTTTATGTTCCTGAAACTGACAAGAAGAAATGCCTGGTATTAGACGGTCAACAAAGACTTCAAAGTTTATTTATTGGTCTATGTGGAAGTTATGAGGGACGAGAACTATTTCTTGATATTTTAAGCGGAGATGTGTCAGCTCCGGACGATGTCAAATTCAAATTTGAGTTTCTAAAAGCAAGTGATGCAGTCTTTCCCTGGATTAAATTCAAGGATTTGGTTTTTAGTAATACTGATGGATATACCGCTGCAGAAGCTCTGATAGAGAAAGCGGGTTGGGACCTTTCCTCTGAGGAAAGTCGTAAGATCAATAGACACGTTAGTATTGTCTTTAAAGCTTTTCATTCCAATGATGGAATTTCGTATCAGGAACTGGACAGCATCGACAATCCGGAAGTTTATACCGAAGACGATGTGGTCGAGATTTTTATACGGGCAAATGCAGGGGGAACGCGGTTGGGAAAATCAGATTTACTTTTCTCCTTGTTGAGTTCAAGCTGGGATCTCGCCGACGAAAAAATGGACGAACTTCTATCGGAACTCAATCGCCATGGTTTTACTTTCACTCGTGATTTTGTTTTGAAATCATGTCTTACACTGTTGAATCAGGGTGCGCGATACGAAGTTTCGAAGTTCAGAAAAAGGGGTGTGAGGGAGAAAATAGAGCAACACTGGGAAGACATTACAGAAGCACTGAAAGATGTTTTGGACTTCCTCCGCGGAAAGACCTTCATCCGATGTGACAAAGCTTTACCATCTTATCTTGTTCTGATTCCATTGGTCTATTCTCGCTATCATTTTCGAGATAAATGGCAAAATGCGCAGGGAATGGATAATTATCTGTTGCGCACCTTGATTAGTGGGGCTTTCAGTGGAACGCCGGACCAACTCATCGATGACTGTGTTGCAAAGATCAGGGAAATGAACGGCTTTGACTTGAATTCTCTTTTTGACGTTATACGTTCCAAAGGTCGAAGCCTTGATCTTGCGGAGGATCGCTTTTGGCATATGGGTTATGGTTCTGATTCTATTCATTTGATTTTTAATCTGTGGTATCGGCAATTCAATTATACGCCGGCTTACGATAATAGTCTCCCACAAATCGACCATATTTTTCCGCAGAGCGCATTGAAACAAATCAAAACTGTTAGTCCTGAAACCGGTCGGCTCAGCATAATGAAATACAAAGCAGATGTGCGTGATCAGTTAGCCAACTGTATGTTACTTACTCAGGAGGAAAACGGATCCGGAGGGAAATCAGATATCTTGCCTGAAGACTGGTTCTCTGACAAGGAGGAAAGTTATTTAGAGATGCACTTGATTCCAAAAGATAAGGAACTCTGGAAGATAGAATCTTTCGAAGACTTCATCGAGGAACGCAAGAAGTTAATAAGAAATAAATTTTCTTATCTTCTTGTCCAGAAAATTGAGGATAGTCAAGTTTAACAAATGGGACTGGGTTCTATCTTTCAGATGAGATTAAGTTAAACTTATAAAAAATCTTAAAGATTGTATGTAAAAACAAAACTAACGGTGTTATAGTCATTTCCTATAGGCCCCTAATCTGAATTCCGGCCTTTTTTGCGTTATTGTTGCTGAATGCATCGATGTGAGTGTCGAATCACAGAAAAAACGGACATAACGGCGGGGACTGTGGTCTGGGTTTTTAAGATACTCGAAGGGATCAGCAGTCTCAGGGGAATCGGTCGGATCGGTCGGATCAGTCGGATCGGTCGAATCTGCGAGGGGCTGAGGTTGGTTCCGGGCATTACTGCAGGGTCAGTGGACCAAGTGGACAAAGTGGACGTGTTAAGACTATAGCTCTTTTTTATGCCACATTGTACTTTTTCCGTGTGTTCAGTGATTTCCGTGGTTCAATTCGAAAAGTATCATTTGGTTGCGGCTGTGCTGCGCTGTGATCTCTGAGACTTTGTTGTCCCGTCAAATACCTGCATGAGCTACAATCTTTTCCCGGGTATCCTGCCAATGTGGAAATTGGCGTTCCCAGGGAAGTCTCCGAGGCTTTTTTAAACCATTGTGTTCACCCTCGCGATTTGGCGAAAAAAACCTGCATGACGGCGGGGGTTGGTTCCGGGCATTACTGCAGGGTCAGTGGACCAAGTGGACAAAGTGGACGTGTTAAGACTATAGCTCTTTTTTATGCCACATTGTACTTTTTCCGTGTGTTCAGTGAATGACCTGGTTTAAAAATCATTCCATTTCGCAGTGTCCCATTGTGTCCTCTGTGCCTCCGTGGTGAAAAATAATCAATCTCCCATTCTTTTTCCTGCAGGATATGGCTCCCGGCAATGGAGTATGATATAGTTGATTCATCCCCTCTGACTCTTCCCCTTTAATTCTGGAACACAAGCCGCCATGAAAGAAAATCTTTACGCTGAATTCAAGCCGGCCTCTCTTATTTTGCGCGATCATCTCGCCATCGACCGTACCCTGCTGGCCAATGAGCGTACCTTGCTCGCCTATCTCCGTTCGGGGGTCGCCATGATCATGGCGGGTTTCACCATTCTTCATTTTCTTGAACATGGCTGGTTCTGGGTGGTGGGACTGGCCTGTCCGCCTATAGGTATTCTTACGGGGAGCATCGGGATCTGGCGCTATGTGCGTATGCACCGCGCCATTACACTTGTGCGCCGCCAGTCGGCTATGAATGATCCGGAGGCCAGATAAAATCGGAGAAATCGGGTGGGCGTTTTTCGACAAAGGCCTGCAAAGCCTCGGCGGCTTCAGGTCCTTTGAGGAGTTCTTCAAAGTGTTGCACCTCACGCAAAAGGGCATCACGCATTTCTTTTTCCAGTGGTTTCCGGAGAAGTGCCCGGGTACGGCGGAGCGCATCGGGAGGCATGGCCGCCACTTTCAGGAGACGCTTTTCTGATTCAGCATCAAAACTTTCTTCAGAGAAAACAGCAGAGATCAATCCCCAGTCTTCAGCGGTCCGAGCGTCTATGGCATCACCTGAGATCAGGAGGGTTGCGGCCCGGGTGAGTCCGACGACCTTGGGCAGCAGCAGACTCGAGGCGGCTTCGGGACACAAGCCGAGCTTTGTGAAGGGGAGTTGGAAAAAGGCCTTTTCTGAAGCATAGACCAGATCGCAATGGAGGAGCATGGTAGTTCCGATCCCCACGGCTGCACCTGTGACCTGAGCGCATAGAATTTTCGGAAAGCTGACGAGCGTTTCAATAAACCGGAATACGGGACTTTCGGCTGTGATGGACTGGTTCAAAAAGTCCATCAGATCGTTGCCACTGGTGAAAGTGCCGCCCATTCCTTTGAAAGAAACAAGTCGGATTGTTTCATTGCTGGCCGCCTCTTCCAGAGCCTCCGCCATGAGAGCATACATTTCCCGGGTGAGAGCATTTTTCTTTTCGGGCCGGTTCATGATGATCTGCATCATGCCCTTATCCGAACGGACGATTACGGGTAAGCCTGGCTGAGTCATGATTTCAGCTCCTCTGCAAAGCCTTATTCGAAGGTATTTCCGACAGAATTATTTTCCGGTATGTTACTACTCATCAACTTCCATTATTTTTTTCGAAGAAGTTTGTTTTATTGTCTATCCAACGCGGGCTTTGCCCGCAACCCAGAAGGCATGTCCTTTTTATTTGATGAGGCTCAAAAGGCAGATATTCTCTGCAGTATTCACAGTTTATTTAATTGCATAACTTGTTGTATTTCAATATAATATATCAGTTGTTTTGTTTTTTTGCAAAATTTTCTTGTTGTTTTTAATAGAAGATGACCGATAAGGTACTAAGTCATTTAACCTGAACAAGTGATGCGACCACAGATTCGGCCACATTATTTTTGATAATCACAAACTAATAACACCTTGGAGAACCCTGAAAGACGTTGAGAGTCACTACTGGGAACGCCAATTTCCACATTGGCAGACAGCGTGTTATGACATTGACATTTTGTAAACAGTGATGCGGTAACAGGTCTTTTGCCAACCAAGAATAAAATAAAAGCCTTTGTAAACTCTGAGTCTTTGTTCTCCCGTCAAATGCATACATAAA
>JAAYJV010000137.1 GCA_012522755.1 Candidatus Hydrogenedens sp.
GACAGGCCAATGCAACGATCAGTCAACCTGATCCTGGAAATCGGGAAAATGAAGACAAAATCTGCCCAAAATACCAATGAATTCAACTGTGTGGATTCGATGGTGTCCTTAATTTGGACACCAGTGACCACAGACCTACCTTTTTCCCTCGCAGATCCGACTGATCTGCGAGAGGCGTGAGGTGGCTCTTGGTTTTGATACAGGGTCAATAGACAAAATGGACAGAGTGGACGCATTAAGATTACAGATCTTTTTTCAGCCATCTGTATTTTTTCCGTGTATTCAGTGTGTTCCGTGGTTAAAAAGTCATCTCATTTCCCGGTGTCCCATCGTGTTACTACCCGTCAATTTCCATTATTTTTTCGAAGAAGTTTATATTGTTGACTCTGCAAGCCATGTGTTTTCAAGATATTGTGGGATTCTCGATTCGGAAAACTGTCTTCCGACAATCACGAACAAATAATGCTTCGGGAAACCCTGAAAGACCTCGAGAGTCACTCCTGGGAACGCCAATTTCCACATTGGCAGACAGCGGGTTATGGCACCGATATTTTATAGACAATGATTCGGTAAGATAAAACACTGAAGAGGTCGGTCATGTTCTTCTGTGTCTTCCCAATCTGGATCCCGGTCATTTTTTGCGTTGTTGTGGTTGAATGCTTTGATGGGCGGGCCGGGTCGCAATATAACCGGTTTGACAGCGGGGGGTGGGGTCAGGAGATATAAGAGACTTGAAGAGATGAGTGGTTTCTGGGGAGTCGGTCGGATCAGTCGGATCGGTCGGATCGGACGGATGTGGGAGGGGCGCAGGCATGTCTTGAGATACAAAAGAGACTCCGGGGAAACATAAGCTTTGTCCTCGCATTCCTTTCGCGTCCTTTGGCGCTTTTCGCGGTTGAATAAAAACATCAGTTAGTTACGGCTATGCAGCACTGTGTCCTCTGTGCCCATTGTGGTGAAAAAAACATCATTTGATTTCGGTTTTGCTGTGCAGTGTTTATTCAATCCATAGTGTCCACTTTATTGCCTTGGTCCGTTGTTTTCTGTGCTATAATAATATGAAAGAGACAAAATATTGTTGAAAAGGGTGTTGATACTGGCGTGATACCCATAAAACAATGATTGCCCCTCTCTCAAAAACAGGAGACATGTTATGAATGCCCGGTCATGGATTCTGGTGCGGCTCTTGTGTCTGTGTTTTGCTTCAGCGATACTGCTCACGGCATGTTTTCCTGATGAGGTGGGTGTGTTGCAGGTGATCAATGACCGGTCGACGGCCGTTACAGAGTTGTATATCAGTCCCTCCGATGATGATTCTCTGGGAAATAATCTTCTGCAGTCACCGATGGAAAAGGGATACATGTATGAAATATCCGTGGCTCCGGGCTATTGGGATGTCTTTACCGCTGATACGCGTGGTGAAATCCGTTATGCCCTGGATGTGCGTATTTCCAATGCAGAGACACGTCCTGTATACCTGTCCGCCATGAGAGTTTATGACGATGATGGCGAGGACAATGGCGAAGGTGAAGGGGAGCATCCGACGGGTTCTCATGAGCTTGAGGGGCACAAGCCTTTTTCCACATCTCTTTCCGATGGTACCCGGCTGACTTTTCCCGCCATTGATCTGCCGGGTTCACTCACCTCGCTGACCCTGTCCAAAGAAAACAGTTCCCCCGATTTGAGCGGAACTGAAATTGAGCCTGTCGGCGCAACACGGGTTGTCACTTTTGATTCTTTTGATCCCGTCGAACTTGGGGGCAACTTCTCAGACTTCACGCCTTCTCTGGTCTTCCCGGCTTCCTCTGTGGCGGACCATGATCCGGCTACATTGACCGCTGTCCGGGTATCAGACCTCCTGCTCGGCGATGATGACCTGCCGGGCCATATCAGTTATTTGCCCATCACCATAAATGCACAGGGTGACTATGAAATAACAGATTTTTATTTTCCTGACTCCATCATCTCCGATCTGGCACAAGCCAAAAGCACTCAGAAGGCTATTCGGCGTCCCCGGGAGATTCGCTATAGTCTGGGAACTTTCGAAGGAAGTTACAACTGGAGCGCCCAGTCCCTTCTGCAACGTTTCTACCCGACGGCGGATAAACCGGAAAAACGACAAAGCTGGGATGATCTGACGGAAGACGAACAAAGTGAAGAAGAAATCAAAGAGATTATGAATATGATTGTGCTTGTTCACGGGCACAATGAAGAAGAAAAGGAATATGGTCTGAATACCACGGCGGCGGCTCCCTGGTACTTCGCCTACAAACAGGATGTATGGACTCCCTTCTACGACTACCTTCTTCGTGTTGAAGACGATCTCCTGGATTGCACCGCTGTTTATGAATTCATATACCCCAGCTATAAACCGATCTTTACGGACATGCCCGGATTCCCCGGCGCACGACTGGATCAGGATTTTGCCAGAAAGATAAATAGCGCCGTTTACAAATTGATGTACATGCAAGATTGGTCGAAAGAATATGAATTGCGTCTGTACATTGTGGCCCATTCCATGGGAGGACTTGTTGCAAGAGCGGGTATACAACGCTTTGATGAGAATAGCCACGAGGCATTTCAAAAGCTGGTCACCTGGGGAACTCCCCATATGGGGTCGGCATTGGTAAGTTTGCGTTATGTTCTGGGCGCTCCTCCGGGCATTTACCGGGTGGGATATGACGGTACAGCGGGTAGCTTGCCTCTGGAAAACATTGACAACACACTCTTTGCAATAAGACGCCGGGTGGACACGATGCAGGTGGATACACCGGGTACCCGCGATCTGCGTTATGCCAACAGCCATACCACAACTGCTCACAACCTCGCTCTGGATAAATTCTTTTCCGTGGATATTTCCCCTTTCCTCGATGATACTCAATGGAATAAATACGAATTACGTTCAGGTTCGGAAATTTACAACAAGAATCTCAAGCTCTTGAATGCGCAGGATGTCTACCGTCTGAGCGACAAATATCATGCCTTCTTCGGTGTCACCAGCAAACGAGCGGAAGTGCAATTTCGCTGGTATGCGAAACCTTATATTGAAGGAAACGATATTGCCCTGGGCGCATTGATCATTCCCTGGCTCATCGAAAACGCTGATGGACGCCTGGAAGGCCATAAAAGAGGAGCCAGCGACGGTGCTTCCAATCTGGCCAGCATGATGGGAGCCGGGGTCATGGGCGCCCACTATGATCTGGGCGATATTGATCATGAAGAATATTATGGTGCTCCTTCGGCAAATGGTCAGTTTACCCGTTTGGATCTGGCCGACAAAACACTGAACAACACTTTTTACTCATTGGATATCCCGGCCTGTGTCAAATCCCCTCTCCGTCTTCAATCCATCGAACCAGAGCGGGGACCCATCGGATGCGGGGTGACACTGAAGGGTAGTGGCTTTGGTAAAGCACCTGTCGACGCCCATGGCCGTCTCCAATTGGATAGTCCGTTTTTCAATGCAAATAAAGTCACTGTCGGCGGTGTGGAAGCGGAAATCACATCTTGGAAAGATACAGCGATCGGTATTACCGTGCCGGAGTATCATCAGGTGACCGGTGATGTTGTGCTGCATAAAGGAAAAGAACAAAGCACCGCTTTTCCTTTTACCTCTTTTATTGAGGTCGAAATTGAAATGGACTATATCGGAGCACAAGGATACACAGCCGAACAATACGAGGAATATCTGCAGAGTCCTGAATCCGAAATATTTTCTATTTGTTGCTACGAATTCCGAGCAGTTGTCACGACGCCTTATTCAGGTACTTTGTCTTATGACTGGAAGAAAAATGGTGAGACTGTCGGAACAGAAGCTGTCATTGTGGGGTGCAATCCTCCTTCGTTCCTTTTTGAATTGCAAGTCACGGATGGTGCCGGACGTACGGTATCCGACTACTGCGGGGCCGGGATTGCGGATATTTAAAATGCGTGGAGAGGAATTGAGAACAATTATCTGACCCTGCTTTGCTGTCCCACTTGTAACATCTCCGCTATTGTCATATAATCGTTTAATCAGGACGTGCCGATTTCTTGACAATAACGGAGCACCATAGATGACACTGAAGCGCATTACCCAACTTACAGGCTGTTTAGCAATTGCAGTTATGATCGCTTCAGTGATTTATCTTCTGACAGCTTTCCCCTCTGCCACAGCCAGCGAGTCCCTTCCCGATGCCGGTATTCCCTTGCTCGAAGTCCCCGGAATAGACCCGGAAAGTCTCCTGGCCAGAGACAAAAGCTTTTCTCAGGAGACTGAGAAAGTATTTCAATTTGCTGAACCTTTTCACGCAGAAGCCACCAGCAGTGAATATGGTGTCTGGGAATCCTTGGACGATGAGTGGGTGCTATGGCGATTATATGTCAATGCGCCCGGTGCCACGGATATCAACCTGGGCTTCACGGATTTCTATTTGCCCCAAAGCGCCAGTCTGCTCATATCTTCTGTGGAGCATGACTATCAGCTCGGAGCCTATACTTTCGTCGATAACAGCCCCACACGACAACTGTGGACACCTGTTCTTCCCGGTGATTCTCTTGTTCTGGAAGCGACCATGGCAAAGTCGGAGCTGGAGGACTTTTCCCTCACCGTTGGCGTGGTGGGGAGTGGCTACCGAGACATTCTCACCCGGGGCTTCCCCATTGAGAAGCAGGGGAGTTGTAATAATGATGTGATTTGTCCCATTGCCGATGACTGGCGCGACGAAATCCGCAGCGTAGCACTTTATACTTTCGAAGGAGGCTATGCCTGTACCGGCACGCTGGTCATGAACACACAGGCTGATTTCAAAAATTATTTCCTCACAGCCAATCATTGTGTAAGCACTGAATCCGAAGCGTCATCCGTTGTGGTCTATTGGAATTATGAATCGCCGACTTGCGGTCGCCTGGGCGGCGGCTCTTTCTCCCAATACCAGAGCGGCTCCCACTTGCGCGCCACTCACAAAGCCTCAGACTTTACGCTTCTGGAACTCACGCAAACCCCGTCACCCTCCTTCAACGTTTACTATGCCGGTTGGGATCGTTCCAATACAGCCGCCCTGGAGGCCGCAGGAATCCATCATCCCAGCTCTGATGAAAAAGCCATCAGCTTTGTCGATACTCCTCTGCAAAGTACCAACTATTTAATGGGGAATGTGTCGTCCTCAGCCAGTTACTGGCGGGTAGTGTCCTGGAGCAGCGGCACCACGGAACCGGGCTCTTCAGGATCGGCTCTGTGGGATTCTGAAACACATCGTATCGTGGGACAGCTCCATGGCGGCTACGCCGAATGTGATAACGCCGGTTCTGATTGGTACGGCAAAATCTGGAAGAGCTGGACAGGCGGAGGAACCGATTCCACCCGCTTGAGCAACTGGCTCGATCCTGTCGATACAGAGGTGATGGCCATGAACGGTTGCGATCCGAAAGAGGAATTCGTGACCAATGATCTTTGTGAAAAGGCCATACAAGTTGTAACAGGTGAGACTGTAACGGGCTCAACCGTTGGAGCTACGGGTACGCATAGCAGCTCCTGCTCATTCCGTGACAATGCGGACGTATGGTATGTATTTGAGCCTCAATATGACGCCAAGTATCACATATCCTTATGTGGCAGTGATTTTAATACTTCTCTGTCCGTCTTGACAGGAGATTGCAATAATCTGAGGGAACTTGCCTGCAATGATGATGGTGATTGCAGCTTTGGCCATCAATGTGCTTCCGAACTTTTCATCGATCTGCCTGCGGATACGCCCTGTTACATCCGTATAGCCGGCTACGATGGTGAAGTGGGAGAGTATCTGTTAAGCATAGATTTTGATAGCAGCTGCATTGCTGATGTCAGTCTGAGTGAAGCTTTGGATAATGATGATATTTTGTGGGAGACCAGCGGCGACTTGCCATGGATTGGCAAAAAGCATATTTCCCATGATGGTGAAGATGCCGCCCGCAGTGGTTGTATTTCCCATAACCAGAGTTCCAGAATCTCTTTCACCTGTCTGAAGTCAGGCGTTCTGAGTTTCTGGTGGCGCGTGTCATCGGAGCCATATTGCGACCGGTTGACCTTTTCGGTGAGTGACCGCTTTTCGAGGTCTATTTCCGGAGGACACCCTTGGAAATTTGTGTCCGAAGCTGTGGAAGAGGGCCGGGTTGTAAGCTGGGAATACGAAAAGGATGATTCCGGCAGCGTAGGCTTCGATTGCGGCTGGGTAGACGAGATCTGTTTTATTCCGGATGATGATTTGCTGGTCTTTCCGGAGGAAGAGTTTGTTTCCAAAGGCTATGAAGGCGGTACTTTTGCACCTCCCTCAAAGACATATACTTTGTTCAATCAGGGCGACAGTGTTCTGACCTGGAAAGCCGGCGGGTTGCCCGCTTTTATTACAGCAAACCCCGCTTCCGGTACGCTACGGGCCGATGCTTCTGTGGACGTGACTCTGACGATCAAAAACAGTGTCGCCAATACCCTTCCGGCGGACAGCTATCCTTTTGACTTCAGCTTCATCAATCAGAGCAGCGGTCGGTCTTTTACCGGTACAGGGCTCCTGACAGTGCAGCCCTTGCCCGGTACTGTTCATGTGGAAGACTCCATACTCCCTTCCGATGACTTGCAAATGCCTTTTGGAAATCTTGCAGTGGGCTATTCACGGTGCGAGCGAATTACTCTTCGGAACACCTGTGACAGTTATGACCTGGAAATCAAAAAACTCAATGTCATCGGAGCACCGCTCAGTAAAGCTGAGAGCAAAGAGTTGACGCATACCCATCGTGAAAATGATATTCCATGCCGACCGGATCTGACGAAACAACATAAGGCGGGCCAGCTCATTGTCGGTTTTGACTCCGCAGCCAAAAGCGCTGACAAGGTTTCTGTACACAAGGCCATGAATGCACATATCCTGCATCAATACCATCGTATTGATGCCGATGTGGTTCAACTCCCTTCGGGCGCCAATCTGGAAGAGCTGATCAGGTCTTACGAAGAGCAGCCCGGCGTACTTTATGCATACCCGAACTATGTGTATCACATCAATAAAATGCCTGATGACCCCAGCTTCAATGAATTGTGGGCACTGCACAATACAGGTCAGAGCTACGGTACAGCAGGTGTGGATATAGGCGCATTGAACGCCTGGGATATCCACACGGGAAGTCACGATGTCATCGTTGCCGTCATTGACACAGGGATCGATTATACTCATGAAGACTTGGCCGAGAATATGTGGGTGAACCCATCACCGACCTTTGGAGATATTCACGGAGCTTCCTGGATCGACGGCTTCGGCTGCGTGAGCAGTGGTGATCCCATGGATGAGGAAGGCCACGGAACACACTGTGCGGGTACCATCGGTGCCGTTGGTGATAATGGCATTGGCGTCGCAGGGGTGAACTGGAATGTAAAACTCATGGCACTCAAAGTGTTTGGACCCAATAGGAGTGGTACTGACGCTGATGCTATTTCTGCTTTGGAGTATGCCATTGATCACGGAGCCCATCTGACAAATAATTCCTGGGGAGGAGACGCGGGAAATCTCGCCCTTAAAGCCATGATTGAGGCTGCAGCGGAAGCCGGACAACTCTTTGTTGTCGCAGCTGGTAATGATTCTGAAAATATCGATATATCCCCCTATTATCCCGCCAGTTTCAACTGTGCCAATATTATTGCTGTGGCCAATAGTGACCACAATGATGACAGATTTCCTTCCAGCAATTATGGTTTCTCCACCGTTCATCTTGCGGCCCCGGGTTCAAACATCCTGAGTACAATTCCCGGAAACATGTACGGGTATAAGTACGGAACCTCCATGGCAACGCCCCATGTAACTGGAGTTGCAGCACTGCTTCTTTCAGCAAACCCCGATATTCACTGGCAAAAAATCAAAGCACTTATCCTCGACAATGTGACACCACTGCCACAATGGGAAGGTGTCGTTTCCACGGGAGGACGTCTCAATCTGGAAGCGGCATTGCTCAGCAGCAAATCCGGTTTTTTATTGAAAGATTCTCCTGAATTACCGTATGTTCTTGCACCGGGAGAGTCGCTGACCTTCGATATCGTATTTGCACCCTGTGAAGTTGGATCTCATACGGGGCAACTCCAGATTCTGAGCAGCGACAGATATACACCATCTGTTCTGGTGAAGCTGAGCGGTTCCGCCACCAGTCAGAGTGAAGAGCCTGAAGGCGAAGTATGCCCTGAAGGTGAACCCGTTGTTGAAGGTGAACCCGTTGTCGAAGGTGAACCCGTTGTCGAAGGCGAGCCTGTTGAACCGGTGGAAGGTGAGTTCTGGCCCGAAGGCGAGCCTGTTGAAGCGGTGGAAGGTGAGTTCTATCCCGAAGGCGAGCCTGTTGAACCAGAGGAAGGTGAGTTCTGGCCCGAAGGCGAGCCTGTTGAACCAGAGGAAGGTGAGTTCTGGCCCGAAGGCGAGCCTGTTGAA
>JAAYJV010000138.1 GCA_012522755.1 Candidatus Hydrogenedens sp.
GTCTATCAGCGCCAGGCTTCTGTCTGCCGTGTTCATGAGTCCGATGATATGAAGATTCCTGGGGACGAAGAAGGGCAGACCGTTATAGGCCAGTGTTATTTTCATATCGCGGTAGTCTGCTTCAATTAGCATGAGCAGCTCGCCAAAAATTTTGCTAAGGTTTCCGCGGTTGATTTCATCAATGATGAAATAGAAGGACTCGTCAGGGCGGTTCATGGCTTTCAGGCAGAAGCGGTAAAAGATGCCATTCTGTAGCTGGAAGCCTTCCTCCCCTGGGCGATAACCCATTACGAAATCCTCATATGAGTAGTTCTGATGGAACTGGACAAACTCAATTCGGCTGTTATCCTTGACGCCCATCAACGCATGAGCCAGTCTGCGGGCCACAAAGGTCTTTCCTACTCCGGGTGCCCCTTGCAGGATCAGATTCTTCTTCTTTTTCAGCAGTAAGGCCAGGGTATCAAACTGGGTATCGCTCATGAAAACTGCTTTCAAGAAATCCTCTTTTGAGTAGGGTTGTATCATTTGTTTGGATTCGATTGGGTTCTCCTCACGGATTATATCCATGATATAAGTGAATTCTTCTTCTGTCAGATTGAACAAGGATCCGGCGGCGTGTGCGAAAAACTCCATGTCCTTCAACTCTGGAGCCATTTGCAAAGTCCTAAAATCTATTCCTGTGCAGAGAGTCTCTGTCTTTTCAAAGTATAGCCTCTCACCATCGTTTTCCTGGCTGATTCTCCCAAGTGCAACGATTTTCATCACAGGAGCAGACTCATAGCCAATCACGAGATCATCAGCCTTCGCGTCAAGAAAATTCTGATATACCCTACGTTTATTTCCTGCCTCATTCCTGAGGGTATAGCTTTGGATTTCTCCAACTTCAATACGAGAAAAACTCCAAACTTGTGGTTTTGCTACCAGCCACCAATATCTCCTGTTTTCCGTACTTGTCTTTTTCTCCTCTGAGGATGGTGTGGCCTCATATAGCGGGATAGCCGATAAATCAATTTGCTGGAGCGCGTCTCTCAACTCGTCCCGCAGTTTCCAGGTATAGGCGCCTTCCTGTTCTTTCTCAGCAGGTTTTCCTACATACAATATGGGCCACCACCTGGTATTGCCAGCCTCGTCCAACATGGTGGGGCACCCAGTGGTTTTGGCAACTCGTTGGGCAAGGGAGGAGGAGCCCGCATTGTAGAAGTTTATAAGCCCGCCATATTTATTGGCCAGTTCAGTGCATGTTGCGGCGCCGCCAATGTCCATTAGGCGTTTCATGATTTTCAGACTGTCTTCGTAGAATACGCTGCGGTCTTCCAGCAATTCAGACCACTGCGCTGTTGTGATGCCGGGATGATAGTCTTCCGGAAACCACCCGTCTCCCTTTGTGGCTTTCTTCTTTTGATAATGCTTGCTGATATAGAATCCTACATCGATGGTCAAGGTGATGAGTTCAGGATCGGGATAGCAGGTATCTGTCAAAGCCTCTTTAAACAGTGCAAGCAATTCGTCGTCTTGTTTCAGATGTCCTCGGATTTCATCATACAAGGCATAGCCCTTGACAAGGTTTTGAGTTGCCTGCCCTTTTTTTGGCACAAAAGCACTTTCCAAAGCCAAGGACACAGCCCTGTATTCTGAGAACTTGTAAATATAGTATTTCCTGGGAAAACGAAGCCAAAGATAGGTGCTGATGGCGTTTGCATTTTGATAATGATTTTTCCAGGTTCCTTCATCATATTGTTCGCGCATAGCGTCAGCATCTGCTTCAAACTTGGCAACTCTGTCAGCAAGGTCTTTGCTTTCATCAAACAGAGAGAGAAACATGGCCCGGGTGGTTTCAGGATCCGCCTGGGAAAAGTTCAGAATCATGCTCCTTGGAAAGAAGTTCATGGATGCAAGCAGGCCGTAGGTCTTCTCTGTTGCCATTTCTAACATTTCACGAAAATCTGGACTGTTGATATCCCAGTGTTCCTGAAAATGCTTGATAGCCTCCCACTTGAACTTCTCATCTTTCCAAAGAAAATCTGTAAAGTCGTTCTTATATTGAGTTAGAACCTCTTGTAACAGATGGTTGTTCAGCATGTTTTCCTCCTATAGTGAATGTATTGATACAACAAACTACTTTGTCAAATGTTATCAACAGCAAACATTCTCTGACTCTCAGAACAGGATAGAGTACACTGAAGTTCGCAACTTTGCCCA
>JAAYJV010000139.1 GCA_012522755.1 Candidatus Hydrogenedens sp.
ATCTCACAACATCTTGGAAGCATATGACTTGCAGAGTCAACAATATAAACTTCTTCGAAAAAATCATAGAAGGTGACGGATAGTAGCACAGAGGTACACAGAGAAGAGAAGAGAGGAAGAGAGGGGGTGGACCGTTGAGTCCTTTTGCTTAAAGCCCTGAGACATACGCCAGCGCACGTCATCCCTGCGAAAGCAGGGATCTTAACAGAACGGCTTTACCTGAGTTTCATATTCCTCCCATAACAACACGTATCAAGCCCGGAGTGCCAGTCCCTGGGAACGCCAATTTCCACATTGGCACATAGCGCGTATTAATCCGGAAAAGAAAACAAACTGTTTTGTGGTGTATTTTTTCTTCTTATCTGTGTATATCAGTGTCCATTTGTGGTTCTCTAAAACCTGGTTGTCGTGTCAAGGCTGCAGTGCCATTCAGCTTCTTGCGCGTTGTTTTGCCAATAGGGACATTGGCGCTCCCACGGCTTACGACTCTTCGCCGGAAAGTATGTTCAAGTGCATAGATTACCCAAGGCTTTCTTTCGCATGTTTTGCGGTTTGGTGTCTTTTTATCCCTCGTCTCACAGACCTTGACTGTTCCGGCGTATCGTGCTAAAGTGATACTGCATGTTCTCTTGCCCCGCGATATAATCCGGATTGGAATGAAAGGGCTGCACCGTGGAAAAGTCTAAATATCTCTTCCTCTTTATTGTTTTGATTTTTTTGACGGCTCTTTTTCTTTTCCGCATCCACTTTCTTGCCAGACTGTCTGTTCCCGCATCTCCCCTTCAGGATTCCACTGCGTCCATTGCCACCACTGCAACTCCCCAGTCTCTACCGGAACAGAATACTCCCGAAGAAAATAAGGCTGCAGATAGCTCAGAGTCCGCTCCGGAAGGGTCTGACAAAGGCAAGTGGGATTTTCGTTTGAAGGGAAGTCCGATACTTTTTGGTGAAAGTCGAAATACCGAAGCGGAGGACAGGGAGAGGCAGCGCTTTCATTATAGAAAAAAGTATGACCAGTTGATGGAGGAAGGTGCCTATGAGGAGGCTGTTGCGCTGGTTCAGAAAGAGCTGGACTCCTATAAAGAAGACCCTCAATCACAGGAGATTTTATTCGGGCTGTATTATGATCTTGCCCGCGTCTGTATGACCATGGGTGATCTGGATGCTGTTCATCGGGTTTATGCGGAATGGATAGAAGTGGCTCCGGGCGATGTGAATCCCAAAATTAATCTGGCGGGGATATACTGTCATTTCGGGAACAAATATGATGCAGCGGTGCAGCTTCTGAACCAGGTTGAGCAGGAGGGCCCTACTCCGGAGGAGTATGACCGGCTTGTCCTTTTCTATGCAGCAGTTGATGTTGTCTGGGAGCAGGAACGGATACTTCGGGACTGGCTGGAAGAGTGGCCTGACGATGAACGTGCTCTTAGCTGGTGGGGCCTGTTCAATAGGCACGAAGGTAAGAATGCAGCCGAAGCATTGGCCGCCTACGAACGTCTGGCCGAGATCTCTCCCGAGGATCCGGGTATCCTTCAGAATCTGGGTGACATGTATCTGAAAGAAGGTTATTCTCTGGAAGCCCGAAATATTTATGAAAGACTTCTGGAACAGGATCCGGGAAATAAACAGATACAAATGGCACTGGGCGATGCCTTTCTGGAGGCTGGTGACAGCAACAGAGCGCAGCAGTATTATGAATCAGTTCTTGCCTTATATCTGGAGGATGGGGACAGTTCCGGCAAAATTCTATCACTGGCGGAGAGATATAAACGTATGGAACTTCCCGAATCTGCTCTTGAACTTTATGAGCTTGTTATAGAACGGGAGGCGGTGGATTCACCTCTGGCCTTTGTCGCTCAAATGGGGATTGATGAAGTGAAGAGCGGTGAGTAGGGGATAGGTGTTTAGGGGATAGGGGATAGGGGATAGGGGATAGGAACGAGGGGCGAGGTTCGAGGGGTGAGGGCACGTAGGGGAACGGCATGCCGTGCCCACTCTGTCTCTCTCCACTTGGTCCACTCTGTCCATTCTGTCCACTCGGCCCCGCGTCCCTCACTCAACGAATAATGAACCCTTCTTTTTCCAGATCGGCCGCAAGTTCCTGACGGCTGAAATTTTTATAGCGCAGCACCTTCTTGCCATCCACCTCCGTGAAATATTCCTTCCATCTGGGGTGGTGCGCCAGTTCGGCAATGACCATGGGATCTTCAGACTCAATGACATGATAGGTTCGCAGGCGTACTATTTTCGCTGTACTCAGCCAGTCCTGCAGGGTAATGACAACTGTTTCCGGCAGATCGCCCCGGTTATTCTCCTGCAAAAAAGCGAGGAAGGCGGCCGGATCGTGTCCCTGCTGCAATGCCCGGACAAAACGTTCCCGCTTCAATCGGAAAACCCCTACGGAACTTTTGCTTTCCGCTTCCGCAAAAATATGCAGCGGAATAGTGCTCAGAGGATCCATGTGGTTCAATGATGCCATGATCTCAAAATTGGGCTGAACAATAAGGGCACCCCGGGAAGAGGGATAATCGTCGTCAGAAAAGTCCGAGAAGTTCTTCTCCATGAAAGCACGGCCCAGAGCACTCATCCGGAAGCAGGGCTCTCCCTCACAATAGCCCCGTTCCACCAGACCCATCCAAGTCATCTCTTCGGTGATGAATCGACAGAGTTGGTCAAAGAGCTGTCGTGCGGGTTGTGGCCAGGCATATTCATATCCGAAATCCGTACGCCGGAGACTGGGCATATCCAGACCCGTTCTCTGAGCCAGCGCAAGCCGTGCGAAATCCCGGATACTGTACCATTCTTCGCCCAGGAGCCGGGCCGCCTCGGCCGTGATCTGGTCATAGAGTTTCTGGCCATATAAAAAACAGAAAGCCTCCTGAAAGATAAGGCGATGCCGTTCCAGGCGGCTCATGGTAAAAAGCGGGCTTATATCCTGAATCAGTACTTTGTTGTCCACTGATGCCAGCCAATCCAGTCTGTAGGCTGCGCTCAGAAAATTGTCCAGAGGAGGGTCATGGTCTTCCGGAACGATTTGTTCAAGACGGTTACGATCTTCCTTGAAGAGCCCGTGGGTCATTTTCAGGCTGAGGGCATCTTTCCGTTCACGGCAGGGCTGGGCGGCAATGGAAGCGAGAACACGACACAAGAGATCGGTATACTTCATTCCAGCACTGCGCATCTCTTCGATGGCGCCCCGCAACGGACGAAGAGCCCCCTCATGTATTTCTGTTTCTTCTTCTTCCGCTGAAAATCTGTAGTCACGAAGTTCGCGGAGCAGAACGATACTCCGGCACAGAAAACCATCTTCCTTGAAGCGGAAAATTTCAAAAACAGCGTAGCTGCTCAGCAGTTCCTGAAGCGCCCGTTCCAGTTCAACACTCCCGGCGCTGTGGATCATGCGCAGCTCTTCCACCTCCAGAGTGCCCCGTCGGGATTCCCATAAACTGTTGAAAATATTCTTCGCCAGAGGAGAATAGTCGCTTTGCACAACATGTTGTTCAATCCGATCCGGATATCCGTACAGGAGTTCCAGAACGGTTCTGGCCCGTTTGTTTTTGGAGGGGCTGCCGCCGATATCCAACTGTTCTTCCAACTGCTGGGTACCATAATCAGAAAGGGATTGAACACTTTGAAGAAGACATTCCGCATCGCCCCGGCTGTTGAGACCGTCGCCGATCCGACGGATGAGAGCCAGACCTTCCCCACTCAAACAGATCCGTGTGAGATTGGTATACATCACCTCGTGATGCACATCCACATAATATTCCACTTCCTCCTTCGGAATCTCCAGCTTGCGCGCAAGAAACATGGGTGTCAATCCCGAACGGCCCGCCTGTGAAAGCTCACGGGCAATGCGAAATGCGGTATGACTCATCCCTTCCAGAGAAGCGAGAAGGCTCGTGCCGTGACGCATAAATAGTACTCCAATTCATGAAAAGCTTAGAAACAACCTTCTATTATAGGCAATACAGGTGAGAAGCGACAAATACCCTCAGTGCGAAAAACCGGGAAGACGGAGGGAGCTGGCAAAGCTCAGATGCCCGTCACTGACCACTGCTTCCCCTGTGGTGTAAAAAGGAAGGACACTTTTCTTGTGGCTGCATTGTTTTATGACATAATAAGTGCATACAAATTCTGCAAACACTTTTCCAATGAAAGCCTTCCATGACAAAAAAGAAAACAGATGCTTATAAAAAGTCGACCAGACAAAATACAGCCAAAACTTCTCGCTGGGTTTATGATAAAGTGAGCTGGAAAGGGGGTACTCTGCTTTGTCCCGTGCCGGTGGTGCTCATCGGCTCCATGGATAAGAAAGGCCGGCCCAACATCTGCACGGTAGCCTGGGCCGGTACCATTTGCAGCCAGCCGCCCATGCTCTCCATATCGCTCCGTCCCGAACGTTACAGCTATGATCTCATCCAGGCTTCCGGCGAGTTCACCGTCAATATACCTTCTGTGGACCAGATTCATGCCACAGACTATTGCGGCGTTGTCTCCGGCCGGGATGTGGACAAATTCGCAGAGACGGGCATGACACCTGCTCCCGCCACAGCCATCAAAACACCCATCGTTCAGGAGTGTCCCATCAGTCTGGAATGCAAAACAACGAAGACCATGAATCTGGGTTCCCATACCTTGTTCATCGCTGAAATAAAAGCCGTGCAAGTGACGGAAGCACTGTTGACCCCTGCAGGGCGGCTTGCTCTGGAAAAAGCCGGTCTGGCCGCCTATGCCCACGGTGGCTATTATGCCCTGGGCAAGAAGCTGGGTTTCTTCGGATACTCCGTACAGAAAAAGAAGAAGGCGAAAAGATAGGTCTGCTTCCATCCTTGTCCAAATTAGCTTTTCTTGGACAGGC
>JAAYJV010000140.1 GCA_012522755.1 Candidatus Hydrogenedens sp.
CCACTACAACATCCACGGCCCCAAACAGCCCGGCTACGCGGAGCTGCCCGCCGACCTGAAGCCCGACTACAACGTGACAAAGGCCAAGGAGTATCTGGCCAAGTCTAAGCAACCCAACGGCTGTACCATCAACCTCGCCACCTCGGATAGATTTGAAGGCATGGCCACCATCGTCATGGAGAACCTGAGGGCCATCGGCATCACCTGCAACGTGGAGATCCTGGATGGCACCGGCTTCAACTCCAAGATGGGAGAGGCCACCGGTTATGACATGGGTATCTACAACATCTCCCTGAACCCCAACGGCGCCCGTTTCTAGTTCGTTAGCGATATCAAAAGCTCCACCAACCGCGCCCACTATGAAAACCCCGACATGCTGGCCCAGTTCGGCGCTGCTCTGGCTGAGCCCGACGAGGCCAAGCGAAACGAGATCTACAAGAACATCCAGTACAAGGTCGCAGAGGATCTGCCCTGCGTGACCTTCTTCACCGGCGGGGGCTATTCCCTTGAGAACGCCAAGGCCGGCGGCGCCATCTGGAGCGCCGACAACAAGCCCGACTTCACTTACATCTGGCAGGCTGCGTGAGTCCTCGTTTCCTCGTGCTGAACACTTTTCGTAGCTGACCATTTGGATGGGGGATGTCGTGTTTCGGCATCCCCCATCTTAGAAAAAGAAATCCCACACAGAAAGGATGTAATGTTATGTTACAATATATTTGGAAAAGACTGTTGCTGCTGATTCCTGTAGTTCTGGGTGTGTCGTTATTTATCTTCTTGGCAGTTAATGCTGCCAGCGGCGACTACGTGGACTCTCTGAATACGGATGACATGACCAAGGAAGAAATCATTGCCATACGTGCCCACTACGGATTGGACAAGCCGTTGCTGGTACGCTATGGCCACTATATGTTGGATCTGCTCCATGGCAATCTGGGTAAGTCTTATTCCACCGGACTGCCGGTTTTTGAGATGTTCATGTCCAAGATCGGCAATACCCTGTATCTTACCATCGGTGCCAGCCTGGTCTGCTGGATACTGGCCATTCCCCTGGGCATCTTTGCCGCCCAGCACCAGGGCACTATTTTCGATAACGCGGCCTCCGTGCTGGGCGTTCTAGGCCTTTCCATCCCCAACTTCTGGCTGGGCCTCGTTCTGATCATCGTCTTCGCCCAGTATCTGCGGATACTGCCCTCCGGCGGTGCGGAAACTGCCGCCAGCGTTATTCTGCCCGCCATCACTTTGGGCACCGGTCAAATGGCCGTGCTGATGCGTACCACCCGCTCCACCATGGTGGACTGTCTCAGCCAGGACTACCTGCGTACCGCCCGTGCCAAGGGCGTGGCAGAAAAGCGGGTGATTAATCTCCACGCTCTGCGCAATGCCCTCATCCCCATCATCAACATCACTCTCACCCAGTTCGCCGCCTCTCTGGCAGGCGCAGCCCTGACGGAGACTGTTTTCTCCTGGCCCGGTGTCGGCAAGATGATCATCGACGGCATCAACCAGCGTGACACCCCCGTGGTCTGCGGCAGCTTGATTCTCAAGTGCATCATCATCAGCCTGACCATGCTGCTTATCGACCTGTTGTTCGTGGCGGTTGACCCCCGTGTCAGGACCAGCTTTGTCACTGTGAAGGGAGGCAAGAAGGAAAATGTTTAAGAAGAAGGAAAAGCGTCAGAGCATTGCTTCCCAGTATGCCAAGCGCACAAAGCTTGGAGAGATCTGGTACCGCCTGAAGAAGAACAAGGGCGCTATGGTGGGCCTTGCCATCGTGGCCCTGTTTGTTCTCATTGCCATCTTCGCTGACGTAATGTTCGATTATGACACCCAGATCGCCGGCTATAACCTCCGGAACAAGCTCATAAAACCCTGCCTGGAACATCCCTTCGGTACCGACGAAATGGGCCGCGACCTCTTTGCCCGGCTGCTATACGGCACCCGGTTCTCCATGGCCATCGCATTTTCCTCTGTGCTCTTCAGCGTGTGCGTTGGTTTGCCGCTGGGCGCCATGTGCGGCTATCTGGGCGGTAAGTTCGACCTGATTGCCATGCGTCTGCTGGACATCCTCAGATCCATCCCCGGCATTCTTATGGGCATCGTCATCGTGTCCTGGCTTGGCCAGAGCACCGTGAACCTCGTAATCGCCATCGGTTTCAGTATGATCGCGCCGTTGGCCAGCACCACCCGAGCTGCGGTGCTGACGGTGCGCAACACTGAGTACGTAGAGTCTGCCCGCAGCATCGGCATCAGCGAGTGGCGCATCGTCATGGTCCACATTATCCCAAACTGCCTCAGCACCATTCTGGTGCAGATCACCCTGCGCGTTGCCAACGCCATCATTGCCGCATCCTCCCTGAGTTTCCTGGGTCTGGGTGTGCCCATCCCCTCTCCCGAGTGGGGCGCTTTACTGTCCGCTGGGCGTGCACACATCCGCAATGCAAGCTACCTGACCATTTTCCCCGGCATGGCCATCATGGTGCTGGTGCTGTCCTTGAACGTGCTGGGCGACGGCCTGCGTGACGCCATGGACCCTAAGATGTATAAGTGAGGTGTGAATTATGAGTAATGAAAAAGAATGCATAAGTGAGGTGTGAATTATGAGTAATGAAAAAGAAATCGTACTGAGTATCAAAGACCTTGTGGTGCACTATGAGGTGGACGGCGACGTCATCAAGGCCGTCAACGGCATGACCATCCAGCTGGAAAAGGGCAGGACTTTAGGCCTTGTGGGCGAGACCGGTGCCGGCAAGACCACCACCGCCTTGGCTGCGCTGAATCTGGTGCCCGATCCCCCCGGTATCATCAAGAACGGCGAGATCCAGATCTGCGGCAAGGACGTACTCCACATGAGCCAGAAGGAACTTGAGATGGTCCGCGGCTACGATATCGCCATGATTTTCCAGGATCCCATGACCTCCCTGAACCCCGTTCTGACGGTGGGCTTTCAGATCGCAGAGAGTATTCGCATTCACGAGCCGGAACTCAACAGCAAGCAGGCCTATGAAAGGGCGCTGGATATGCTGGAACTGGTGGGCATCGACCGTCACCGCGGTAGCGAATATCCTCATCAGTTCTCCGGCGGCATGAAGCAGCGTGTGGTCATCGCCATCGCTCTGGCCTGCAATCCCCATGTCCTCGTTGCCGACGAACCTACCACCGCCCTGGACGTTACCATTCAGGCCCAGGTGCTGGACATGATGAATAATCTGAAGAACAAGTTCGGCACCTCCACCATCATTATCACCCATGCCCTGGGAATCGTGGCCGACATTTGCGACGACGTAGCCGTCATGTACGCCGGCCGCATCATCGAGCAGGGCACTCTGGACGACGTGTTCAACCGCACCCGTCATCCCTACACCGAAGGCCTGTTCAACTCCCTGCCCAACATCAAGGACCGCAAGGCGGAGCTGAAGCCCATCCCCGGTCTGATGCCGGATCCGGCCAATCTGCCGGAGGGCTGTGCCTTCGCTGACCGGTGCAGCTATGCCACCGACGTCTGCCGCACCAAGCAGCCCGAGCAGCGGATGATCAGCGGCACCCACATGGTGGCCTGTACCGCCTACGATGATCCCAACTTTATGATCGAAAGGAGTCGGAAGCCATGAGTGATACACTGCTGGAAGTCAAGAATCTAAAAAAGTACTTTAAGACCCCCAGAGGTCTGCTCCATGCGGTGGACGACGTTTCCTTCACCATCGACCGTGGCAAGACTCTGGGCGTGGTGGGCGAGTCTGGCTGCGGCAAGTCCACCACCGGCCGTGTCATCCTGCGTCTGATCGAGCCCACTTCCGGCTCTGTGAAGCTGGCCGGCGTGGATATCGGTGCCCTGTCCCGCCGTGAGCTGCGTGCCCACAGAAAGAATATGCCCATGATTTTCCAGGATCCGTTCTCCTCTCTGGATCCTCGTCAGACGGTGATGCAGGCCATCTCCGAGCCCATCATCAACAACAAGATCGCCACCGGCAAGTATGAGGTGGAGGAACTCACCGTGGAGCTGATGCGGACCGTTGGCCTGGCAGAGCGCCTCATCAACACCTATCCCCACGAGCTGGACGGCGGCCGCCGTCAGCGCATCGGCATCGCCCGTGCGTTGTCTATGAACCCCAAGTTCATCGTCTGCGACGAGCCGGTTTCCGCGCTGGATGTTTCCATTCAGGCTCAGGTGCTCAATCTGCTGAAGCAGCTGCAGCGTGAACGTGACCTGACCTATATGTTCATCACCCATGATCTGGCGGTGGTGAACCACTTTGCTGACGACATTGTCGTAATGTATCTGGGCCAGCTGGTGGAGAAGGCCCCCGCAGAGGAACTTTTTGAGAATCCCCTGCATCCCTACACCAAGGCACTGCTGTCCGCCATCCCTGTGCCCCAGACCTACGACCGTCCGGAGCGGATTCTGCTGAAGGGCGAGATCAGTTCTCCCATCGAGCCGAAGGATCGGTGCCGCTTCGCCAAGCGGTGTCCCTTCGCCTTGGAAGAATGTTGGGCCAAGTGCCCCAGCCTGCAGGAAGCGAGACCCGGTCACTTCGTTGCCTGCCATCATTACGATAAGATCTAAAGTGTTCCTCCTTCCATAGAGAGCCGCGCACGCTCCTGACTGATAGCTGCCCCGAATGGGGCGTGCGTGGCAAGCTACACTGTGACTCAAATGAAGCACAGTGGCAGGGCTCCTAATTTATGAATTGTATAAAACCACGAAAAGGAGTGATTCTATTGTTATTGTACCATGAAAAGCCCGTTTCTAAAGGCGTGGAAAATGCCATCAAGCGCGCAAAGCAGATGGTCGAGGTAAAGTGGACCCCTGTCCGGCGTTTTTCCACCAGCACGATTTATAGAGACAGCAACGAAGTCCGTCATGATATTGATACATTTATCTCCGCCTACTATCCCCAACAGGGCGTCAACTATTCCTCTGTCCGCTGCTACGAAAAGTTTGTGGGTGACAATGTCCTGTTCGAGACCTATCTCTCTGCTCTGTCCAATCCCCGCAGCGTAATGTACACCCGCTCCCAGCACGGACAGGGCCGAGCCATGTCCGGTTTCTATGGCACGGTCTGCACTTCCTTTGCGGCCTATGTTTTCGATCTGCCCGTTCGCTTTCCTAGCAAAACATGGAGTACCATTCCTGGCGTTACGGAAGTGGACGCCGCCGAGTTGGAAAACCTGCAGCTGTGTGATGCTGTGCTGAAAATCGGCCAGCATATTGCCATCATTACAGACATTCAGCGGGATGTGGAGGGAAAAGTTCGTGTTCTTACTGTCTCCGAGAGCACATCGCCGGGCTGTGTGGCCAAGGACTACACCCCCGAGGAATTTCGCGGCCACTGGCTGGCTTCCGGCTATCGGGTCTTCCGCTATGCCGGCGTCCACGACGTACCCTATACGCCAGATCCCTTCGTGCCCGTGGAAGGTGACCCCTGCATGGGGCACCCTGCCATCAACACCGTGCTGCAGCCTGACTACGGCAACAAGGCGAACTATATGCTGGGTGACACCGTGGAACTGGACATCATGGAAGAAGGCTGGACTTCTGTGGAGATCACCGGCCCCGAGGCAGCGGTTCTGCCCATTGAAGAGGATCTGAAGGCAATTTTTCGGCCCTCTGTGCCCGGTTACTATACTGCCTGCTGCGTGAAGGACGGCGAAAAGAGTGCACTTGTGGAATTCCGCATCACGAATATGGTTCTCCGGGGTGACAAGACCGTCCTCTGTAAGGGCGATACTTTGGAGCTTTCCTTCGAAACAGAGCATGGAGACAAGGTGCTGGGCTGGATTATTCAGAGCCCAAACCACGCCTGGCGTCAGGCTGGTTTCCTCAGCGACGGGGAGTATGCCATTGGCAAGACGGAGATTACCGTGGATATGGCTTCCGGTGAAAACTATGTTTTTGTGATGGCCGAAGGTGCTTTCGGCAGATACCGTTCTCCCGGTTTTTACTTCCACGTGGAGGAATAACCGACACAGAAGCTGAACAACCTGGGCAAACAGGATTTGCGGCGGGATCTTTTGTTCAGAAGCTCCGTTGCTTTTAACAAAAAATAGAGGCTCCTTTTATCCAAAAGTTTCTGTATTAAGACAAATTTAGGGTAATCACAAGCAGGTCATACTCTGCACTTCAGGCAGAAAACGGATTGATCCTGACAGGCCATACGGGAGCAAATGCCAATGATATTTCGGCGGCACTTGTTCAGCCGACCGATGAATACATCACGCAAGTTCACTTCAAAATTCACCTGCACTAAAAGCAGCGATAGTGAAGTAATTGAACTCTGGACGGGTTCCGGCCTCGGCAGAAGGCAAAATGGAAAAGAAAAGACTGAGATTCGATTTCAGATGAGAGAAAATATAAAATGAGTAATTTAAAAGAGGCACTGATGGCACACATCAGTGAAGAACGCTTAGTCGAAATGACTTCGGACATGATCCGCATTAAATCCTACTACGGTGTTCCTAACCAGGAAACCGGTGTGGCTAAGTACGTCAAATCAATTTTTGACGCTAACGACATTCTGTGTTATTTGAAGGAAGTTGATGACGGGCGGTGCAATGTAATTGCAACCCTGGAAAGCGGCAAGCCCGGTAAGACCATTATGTTCAACTGCCATATTGATACAGTGGAACCGAATGGCTGGGAAGAAGCATTCGAACCGAAGATTGTCGACGGCAAGCTGTATGGCCGTGGTTCTATTGACGACAAGGGACCGCTGGCATGTGTCATTGAAGCTATGCTTGCGATTAAATCAACCGGTGCACTGGAAAAGGGAAAAATTGTTCTTACCGGTGTTCTCGACGAAGAACGCAACAGTATCGGCACCATCGACGTTGTGGAAAGCAAAATTCTCACCGACGCAGTGGTTATTGCGGAAAGTACCAATTTTGAGATCCAAACCTGTCAGAGAGGCCTGGAATGGCTGAAATTCCATTTTATCGATAAGGCCGTGCACGGTTGTCTTCAGCGTGAAGGTATCAACGCCATCTCTAAGGCTGTGAAATTCTGCACAGTTCTGGACGAAAAATTAATTCCGGAATTTTATGCAAAAACGCATCCTGTGCTGAAAGAAGCTACCATCAACTATGGTGTCATCCATGGCGGCACCCAGCTGTCCATTGTGGCGGGCGAATGTGACGTGTACGTCGACACAAGATTCCTGCCTTATCAGGATTACAACGAGGTGCTTGGTAAATTCCAGGCCGTGCTGGACGATCTGGCAGCAAAGGATCCGGAATTCAAGTGCGAAATGTCGGTAAGCGAGGCAGCTGCCCTGAAGGACGGTTACCTGCATCTGTCGTTTGAAACCCCGCTGGATCATCCTGTGGTAACCTCTTTACAGACCGCAATCGAGACTGCTACAGAAGAAGAAGCGAAGATTGGTTACATGCCTTCATGGACCGACGGCGGTCTGGCCAGATACGGTTTGGAATACCCGACTGTCATTCTGGGGCCTTATGGAGACAACGCTCACAACAAGGACGAATTCATTCCTGTGGATCAGCTGACCAAGGCAGCGCTGATTAACGCATTAGTTGCTGTAGATTTCTGCCACTCCTGAGAGCCGCACGGAAATACAGCAACTGGGTTGTTAGAAAGCAATCTGGTAATATGTCAAGAGAAAAAAACAAATAGAATTAAACAAATTGATTAAAAAAGAGTAACTTTAATAGAACCTATGATTTTCAAAGAAAAAATAGGATGGGGAATGAAATATTTTATTGTATCTCACCAGCTTTATTGCTGGAGTAGATTTGATTCTTGGTCAGCAATCCAAAAATCAGGCGTACTAATTTACGAGATGTTAATGCGAGTGCTCGTTTATGTTGATGAGTAG